>JBBDYF010000298.1:10765-11289 GCA_040901775.1 Pirellulaceae bacterium | reverse complement strand
ACGAGCGCTTGTCGTTGTCCTTGGGATCGACATCGACCGAGACCCGATCGACCACCCCGGTGATGTTTTCGTTCTTGTCGGTCAAGGCCGAAACCTCCTTGCCAATCAGGCTGCTGGCCGTGGACAGGCTTTGTCCGGTCGTCACCGACATCAACGCGTCGGAAAGCTGGCTGGTGGCGCTGATCGTGCGAATCTGGCCGATTTGCTCGACCAACTGGGCGTTGTCCATCGGGTTGAGCGGATCCTGGTTGGTCAGCTCGGTGATCATCAGCTTGAGAAACTGATCGACGTCGAGGTCCTTCAGCTCGCGCGGCTTGTCGGAGGTGTCGGTCGGCGTCGGGCCGGGAAAGGTCGTGTTGATGCGTGACATGGATTCTCCAGATTTGCCGCGGGAGCTTCCCCGCGGGGTTCGTGCTCGTTACACCACCACGTTGAGTCGTCGTTGATCGTTCTCGCCGGCCAGCGGCGTCCGCGGGCCCGTGGCATCCACCAGCGTCGTCGGCCGCCGCTCGCGCGGCGAGGCC
>JBBDYF010000298.1:0-10755 GCA_040901775.1 Pirellulaceae bacterium | reverse complement strand
AGGCCGGGGTGGGCGCCGGTGGCTGCGCCGGTTGGTCGGGCTGCCGATCGGGGGTTCCCCCCGGCTGGCGCTGCATCAGATCGACGTCGAACCGCTCGATCCGCACTCCTTGCTCCGCCAGTCGTTCGCGCAGCGCCGGCAAATTCTCGATCAAGGCCGTACGCGCCGCGGAAGTCTCCGTTTCGAGGCGGGCCACCATCACGCCATCCTGTACGCGGACTTCCAACCGCAACGACCCTAGTTCGGGCGGGCTCAGCCGGAGGCGAATTTCGCCCCCGACTTCCTGGGCGGCGGCAAAGGCGCGGGCCACGCGATGCAGCAGGCGGGCCGAATCCACTGGAGCTGCCGCTTCGTCCCGCCCGGGCCTTCCCGCTGCGGCCGTCAGCAAGTCGGGCGAAAGTCGCGCGAGCGGCTGCGGCTGAACGGGGAGGGTAGCAGGATTGTTTTGCGCCGACGACGCGGGCGGCGCATCCGCGGCCGGAGCGGAGGCAGCCGCAGCCGCCACGAGATCCTGCGTGCCAGGTTCGCCGGCGCTAGCCGCGCCAGCCATCGTCGCCGACAGGTCGGCCCGAGTCTCCGCGAGCGGATCGCTGCTGGGCCGATCTTCCGCCGGTTGCGACGACTCCTCGGATTTTTCCCGCGAGTCGTTCCGGCCGCCGAGGGCATATGGCTCGACCTCGTCCGGTGCCGCTGGGACCTCCATCAGCTCTGAAATCTCCGCGGGCAACGCTGTTTCCGCCGGTTGCGCTGCGGTCGCTTGCGAGCGGGCGGTCGCCGCCAGTTCGGCCGAGACCGCAGCGCCAGTCAAAGCGACATCGGCCGGCTCGACCCCTTTCTCGGGCTGGGTTGCTGCGGCATCCACCGGCCTGGCAGGGGGCGAAAGCTCGGCGGCCGCGTGCGCTGCCGGCAACAGCGCGGCCTGCTTGCCGGCGATCGCCTCGTCGGCCGCAGGACTTTCCGTTTCCTCCAAGGGTGCCGCGGGAGGCAATTCGGCGAGCAAAACGAGCGGCGTTACCAGCGCGTCGGCCAGTTCGTTGTCGTCGTCGGCCTCGTCCTCTTCCTGGGCGGGCTCGTCGGCGGACTGGGATGTTGACTGGGTGGTGACGGCCGGATAATGGTCTGGGTTCTCGTCTGCTTCCGACGCCGGTTCGGCCGCGGTTTTGTCGTCGCGATCGCTGCGCGGCGTATCCTTCCGAGTCGCGCTCTCCGCTGGGGGCGAAGTTGCCGGCGACGTCCGTTTGGCCGGCGGCGAGGCGAGCGCGGCATCGAACCTACGATCCGTGGGAGGCTCCGGGACTGGACCAGCCGCAGGGAGCACGTCCAGCAGCGAGATTCGGCCGATCCGATCGGCGGCTTGCAGGTTCATGGGTTTACCGCTCCGGCTGAAGTTGTTGTTGCAATTGGTTGCGCGTGTCGCGAATCAGGTCGGCATCGGGCATTCCCAGGCGGATCTCGTGGAGGATTGCGGCCAGTTGTTCCTTCTCCTCCTCGGTCTTGAATTCGCCGATGATCTTCCGCTGCTTGTCGCTGGGCATCGTCTTCAGGATCGTCACGACGTCGCGCATCGGTTCGTCGTCGGGCCCGGTGGACGTTTCCTTCAGCATCATCAGGATCTGGTCTTTGGCTTGTTTGGGATTCATCGACTCGATCGTCCGCTGAAGTTGCTGCAAAGCTTCAACGGTCGTTTGCGTTTCCAGCGAGGCGAGTCGTTGATCGAACGATTGCTTCCAGCGATCGAGCCGCTCGCGCTCGGTGCGAAACTGCGCTTCCAAATTGCGCAGATCGCCCAACGACTTGTCGATCGCCGTTTCGCGAAGATTCAAATCGAGGCTGGCGGCCAGCCGCCGCTCGAGAATCTGTTCGAGCGAAGGCTGTTCGTCGGCCGCCGGGTCGACGCTGCCTGACAGCGAAACGTTGGTCGTCGGAATGCCCTGCAGCGCGGCGACCATTTCGAGCAGCCGCTGGTCGGTGAGCGCCCCTTTCCACCACAACATGCCCAGCAACACCGCCAACGAAATGACGGTGCCGATACAGAACGCGACGACGAGCGTCGCCAGCCAGTTGAGCGCCCCTTTCATGCGGACGCCTCCCGGCGGGTAAAGCCGATCGTCGCCTGTTCGTCGAGTTGCTTCTGCTGGAGCCGCTCTTCGCGAACCCGCTGGGCGGCGTGCTGCTTCTCACGCAGTTTTTCGAGCACGCGGACCTCCCGGTCGGCTTCGACCAGTGCTTGCCGGCGCTTCTGCACTTCGGCCTGCACCTGCAGGAGCTGGTTCGCCAGGTGCTCCGTGCGCGCCTTCAGCGCCAGTTGATAGCGGTGCGAACCGATCAAGGCGTCGATGTCGGCCGTGCCTGGGGCGGCGAGCCGCCGCGAGCGCTCGTCCGTGCTTTGCCGCTCCTGGGCCAGCTCGTCGCCCTGCGCCTCGAGCGCTTGCTCGGCCCGCTGCGCCTTGACCAGGTCGGCGCGGCGCGCATCCCGCGTTTCCAGGCGCAGGCGAAGCAGCGTTTCGAGGCGAAAGTGAAAGGTGGCCATGAGTGGGAAAGGGGCTAGGGCTGGGGGTTAGGGGTACGGAGTTTGTAGGGAACGCCCTGGCGTGGCATCCATTCACGCTTACTTATTTTTGATGATGGTGGGTTGCTTGGGACTGGCTGCCGCCGGCTTGACGACCGCCTCGGCTGCGGCTCGCTGGATCGTGGGGGGTGTCTTGCGAGCGGCGACACATCGCTGGGCAAGCTGCACGAGTTGCGCCCGAGCCGATTCGACCGACGAGCCTTCTTCGATCGCCTGCCGCAAAAAATTGTTGATCTCGTCCCGCATCGCGATCGCGGCATCGACGGTGGGGTTCGCGCCGCTCCGGTAAGCGCCGATCGAAATCAGATCCTCGTGATCGCGATGCGCGGCCAACAGCTCGCGGATGATCTGCGCCGCCGCTCGCTGCTCGGTCGAGACCAAGTCGGTGAACAGCCGGCTGAGGCTTTCGAGCAGGTCGATGGCCGGATAATGCCCTTGCGATGCCAACCGCCGCGACAGCACCACGTGCCCGTCCAGCAGGCCGCGGACGGCGTCGCTGACCGGTTCGTTCGTGTCGTCCCCTTCGACCAGGACGGAATAAAACGCGGTGATGCTCCCCCGGCTGCTGCGGCCGGCCCGTTCGACCAGCTTGGGAAGCATGGCGAAGACGCTGGGGGGATAGCCCCGCGTCGTGGGCGGCTCGCCGGCGGCCAGGCCGATTTCGCGCTGCGACATCGCGAACCGGGTCACCGAGTCCATAATCAACAGGACGTTCTTCCCCTGGTCGCGAAAGTACTCGGCCACCGAAGTGGCCGTCATCGCCGCCTGCACGCGCACCAGTGCCGGCTGGTCGCTCGTCGCCACGACAACGACGCTGCGGGCCCGTCCCGCGGGTCCCAGATCGCGCTGGAGAAAATCGTTCACCTCGCGGCCTCGCTCGCCGATCAGGCCGATCACACTCACGTCGGCCGAGGTGTAACGAGCCATCATTCCCAGGGTCACGCTTTTACCGACGCCCGAACCGGAGAAGATGCCGATCCGTTGTCCCAGGCCGCAGGTCAACAGGCCGTCGATCGCCCGCACGCCGGTCGAAAGCGTGGCGTCGATCCGGGGCCGCTCGCACGCGGGGGGGGGCGTGCGCGAGAGGGGCACGCGCTCGGCCAGAAACGGAGCGGGCCGGTCGTCGATGATGGTGCCGCGGGCGTCGATCACTCGGCCCAGCAACTCCGGCCCGACGCGGATCGTCCGCGAGGTGCGCATCAGCCGCACGCGGTTGCCGTGCCGGACGCCGGTCATTTCGCCCAGCGGATAGACGAGCGTGGTCTGACCTCGAAAGCCGATCACTTCGGCCTCGATCGGGCCGCCGGTCTGCCGTTGGATCTCGACGAGGGCGCCGACCGGCGCGGCAAAACCCGCCACCGCGGCGGTCATCCCTTCGGTGCGGACGATGCTGCCCGTCAGTCCGGCGGGCAAGATCGCGTCGAGTTGTGAAAAAAGCGTGGTCATGGAGGCTAACTCAGCAGTTCCTCGGTGAGGCGTGCCAATTGCGTTTCGAATTGCTGGTCGATCGCGCCGAATTCGGTTTCGACCCGGCAGCCGCCGGGCGTGATGGCGGGATCGGCGACGATCTCGGGCCGGCTGATCTGGTTCAACTGGCTGGCAAGCAGTTCCGCCTGCGGTCCTAACGCGGTGTGGTCTTCCGGGTTCATCCGAACGACGATCCGCTGGTTGCCGGCAGCCAGTTGCAGCGCTTCGCGCACCAGGTCGAGGGGGATCTCGGGCGCATGGCGAATCTCGCGGCGCACCAGGCGGCTGGCAATGGCCGTGGCGAGGCGAATCCCTTGTTCCTCCCAGTGTTTCTGCCAAGCCTGGCGCGATTGTTCGATTCCCTGCACCGCCAGGCCGAGCGCCGCCAGCAGCGACTGCAATTGCTGATCGATCCGGGTGCGCAGCGACGCCTCGACCGCTTTCAGGGCGGCCTGCTTTCCCTCGTCGGCGGCTTGCGCCTTCAGACGGACGGCCTCCAAGCGAGCGTCGGCAATGATCTTTGCCGCCTCGCCCCGGACGCGGTCGAGATAGGCCTGCCCCATGTCGTCGAACTGGTAGGCGGTGCTCGCCGCGACGGCTGCCGCGGACGCTCGTTGACCGACTTTAATGATGCCTGCCATGGCGATCCTGCTCCTCACGCGGCCGCGGCAAAATGCCGCGAGCCTGAAAATCGGATCGTCCCCTCGGCCGCCAGCTTGCCGGCCAGTTCCGCCAACTGCTGCCGCGCCTGCTCGATGTCGCTCAGTCGAATGGCACCGGGATGGTTGAGCCGCTTACGCAGCGTCGCCTCGGCTGGGGCCGGCAACTGTCGCAGGATTCGAGCCAGCAGGGCTTCGTCCGCGCCGGTCAGCGCCAACAAAACCACTTGCGGATCGGCGGCGGCAAAGACCCGCCGCAGGGCGTCATCGCCGAGTTGTGAAAGGTCGTCGAACTCGATCGGGGCAACCGGCAGCGCAAGCGTAGGATAGTCACTCGCCTGGGAACCGTCGGCCGGACGCTCGATCCGATACCGCAGCGCATCCACCGAGTATTGGCGATCGTCCACACCCCGATCCAATGCCGCGGCGGGTCGCCGGTAACCCAGCTCGCGCGAGAGGGCCTGGTTCCGCTCGCCCAGACCGGCCAGCACGCGCTCGCGAGCCGTCGCGTCCATCGCGCTCAACAACGCTTGCAAATTGCCGAGCGACCGCGGCCGGGTAGCGGCCGGTGACAGGAATGGCGCTAGATCGAGCCGCAACTGCCGCTCGATATCGGCCACGATTTCCGCGGCCGGCGGATCGGTCGCCGCCAGACGCTCCAGAACGTCGGTCGCCAGGGAGGGGGACAAACATTCCAGCAGCGGGGCGGCGACGTGTGGCTCGAGCAGGGCGACCACCACGGCGATCGTTTGCGGATGTTCGCCGGACAGCACGCGGGCCGTTTCGCGCGGAGGCACGTCGCTCAGAAAGCTGAAGCTTCGCAAGGGGTCTTGCCGTAACGCCCGCGAAGCCTGCTCGACCGTTGGCGCAGCGGACAGTGGCTCGGAAAGCGCGAGCTCAACGCCGGCTTCGCCCGCGGGCCTCGCGGCTGAAGATTGATTCGTCCGCTTGCCGCGTAGAAACTCGGCCAGCACGGCTTGTTGCTCGCCGGCGGGGACGTCGCCAATCTCCATGACGGCATACCGCACGCGGGCCGACATTTCCGGCCCCATCTGGTCGAGCAGGGCGTCGGCCGCGCGCTCGTCGAGCGCGGCGATCAGCACGGCGGCTTTGCGGATGGCGAGAGGAAGCTGGCTGGTCATCGGGTTCCTGCGATCGGGTTCATGTTGGGGCGTAGCGGCTGGGGCGCGGGTTGCGATTCAGTTCCTCAGGCGGCATCGCCGATCCACATCCGCAGCACGTTGGCGGCGGCATCCGGATTCTCTTTCACCAGATCCTGTAGTTCCGTCCTCAAATCCGGTCCGGAAGCCTGGAACCGCCGCCGCAATTGGGCAGCCGGTTCGATTTCGTCGTCCTCGTGCTCGGGAGCGGTGGCCAGCCGCGGCCCTTCTTCGACGGCGGCCGTCGCGGGGGCCGGGGTTCCGGCGGTCGAGCGAACCATGCTCCGCACCAGCAGCAAGCTGAACAGGCCGAGTACGATCATCCCCACCGAGCGCCAGTTGTCGGCCAGCCAGTCGGTCGCTTGCGCGGCCAGCGTCGGCGGCGGAGCGGGCGACCCCGGCAGATCGGTGTAGGTGGAAACGGTAATGTGCGGGTAAGGATCGGTCCCCACGAGCACCGGCGGCAGCAGGTTGCGAACCGTTTCCTTGATTCGGTTTACCGTCTCGGTTTCGATCTTGAGCAGCCCGGCGGCGTCCGGCGGCTGGGGCTGCTGCCCGTCGGGAGCCGGGTTCTTCTTCCGCCAGACCTTGGCGTAGTAACTGGCCGGCACGTCGATGGCCGCGGTGACCTTCTTGGGAACCAGCGGCGCCAATTGCTGCAAGATTTGTTCGTGGCCGGGAAGGTTCTGCACGTCCGACCGCGTTTCGTTGGTGGTCGATTCGTTGCTGGCGGCGACGAGCGGCGCGACCGAAGCGGCCTGGTTGCCGACCCCGTTGGGCTGCGCGCCCGGCCGCCCCGCGCTGTTAGGAAGCTGCGTGACCGACTCCTTGGTAAACTCCTTGGCGATAAGCGTCACCGGCTTGGGATCGAGCTTGGTCGTGGTCGAGCTGTGCTGGATTTCCGGGCTCATCTCGACGTTGACGCCGACCACGACCCCCGGAATCATCGACAGTTGCTCGGCGATCTTGCGCTGCCAGTCGCGTTCGTACTTTTGCTTGTGGTTGGCATAGATGCTCTCGCCTTCCGAGATGCCTCCCGGCCCGCTGCCGCCGCCGTAGGTTTGCCCGCTGATCATGTCGGTAATGGTCACGATCTGACCGCTCAGCCCCGCGTAAGCCGACGTGACGACCGAGCGAATCGCCTTGACCTGGTTTTCGTCCAACGTGCCGCCGGAGGGCCAGATCGCGACCATCGCCGTTTTCTGCTTGCCGCGCGACAGGCCGGGCTTGACCTCTTCGTCGTACTGCACGGTGGCCGACTCGATGCCGTGCATCCGCGAGATGATCAGGGCCAGTTCCTTCATCTTGGCGTTGGCCCGCTTGATCTCGAGCGACTTGTTCGAGGCAAAGGGGTTGTCGCTTTCAATCGCGTCGTCCAGATGCTTGTAGAAATCGGCGGGCAGGGCGCTGCCGTCGGCCATCGCCGCCAGGTAGGCGCTTTTCTGGCCGCGGGGAATGCGAATGCGGTTGCCGACGATCGTGCTGTCGTTCAATCCGGCTTGGGCAAACGCCGCCTCGATGGCGGTCATTTCGGCCGCCGAGAACGGCCTGCCGTCGAGCAGGTACTCGTCGCCGCTGGGCACCTGAAACTGAAACAGATAGACCAGGCTCATCACGATTACCGCCAGCAGCAGGCCAGCCGCGATGCGTGTTCCCGGCGACAGCGAGCGGAACAGCTCGGCCGCTTGTGCATACGCTTTATTGAGGAAATCCATTTCGCTCCGCCCTGTGGCAAGCCGCCTGCTTGCCGTCGCCACCGTGTCACGACCAACTCAAATACTTCTGGAACGATCAAATTCGGATGTTGTTTACTTCCTGATAGGCCTGCACCAGCTTGTTGCGAATCTGCAGCATCAGCTTGAACGACATGTCGGCCTTTTGCAGGGTCGTCAGCACCTCGGCCGGGTTCACGTCGCCCCCCGTGACCAACTGCTCGACCGCCTGGTCCGCCTGTTGCTGCATCGAGTTCACCTGGTCGAGCGCTTCGAGCAGGATGTTCTTGAACGGCGCTCCGCCCGTCGCCTCGGCCCCCGGCAGCGCGGGCGGGCTGAGCGGCGGAGTAATCTGCGGCGCTTGCAGGCTATGAATCGGGGTCATGTTTCAGTTCCTTGCCGCTGTTATCCCAAAATCCGCAACGATTGTTGAGCCATGTTCTTGCTGATCTCCATCGCACCGAGATTCGCTTCGTACGCTCGCGCGGCCACCAACGCGTCCACCATTTCGGCCGTCATGTTGATTTGCGGATAAGCGACGTATCCCTTCTTCGGGCCGTCCTTGATCGCGTACGGATGTCCCGGCTCCCAGCGATAGAGCGGCTCGACGCGCTCGGTCTCGACCGAAGCCACCTTGACCCCCACGGCGCCATCCTTGGTCCCCACCGAGTCGTCGGTCTGAAAAACGACGAACTTCCCTTCGTAGGGCTGCATCTCGCCGTTGGCGTCGCGCACCTGCGACGAGAGGTTCGCCAGGTTGCTCGAAACCACGTCCATCCGGGTTCGCTGAGCGACCAGGGCGCTGGTGCTGATGTCGATGGCGGGAATCATGGGCGGAAGGGGCTAGGGGCTAGGGCTAGGGGCTAGGGAGCTACTAGACTCGTTCGCTGATCGCCGATTCGAGCAGCGCGAACTGATCGGTCATGACGGTCAAAGCGAAATTGTGCAGCAACTGGTTCTTGTTGATCTCGGCAACCTGCTTTTCCAGGTCGAGATTGGTGTCGTCGTGGTACAAGAGGTTTTCGAGTGACGTTCGCACTTCGCGCATCGCTTCGCCGTCGTCCGACTGGGCCTGCCCCGGCGACATCGGCCGGCCGGTATCTCGCGCGCGGGCTATCGCTTCCTTCAGCTTTTCCTGAAAGGCGACCTGCGAAAGGTCGCGCGTGCGATAGCCGGGCGTGTTGACATTGGCGATATTCCCCGCCAGCACCGTGTGCCGCGACTGGGCAAAGTTCAACACTTCGCCCAGGGCGGGGATGTTCGTCGATCCAAACAGGTCGGGCATCATCGAGGAATCCTCAAACGGCTTGACTGGCGGAATGTCTGGCGGTTGCAAGCCGCGTGCCGCTAGCGGCAGCGGGGCGCAAACGGAACCGGCTGGCACTGCGGGCCAGCGCCTTAAATAGCGCCAGCGGCGGGAATTGGGCGAGCTTGGGCAAACGGCGAATTCGGCGCGCGGCGGTTACCGTCGGCGCGTCGCCGATCCGCGATGCGGCAAGAATTGCCGAACCGTTCCGGCAGGTCTTGCCGGTCCTGCGAGTCTGGGGCATTTCTAGCCGGCCTTTCCAAAGGTGCGCGCCCGCGGGGCATAACCGTACTGGCGCAGTTTGTTCGAGAGCGTGCGAATGCCGATCCCCATGGCCTGGGCCGCCTTGGCCCGGTGGCCGTCGAAGTGATCGAGCGTCGCCTCGATCAGCCGGCGCTCCATGTCTTCGAGCTTCATGCCGGCGGTGATCGCGGCCGGCGACTCGGTCTGCTCCAGGCCCGTGTGGGTCGGGTCGAGCAACCACATGCGGAGCTCGTCGGCCGGCAGCACCCGGCCCTGGCCCAGCACGCTGGCCCGCGTCACCAGGTTTTCCAGCTCGCGCACGTTGCCGGGCCAGTGATAGTTGGCCAACAGGTCGAGGGCGTCGGCCGACAGCTCGCAGCAGGGCCGCGCCAGTCGCTCGGCGGCAGCCGCCAGGAAGTGCTCGACCAATAGCGGCACGTCCCCCGTTCGTTGGCGGAGCGGGGGCACCTCGATCGGCACCACGTTCAGCCGGTAGTACAAATCCTGACGGAACCGTCCGGCAGCGACTTCGGCTCGCAGGTCGCGGTTCGTCGTGGCCACGACCCGCACATCGGCCCGCCGCGATTCGCTCGAACCGACCCGCTCGTACGTTCGTTCCTGCAGCACTCGCAGCAGCTTGGCCTGCAAGCCGGGATCAATTTCGGTGATTTCGTCCAGCAGGATCGTCCCCCCCTCGGCCAATTCGAAGCGGCCGACGCGCGGGGCATCGGCGCTGGTGAACGCTCCCCGCTCGTGGCCGAACAGTTCGCTCTCCATCAGTTGGGGCGAGAGGGCCGGGCAATTCAGGCTGACGAGGGCTCGGGGCCCGCGCCGGCTGGCGGCGTGCAGGCAGCGGGCGACCAGTTCCTTGCCCGTGCCACTTTCACCCGAGATGAGAACCGTCTCGTCGGTGGGGGCGGCCTGGGCGATCCGCCTTTTGAGCAGTTGGAGGGCAGCGCTGTTGCCGACCATCAGTGCTTCCCAGACGGGAGGCGACGCGCTGATGCTAGAGCGGCGGCCGACCTTTTCGCCGTGCCGCAGCGCCCGGGCGACCAGTTGTTCGAGTTGTTCCACGTCGAACGGTTTTTCGATGTAGTCGAACGCCCCATAACGCATCGCTTCGACGGCCGAGGCGACCGAGGCGAACGCCGTGACCATGACGATCTGCGCTTCGCAGCCCCGCTCGGAAAGCGCGCGGATGAACGCCAGTCCGTCCATGCCCGGCATCTGCAGGTCGGTGATGACGACCTCGAAATCTTGCTTGTCGGTCAACTTGAGGCCCTCGATCGCGCTGGCGCTGGCGACTACGTCGTGCCCGGCTGCCGCCAGGGCATCGGCCATCGACTGCCGGGCCCGCGGATTGTCGTCCACCACCAGAATGCGGCCGATTGCGTCCGGAAAGTGCCCAGCGCCCCCTCGCGAGGCGCTGCACGACTCGGCGGGCAAGCGGTTGCCACCGGCGGTGGGTCGCAGCGCGAGAGGTTTGCTGGTCAGTGTGGTGGTCATGCGGCTTTCTCCAGCAAGCGGACAGAATGAGGAATGCACAGGGTGAAGGCGGCGCCCCCTTCCGGGCAATTGGCCACCGTGACGCGGCCCCCATGCGCCGCGGCGAAGCGCTCGACGATGGCCAGGCCCAGCC
>JBBDYF010000297.1:0-11322 GCA_040901775.1 Pirellulaceae bacterium | reverse complement strand
GGCCAACCACGGGGGCCGCGGCATCGCTCGACGCGCCTCCCAGCCCCGCCGCCGCCGGAATTCGCTTGAGCAAGTGGATCTCCGCGCCGGCGGACGTTCCCGCACGTCTTCGCAGCAGGTCGGCTGCTCGCCAGACAATGTTTTCCGGTCCCGCGGGCAAGTCGCCAAACGGTTCTTCCCCGCCGTCGCAATCCGCTTGCCGCCGCGCGTTCGCCTGCGCGGCAAGACCCGCGCCCCAGCGGCTGTGAAGCACGATCTGGCCGCTGTCGCTCGCGCGGAACGTCAGCGTGTCGTAGACGCTCACCGCGATCATGAGCGTTTCGATCTCATGAAAGCCGTCGGCTCGCTTGCCCAACACCTCCAGCGACAAGTTCACCTTGGCTGGCGTCTGGACGAGCGCGTGCGTGCCGAAATTCCGAACGTACATCCGTGTCACCGCGAGGGATTCGGGACGATTGCCCTGCCTTCGCAGCGCCATGCGCGAGAAGAACCACCGCGACCGGCCGCAACAATGGAAGAAGAGGGCATCAGGGTGCGAATCGTTTGCGGCCGACGCGACCACCCGTGATTGTACAAAGTGGTAGCGGGGGGTCAATCTTGGAACGTCAACCTTGGACTCAGTGCGACAACGTGTCGTTAGCCCGCGCAAGACTGCGGCAGCTTGCCGCGGTGGTCATATTCGCCAAGTGCTACTCGTTTTGCGACGCATCGAGTACGATTGCGGCGCGTTTCCTTGCTGGCACGATAGCGTCCTTTATTCTCCTCCAAGATGAACTATACCTACGCCGAGATCGCCAAAACGATCGACCACTCGCTGCTCATGCCGACGCTGACGGCGAGCGAACTGGAAGCGGGTTGCCGGTTGGCGTTGGCTTACGACGTGGCCAGTGTCTGCATCCTGCCGTACTATCTGCGGCGCTGCGCCGAGATGCTTCGCGGCAGCACGGTGCAGGCGAGCACGACCATTGGCTTTCCGCATGGTGGCCACACCACCGCCACAAAAACGGCGGAAGCCCGCCAGGCAATCGCCGTTGGCGGCCAAGAGCTGGACATGGTGGTCAATCTCAGCCAGGTTCTCAGCGGCGCCTGGGACGAGGTGCGCCAAGACATTGCCGCAGTCGTTTCGCTGGCCCACGATGGCGGCACAAAGGTGAAGGTCATCTTCGAGAACTGCTACCTGCAAGACGAGCACAAGATTCGCCTCTGCCAGATTTGCGGCGAACTGCGGGCCGACTGGGTCAAGACCAGCACCGGCTACGGCACGGGCGGGGCGACGCTCGACGACCTGAAGCTGATGCGCCAGCATTCGCCGCCGCACGTGCAGGTCAAGGCGGCCGGCGGGGTGCGCGATCTCGAGACGCTGCTCCAGGTGCGGGCGCTCGGCGTCAGCCGCTGCGGCGCCAGCCGCACCAGCCAGATCCTCGACGACTGCCGCCAGCGGCTCGGCCTGCCGGCGATTACAATCGAGCAATAGGGTAGGGATGGAAGACTATGCGAAATGTCGTGCGAATTCTAACGCTGGCGCTGCTCGTTGCCGGCGACGATCGGGCAGCCGCGGGCGAAGGTCGAGGAGCGTTTGCCCCGGTGCGCGCGATCTTGGTCGAAAAGTGCCTCGTCTGCCACGGCAACGACGCCGATGACCTGCAAGGGAATTACGACCTGCGGACACGGGCGGCAGCGTTGCGCGGCGGCGAAAGCGGCCAGCCGGCGATCATGCCCGGCAAGCCCGACGAAAGCCCGCTGCTGCGCGCCGTGGCCTGGCAAGACGACGCCCTGCAAATGCCTCCCAAAGAAAACGATCGCCTCTCGGCCGAGCAAATCGACACGCTGCGCCGCTGGATAGTAGCCGGGGCCCAATGGGAAGCGCCGGCAGCAACCGCCGCTGGTCCCGCCAGGTCAGCGGACGGCTGGGCGAGCGAACCGGGGGGCGTGCGGATCGCCACCAGCGGGGGTCTGTCGAACGACTGGGACGCGCGCCTGTACGATAGCGACGCCGTATGGGCCTACCGGCCGATACGCCGTCCCGAGGTTCCAACACATGCAACGCATCCAATCGACGCATTCTTGCTGGAGAAACTCCGGGCACGGGGGATCGACGGCTTTGCCCCGCCGGCCAATTCGACCACGCTCGCCCGGCGGGCCGCATTCGATCTGACCGGCTTGCCGCCAGCCGGTGGAGTAAGTGAGGAAGAAGCATTTTCCGAAACGATCCAGCGCCTTTTGGAAAGTCCCCACTATGGCGAGCGGCAGGCGCAACACTGGCTCGACGTGGTTCGCTATGCCGACACGGCCGGCTTCTCGAACGATTTCGAGCGGCCGCACGCCTGGCGCTATCGCGACTACGTCATCCGCAGTTTTCAGGCCGACAAGCCGTTCGATCAGTTTATTCGCGAGCAACTCGCCGGGGACGAGCTCGATTCCCAAGATCCGGAGCTGCTCATCGCGACGGGCTACTTGCGAATGGGGCCGTGGGAGCACACCGGCATGACGGTGGCGGCGGTCACGCGGCAGCAGTATCTGGACGACGTGACCCACCAGGTCGGCGTGTCGTTGCTGGGGCAAGGCTTGCGCTGCGCGTCGTGTCACGATCACAAGTTCGATCCGCTGCCGACGAAGGACTACTACCGGATGCAGGCGATTTTCGCCCCGGTGCAATTTGCCCAGCGGAGCGCCGAGTTCCTGCCGAGCGAAAACGTGCGGCACTTTGCGGAAGCGCGGGCCCAAGTGCAGGCGCGGCTCGACCGGGTGCTGGCCGCTCAGGAGGCTTTGAAGCAAAAGAACAAAGAGGCCATTGCCGCATTTCTGGCCGAGCGGGGCGTGAAAAGTCTGGACGAGATCCCTGCCGGCGAGCGCCCGAAAGCAGACTACCTGGGGGGGACGTTCGGGCTAACCAAGACCGACCTCTCGCTCCGCAAAATCCAGCAGAAGTCGCGAATGTATCTGGAGCGCGAGTTGCAGCGGTTCGAGCCGGCGGCCCTGGCGGTCTATTCCGGCCCGCCCAACGGCTACACGTCGCTCAAGCCGCTGTATGCCGTGCCGGCGAAGCCCAAGGGAACGGTGCAGGTCGTCAACATCTTGACCGGCGGCGCGCTTGAGTCGCCGTCCGAGGCGGTTTCGCCCGGCGTGTTGAGTGCGATGGCGGGTTCGAACGAGGCGCTCGCGCCCAGTGCCTGGAACACGATTCCCAGCGACTCCAGCGGTCGCCGCCTGGCACTCGCCCAGTGGATCGCCAGCTCTCACAACACGCTGACCGCGCGAGTCATCGTCAACCGCGTCTGGCAACAGCATTTTGGCCGCGGCTTGGTCGCCACGCCCAACAACTTTGGCAAGATGGGCGCCCGGCCGACCCATCCCGAACTGCTCGACTGGCTGGCCACCTGGTTGATCGATCGCGGCTGGTCGCTCCAGCGGCTGCACACCCTGATCATGACCTCGGCCGCCTACCAGCAAAGCTCGCAGCGTCCCGACATGGACAAGCTGCAAGCCATCGACGCGCGGAACGACCTGCTCGCGTGGTTTCCGCCGCGGCGGCTCTCGGCCGAAGAAATTCGGGACGCGATGCTCCTGGCCAGCGGCGAGCTGAATCGCGCAGCGGGGGGGCCGGGCGTCTATCCCGAAATGAACTGGGAAGTTGCCCTGCAACCGCGGCACATCATGGGGTCGGTCGCGCCGGCCTATCTCCCGTCGCGGACTCCGGCCGAGCGGAACCGGCGGACGATCTATGCGTTTCGGATTCGGACCCTCCCCGATCCATTGCTCGAAGTGTTCAACCGGCCCGGCAGCGAGGCTTCGTGCGAGCGGCGGGATGAAACCACGGTCACCCCGCAGGTGTTTGCCCTATTCAACAGCGAACAGGCGGCCAATCGGGCGCTGGCGATGGCCGCCCGCCTGCAACGCGAACATGCATCGGAGGAGCCTCGCCTCGCCGCGGCCTTTCAACTGGTTTACGGCCGCGAAATCTCCCCCGCCGAGCAAGCCCGCTGCCTGGCTCACCTGACGAAAATGACCGCGCACCATCGAGCGCATCCGCCAACGCCGACCGAATTGCCGACCAGCGTGCGCCGCGGCATGGTGGAGGAATTGACTGGCGAAATGGTTTACTGGGACGAAGACCTGTCGCCGCTCAAAGATTATCAGCGGGATCTGCTCCCCTGGCAGGTGCAGCCCGAGGTTCGCGCGCTGGCCGACGTCTGCCTGGTGCTGCTCAACTCCAACGAGTTTTTGTATGTTCGCTGATTCGAGCTCAGTCTCTCGTCGCAACTTCCTCTATGGCTTGTCCGTCGGCCTGGGGGCTGCGGCGCTTAATATGCTGCTGCAAGCCGACGAGTCGTCGCCGCCAGTGGCCGCGGTTGGTCCGCTCGCCGCCCAGCCGCAGCATCATGTGGCCCGTGCCAAAGCCTGCATTTTCCTGTTCATGGAAGGGGGGCCGAGCCACCTCGATACGTTCGATCCCAAGCCAAAGCTGGCCGACTTGCACATGCAGGAGTTCACGCGGCAAGACAAGTTTGCCTCGGCCATGTCGAGCGGCAAGCGCTACTACGTGAAAAGTCCTTTCGAATTTCATCAAGCGGGCGAGAGCGGCCTCTGGATGTGCGATCGGTTCGAGCATCTGGCAAAAGTGGCCGACGAGTTGTGCGTCTATAAAGGCTTGCAGGTCGATTCGGTCGATCACCCGACCGCCTGCTATCAAATGAATACGGGGAACCGATTCGGCGGCGACCCGGCCTTCGGCGCTTGGACGACCTATGGCCTGGGGACCGAGAACCAAAACCTGCCCGCGTTTGTCGTGCTGCCCGAGGGGGCGTATCCGCAAGGGGGAGCGGCCAATTGGTCGAACGGTTTTCTGCCCGCCCATTTTCAAGGAACGCCGCTCCGATCCGGCGGTTCTCCCATTCTCGACCTCGCGCCGGCTTACGGAGCTACGCGCACCGCCCAGCGGGCCAACCTCGATCTGCTGGCCGAGTTGAACCAGGCCGACCAGGCCCGTAATCCGCACCACGCCGAAGTGGCCGCGCGGATGGAAGCGTATGAACTGGCATTTCGGATGCAGGCCGAAGTTCCGGGCATTTTGGATCTGGCGCAAGAAAGCCAGCAAACGCTCGACCTGTACGGCGTCGGCCAGGAAGGGACCGACAGTTTCGGCCGCCGCTGCCTGCTCGCTCGCAAGCTGGTCGAGCGAGGGGTCCGGTTCGTGCAATTGTTCGAAGGGGGCTGGGATTCGCACGACTATATCGAGCGGGCCCACACGCAACGAATCCGGGCGATCGACCAGCCGATGGCCGCCCTGCTGGCCGATTTGAAGCGACTCGGCCTCTTGGAAAGCACGCTGGTGGTCTGGGGGGGCGAATTCGGCCGCTCGCCCGATAACGGGGTGCGCGGTGGGGCCAATGTCGCCGGCCGCGATCACAACGCGCGGGCGATGGCGCTCTGGCTGGCGGGAGGAGGCGTGCAGGGGGGACGGGTCGTCGGAGCGACCGACGAACTGGGGGCCACCGCCGTCGAAACGGTCCACCACGTGCGCGATCTGCACGCGACGCTGCTTCACTTGCTGGGACTCTCCGACAATAAGCTGACCTACTTTCACGAGGGCCGGTTCAAGCAACTCAGCCAGGTCGGGGGCAAGTTGATCAAGGAGCTGCTGGCCTAGCGCGACTCTGCAGCGGCCAGTTGTGCAGATTCCGGCGATGCGGGATAACAGCACCTCCCTCCCATTCCGCCGGAACCGACCCGCCGATGACCCAGGAAGAACCCGAGCCGAACTCGCACCAGCAGGGTGCCCCGCCTGCCAGCCGCGGCTCGCTCTTCATCATCTTTCTGACGGTCTTTATCGACCTGCTCGGCTTCGGCATGGTCATTCCGCTGCTGCCGATCTATGCCAAGACGTTCGGCGTGGATACGCACGGCTGGGAGATCGGCCTGTTGATGGCCAGCTTTTCGGCAATGACGTTCATCTTCGCGCCGCTGTGGGGGCGGCTGTCCGACCGCCTGGGAAGGCGGCCGGTGCTGATCGTCGGGCTGCTCGGATCGGCCGTTTTCTATGGCCTGTTTGGCCTGGCCACCATCTGGCAGAGTCTGACGTGGCTCTTCATCTCGCGGATCGGGGCGGGCATTGCCTCGGCCACCATTCCGACCGCGCAGGCCTACATCGCCGATTCGACGACGCTGCAAACGCGAGCCAAGGGAATGGCCCTGATCGGGGCGGCCTTTGGCCTGGGCTTCACGTTTGGCCCACTTTTGGGCTTTGCCGCTTTAATCTTTTCGCGAAGCGAGAGCGACGTGGCGACCAGTCCCTGGCCCGGCTTTGTGGCGGGCGGACTTTCGGCCTGCGCCTGCTTACTCGCCGCGCTGCTGTTGCCCGAATCTCTGCGACCGGGTCGCTCGACCGTTCGCCACGCCCTGTTCGACCTGCAAAGCTGGACCAGCGCGCTGGGCACGAAATCGCTTCCCGCCATTCTGCTGATGTCGTTTATCGGCGTCGTTTCGTTCGGCGCGTACGAAACGACGCTGGCGCTGCTCTTGGAAAGCGAGCGATTCGGCTTCAAGCTGCCGCAAGTGCTCCTCTATTTTGCCTTCGTCGGCTTTACGCTCACGTTGGCTCAAGGGCTGCTGGTGCGGCGGCTGGCGGGGCGGATCAGCGAGGTGAGCATGGCGTCGGCAGGCGCGGTGGTTTCGATGCTCGGGTTTTTGCTGTTCAGCCTGGCGACCGAAGGGAGCCGCTTTCCGCTGTTGCTCGTCGCCTCGGTGGTCGAGGTGGTCGGCTTTTCGTTGATGACGCCGTCGCTGCAAGCGCTGATCAGTCGGCGGAGCGATCCGGACGCGCAGGGAGGCATTCTGGGGGTCAGCCAAAGCGTGAGCGCGCTGGCCCGCGTCGTGGGCCCGCTGATCGCCATTCCGCTGTTCTTCGTGGGGCCAACGCTGCCTTACTGGGCGGCGCTGGCGATGATGGCCGCCGGGCTGGCGATTTTTCTGCTCTTTGCCCGCGGGGGGAAAGACTACGGCGCGCCTAACGCCGCCAGCCGATGATCGTCCGCAGCAGCCAGGCGGCCCGCGGCGTGAGGCGGCTCTTTTGATATTGATCCCCCAGCCGCTTGAGCACTTCCACCTGCGTGGGGTAGCAGTGAATGGTGCGGGCCAGATCGGCCAGCGTCAGGCCGCCGCTCATCAAGAGCGAGATTTCGCCGATCATCTCGCCGGCGTGGCGGGCCACGATCGTGCAGCCGACGACGCGGGGCGTTCCTTTGCGGACGTGGATCACGGCAAAGCCTTCCGTCTCGCCGTCGAGCATGGCCCGATCGACGTGGCTTAGGTCTTCGCGGTAGGTGTCGATGGCAATCCCTTGCTCCGCTGCGGCTGCGGCTGTCAGGCCGACGTGGGCCACTTCGGGATCGGTATAAGTCGTCCACGGCACGACGAGGTTGCTGAGCCGCTGGCGGCCCAGCCCGGCGAACGAAAAGAATGCGTTTTGCAGGCAAATTCGGGCCATGGCGTCGGCCGCATGCGTGAACTGAAAGCTGCCGGCAATGTCGCCCGCGGCGTAGATCCGCGGGTTGGCCGTTTGCAGAAAATCGTTCACCTCGACCCCTTTGACATTTGCCGAAACGCCCGCCGCCGCCAGCTCGAGCCCTTCGACATTGGGCGCGCGCCCCGCGGCGACGAGCACCGCATCGGCCTCGACGAGGAGCTCGCGGCCGGCGACTTCGACGGTCAATTGCTTGCCGCTGGCAGAGACAGCCGCTCGCACCAGGTTTGCATTGAGCAGCACCGCAATCCCTTCCTGCTCGAATCGCTGCTGAATCAGCTCAGCCGCTGCGGGTTCGTCCTTGGGCATCAGCCGCGGGCCCCGCTGCACGATGGTCACCTCGCTGCCGAAGCGGCGAAAGGCTTGGGCCAGCTCGCAGCCGATCGGCCCGCCCCCCACGATCGTCAGCCGGCGCGGCAACTCGCTGAGCGAAAAGACCGTCTCATTGGTCAAGCAGCTAGCGCCGCCGAGCCCCGGCACGCCGGGCACGGCCGCCCGACTGCCGGTGGCTAGGATCGACCGCTTGAAGCGGAGCGTCGCGCCGGCAACCTCGACCGTTTGCGGACCCGAGTAGCGGGCCTGACCGAGAAACAGATCGACCCCCAGGCCGGCAAACCGCTCGGCCGAATCGTGTCGGCTGATGTCGGCCCGCAGTCGCCGCATCCGCTGCATGACGGCGGAAAAATCGATCGTCAGCGATGCCGCGTGAACGCCGAATGTGCCGGCCGCGGCCACGTCGTAAGCCGCCCGCGCCGCCCGCAGCAGGGCCTTGCTCGGAACGCAGCCGAAGTTCAAGCAGTCGCCCCCCAGCAGGTGGCGCTCGACCAGGGCAACCTTCGCTCCCAAGCCCGCCGCGCCGGCGGCCGAGACGAGCCCCGCGGTGCCGCCGCCGATCACCACCAGGTCGTACAGCGCTCGCGGCTGCGGATTTTGCCAGCCGGGCGGGTGCGTGTTGCCGATCAGCCGGGCGTTGTGCTCGTCCCGCGGCTGGATGTCGATGTCGCTCATGGTCAGAGCGTATTCGCTAGGGGCCGTTCAGCGATACGGGGACCAGGCGGCCGGCGCGGCCAGCAACTTGGCAGGTTCCGCGAGCGCAGTAGGTCCCGCGGACTCCGCGGGACTTGAATTGGCAGCCTCGGAAATCGGGGTCGGGCTTTGCCGCGGCGTCCAGCGGTGGCTTGCTTCGCCCGCCGGGGACAGAAAGATCTCGCGATCGGTTTGCAATTGGCGGCCGTCGGCGGTGACGTACCGCACGAACAGGTGCAGTCGGTCGCTCTGTGGCGGCGTGGCGGGCCAGGGCATTTGAAGGCGAATCCCCTTCGCGGCCGAGCCGCCGTCGAGCTTCTGCCGGGTTGCGGAGGCGTCGAAATTCCAGCGGGCAATGCGGGCCGCCTCGCCCGACTTGCTCGGGTCGAGCACCACCACCGACACCGCCCCCGCTTACGGCAGGTACTGATCGGCGCTGTTCCGCGGCTCGACGACGACGCTCAGGCCGTCGTCGCCCGGCTGGCCGTCGAGATCGCTTCCCCCCGTCAACACCGGATTCAGAAAGAGGTGCGTCACCTTGTTGTCGGCTGGCGGCGTGGGCAGCGCTTCGGGCGATAAGGGCTTCGCGAGCGGCGGCTCTTTTACGGTCGGAGCGGGCAGCTCGACCGCCGGCGCTTCCAGTTCGAGCGGCAGGTCGAAATCCTCAGCCTCCGGCCGTTTGAGCAGCGAGCGCCGCGGCGGTGTTTCCGACGGAATCTCGAGCAGCGGTGCATCGGTGGGCGTCCCCAGCTCGAGCCGCGGGGGGGCCAAATCGGGCGACTCGCCGGGCAACGGCCGCGGCCGGCGGAATGGACCCGTTCGAGGCGGCGCGGTCGCCCCGGCAGGATCGAGCCTGGCACGGCAAGCCTCCAGTTCCTGCTGCAAGCGGCTGTTGTCGTCTTCCAACGAATAGACGTAGTCTTCCAGTTGCCGATACTCGGCGTTGACCGTTTCGAGGTGCGAATTGACGTAGGGCGCACCCCGGCAGCCCGCGAGGGCGGCCAGGCCAAGGCAAAACGCAGCAATCGCCTTACCGCCCGCCAGCCAGCCCAGCAGACAAGTAGCCACGGATGAAACACGGATGAAACACAGATTGAATTCATCCGTGTCCATGATCGAGCTTCCCTCCGTACCAGCGCGGATTTCAAAGTCGGGAAACGCGGATTTCACGAATCGCGCGGAGGCAGACAAACTGCATCCCTTCCTAGTCCGTGAGAATCGGTGTTTCATCCGTGGCTCCTTCCCAGCGCATTTCGCCGCGCAGCGAGCAGCCGCAAGAGATGGGGCGTCTAATAACACTTCCCCCGCCGTGGCGGAAGGGCAACGAACCTGCTAGCGGCCGCGTGCCACTGTTTCCGCGGCATAACTCGCCGTAGGATGGCCGGCATCATGCTCGACCGCGAAGAATACATCGAACAGGCCCATTTGTTTCGGACGCTCGGCGAGCAAATGGCCGAGAACGCGCCAATTCAAGAGGTGCTGGGCCTGGTCAAGCAAGAAATCCTTTCGACCACCCGCCTGCCGCTGGCGATCGACTTTTTGCTGGCCGAGCTGAAACATGCGGGAACGATGTCGTCGGCGATGGCCCGGCTGGGGCATTACTTCACGCCGTTCCAGACCTACGTGATGCACGAAGCCGAGGCCGAGCGGGGCCGCTTCGACATGCGGATCGCCATCGACATTCTGCGCTCCGAGGCCGACTATCGGGCCCAATCGCCGATTGCCCAGGCGATGTTCATGTACCAGTTCGAGTGCCTTTGCCGGAATCGCTTGAAATACGATCCGGGCCTGGCCGCCGTCGCCGCCGATCCGATCTACGACGACGCCTGGCGGACCTGGATCGGCGACTTGCGGCTGCGGATCGGGATGGTCGATTTCGCCGACATGATCTACGTCCGCAGCGCGTTCAACAGCATCCACTTGCAGCGTCCGGGCCAGCCGCCGCCCGTGCCCGACAAGCCGGTGCTGTTTGGCGAAAAGGAGGGCAAAATCGCCTGGGCCAACCGGCAGAAAGACCCGATCTACCTGTTCGCCGCCCTGCAACGCCATTTGGCATATCCCGCGGTGCCGCGGCCCAAACGGCTGGATCAGGCGGTCAACCTGCTGCCGCAATTGAATGTGCGGGTCGAGCGGTTGGAGCAGCGGCTGAAGCTGC
Organism: Pirellulaceae bacterium; assembly: GCA_040901775.1. Classification (GTDB taxonomy): domain Bacteria; phylum Planctomycetota; class Planctomycetia; order Pirellulales; family Pirellulaceae; genus CAYLLN01. The sequence continues at coordinate 622 of JBBDYF010000297.1, read as the reverse complement.
TCGAAGAGGAGGGGCGCGGTGGAATCGACATCACCAAGTTCTACGGTCCCTCGACCGGCCCGCTGCCAAACGTGGCCCCGCCGGATGATTTGATGTAAGGTCGTGCCCTTCGGGACACAGTGCCCCGCGAACCCATGATTGGAGCGACCTTCACGGCCGGTACGATCGCAGACAATACTTCGTGCAGTGCTCCTGGCCCTGGGCGCGGCTGCCAGACGGCCACGCATTCACGAAAGGATGGATCGGGGAGCCGTCGGCCCGGTCTCTCTGGGGAAAAGATCGACGGCCAACGAAGTGCGCAACACCCGATCGCCTGCCCAGCCAACGCCGTCTGACAACGACCGCTCATCAACCCTCATCGACCACGTATCCCGAAACCGAACATTCACCCCTTCCGCGCTCCCCCTTCGCGCCTACCACCGATGACACGCCAAGCTCTTTCAGGGACAGCCACCCTTCGTTTAGCGATTTCCTGGCGGGGCACTCTTCTCCATTGAACGCAAAGGGGCGAAGGCGGCGAAGCCGCAAAAGATTCGAACTGTTATTTCTCTTTGCGCCCTTCCGCGTCTCTGGTGCGTCAGGCAAGTTTGATGGCTCTTTTCAGTTGAAAGGAACTGAACAT
>JBBDYF010000296.1:0-11442 GCA_040901775.1 Pirellulaceae bacterium | reverse complement strand
TGCCGGCCCAGGGGCAGGACTTTGCTCGGCTTGCGGCGTTTGTAATTGAACCGCCGCCGCAGTTTCCGCACGACGCTCACGCTGACGGGCGTGCCGGCCGCATCCAAGCCCGCGGCGATTTGCTGCTGCGTAAGATTGGTCCACTTCACGTCCTCATGCACGCTCTTCGCCCGCCGCTTCCGCGGCGCTTCAGCCTTCGTCTGACTCATCCTTCGAACCTCCATTGGGAACCATTATCTGGCTCCCGCCGGTGTCCGAAAGTCCTGGGCTATCGCAGGTGAGTGGCTGTGATTCGCGCAGCGAACCACGGTTGAGGGTTGTACTTCGCTGGTATTCGGCGTATCTCAAGAAAAACGGATCGGCCCAGCTATTCACCAACAACTCAAGGGAAACCCATGAATCGCATCACTCAATACCTGCCCCTCGACGATCTGTACCCGGTCGAGAAAATCGACGAAGCGAGGCTGTTCGCGTTCGACGGCCGCGACCTCGACCCAGCAAGTCTCGTAAACCACCACCTCCGCCACTTCGATCCCACACCCGGCCAGTGGCTCAGCGAAGACCCGGTCGGCTATAGCGCCGGCGACGATGCGAACCTGCGCCCCTACGTCGGCCAGTAGCACGGCCGCGTTTGGGTGAGTGGCAGCGCCGACGATCCGAAAATATAAAGTGAACGTATTGACAGTTCGCCCTCGCACGGGTACAATCTCGTCCCGCTGCGGCGCGGAGCGTGCGCGCCGGTTCTTTGGCAACTTGGTTGATCGTTCGTTCGGAATGGTCCGCAGTTTGGGCAGGGTCCGCCGGAGAGTCCCCCGCCTGGCTCGCGACCGAACGGCCCGCGTGTTGCGGCGCAAAGGGAGTAGGTTCCGACCGCCGGGCGGAAACTGGGAGTCAGCATTCATTGGCATGCCAGTACCACGGGGCCCGTGGCACCTACTTTTGGGCCACGTCGATTCGTACATTTCGCTGATCGGTCTGATTAGCGAAACGGGTTTTGCTAATCACCCACCGCGGCGTAAGTCCCGAAATACACGTGGGTTACAACTGAGTAGCGAAACAGGCGCTGCCGAAAAAGTCGAACAGCGATTAGCGAAACTCCCTCCCGGCGGCCCACTGGATAGAAGCCGGGTTGGGCGAAGTTCAACGGCCAACTCACCAGCACCACCTTCGCCTACGACCCGCATCGCCGGCTCATCTCGACGACCGACCGCTGGGCCGCGTCACCACGCTGGGCTACGACGCGCTCGACCGGAACACCACGCTTACGCAACCCAACCCCCGGCGGCGGCAGCACCCCCAACGCCGTCGCCACCTGGATCGCTACGGTCGAGCCGGGCGAGTACCGCGTTTGGTTCACTTGGACTCGTCTCGACAATGCGGCAGTTCCCGCGTTCCAAGGGAGTACGGCAATAATTCGTTGCCGGACTTCATGCGGGATTGCTGGCCAAGCTGCAATCACCCACTGCAAACCGCGTCAACGAGCGACGCACAGTGACATTGTGTGCCGCCAGTCTGCAGCGCCGGTGCAGCGCCCGCCAGATGCCCCTTGTCGCAACTCTCGGCCCGCAAAGCATTTACCTCCAAGCCCTCCGTAGGTTCAACTCCTGTCACCCCGACTGATTCGTAAGTTGTTGCTGAATCGAGGCTTCGGTACCCGTCCACGGTGGACGGTGGCAGCCTGAAATTCAGGTCGAAACGGGTGTACTACACCCGTTCGCCTGATCCAAGGGACGCCACGCCCATGTCCGCCTCCTCTTCCGCGCCCCTGCGCGGCGCGCCGAAACCGTTCCTTCACAAAGCCAGCGGCCAAGCAGCGGTGAAGGTGCGAGGCCGCTTTTACTACCTGGGAAAGCACGGCTCGCCGGCCGCCAGGGAAGAGTACCTGCGGATCATTCGCGAGGTCTGGAGCAAGCCCGCCGCGGAAGCGCCGGCCGGCCTGACCCTGCGCCAACTCGACCGCCTGAGCGTTCTCGACCTGCTGGCCGGGTTCTGGGAGCACGCCGATCGCTACTACGTGAAGGACGGCCGGCCCAGCACAACGATTGCCGCCATCGCCCAGTCGGACGCCGAGGAACTCGACGGCTTGGTTGTCGCCGACCAGTCGGATGATGTCCACGCTTCATTCTCCTTTCAGGTTGTCCACTGATCTCGTTGAGGAGGATTGTTGGCTCGCTCCGGTGCTGGGCCGTTCGTGGGCAGAAATTTCGGCTCGGCCAGGATGCAATCGAGGCGATTCGTGCGATTCAGGTGCCGCGGCGCGAGGTTCTGTTTCCCGCCAGGGACATCAGCAGCCGTCGAACCGCGATTACCGACCAGTTCAAAGCGATCCTGAAGGTTGCGGGGATTCCCATTACGGAAGGCACGGGTTTCGACCAGTTCCACAAGAGCTGCTTCGCCCAGGTGCTGTGGATCGCCCTGGGTCACCTGGTTCGCCGGGGCCGCTTCCGCCAGTTCGGCATCGGCACGCTGACCGAACTGAAGCAGCAGGTGCAACTGAAGGTTGAATCGCCGGCCGTGGCGATTGCCGACAAGAAGGCCGAGGAGGATATCCGCAAGGTCCGAGCGGACGCCGGGATACTCAGCAACAAGACCTGGGCGGCCCAGTGTGATCTGGATTACGAGGTCGAGCAGGCCAACATCGCGGCGCAGCCCAAGCCGGCGATGCCAGCAATGGAACAGGCTTTCGGCCAGCGATTGCAAGCCCTCGAATCGCTACTCGAAAACTGCGGCACCGGCGATGGCGGGTTTCAGGGGGGGAATTCGTGCGCGGCGGATGGAGGTGGAGGAAGTGGCGGGGGCAACTGGCACGACAGCCCCGACGACTTGATAGCGAGCGCCACCTCAAATTCCTCGTACCAAGGGGCGTACAAGGGAAGTGACGTGACGGGCAGCTTGGCTTTGGAAGTCCGGGACGAACTAGGTCTGGACATCGCGGGCTATCAGCATATGGTGACCGCGGACGCGGTTCGCCATATTCTCAATCGCCACGGGCCAGGGAGTGAGAACCGCCCTGGCCATCTTCCTGTGACGGCCGACGACATCAAGCGTGCCGAGACGATCATCGCGAGCCATGCCCACATCCTGCGGTCGCGGACGAACGAAGGGCGTCCGGCCATTGTGTATGTGACTCCCAGCGACGGCTATTTTGTCACGACAGAAGTCGTGCTCGGCAAGCGGAGCGGGAAGATCGACAAGAGCGGAAAGCCAAAGCTCTCGCTTCGCGGCATGATGAAAACCGAATTCGATCCGTTGCCGCAGTTGCGCAATAAGCTGTTAGAAAGTGTAGCCCAGGCCGTAGGGCCGACGTCCGAGAACGATCTTGTTCCGAGAACAAGCGCCGCTTGCTGCTGGGCACACCCCTCCATTATCGGCAACCGCGCTGAACAAATCAAGCAATCCGCCGTCGCCGCGGCCCTCGAATCCGTGCGGACCACCGACGAAGCCCGCGCCCTGCTCGAAAGCCTCTACCCGTGACATGCAACTCCCCAACCGCGACCAACTCGAAAGCAGTTTCGCCGCTCGCTTCGCTCGACTGAACGGCAAACTCCGGCACCGCCTGGAAGATTACCTTGGCTCGCCCCCCGACATAGCTCGCGTCCCCCAGAGCTTTTGGCAAGAGGTTGAAGACGAAATGAACCGCGAACTGGCTATCGTCCTGCTGCTGATCTGGTCGCAATCGGCGAGGGTCACGGACTCGATGCGCAGGCCGTCCAGTCGCAGGCCCTGGCCTACGCCGCCCAGCGGGCTGGGACGGTAGCGCCCCAGTTCGCCGCCAACACGCGGGACATGCTGGCCGCCGCTGGCCGCCGCTGGCAATCGCAGCCTCCCACGTCTGCCCAGATGCAAGGCGACCTGGCAACGATCCTGGGGCCGGAGCGTGCCGCCCGAACCGCCGCGACGGAAACGACGCAGGCCCAAACGGCCGGCGGCGAACGGGGCATGGCGCAGACTGTCGGTCTGTCGGACCTGGACACTTGGTTCACCCGCCGCGATGACCGCGTGTGCCCGACTTGCGAGCCGCTGCATCAAGCCCTGCGTAGCGAATGGCAGGCCCAGTTCCCGCTCGGCCCGCCGGCCCATCCCCAATGCCGCTGCTGGATTCGCTATCAATCGCCGCCGCGGGAGGTGCTCGCATGAACCGCTCTGTCCATCTGTTCGAGACCGTCTATTCGCCGGCCGCCAAGATCGATCGGGAGGCCGGCATTGTGCGCGAGGTCAAGGTTCTGGGCCGCGAATCGGCCAACGGACGGAAAGCGCGACACTTGCAGCGCTGCCTGAAAGGCGGTAACTTGTTGGCCGGCTTGAATTTCAGGCAGATTCTCAGCAACTCGCGATTGTCGCTTATTAGCCCCGGTTTCGCTTGGGCCTTACCCTCGCCCCACGTATCGCTGCCGGTGCGGCAGGACGATCGCTTCCAGCATTTCGACGTGCGGCGGCAGCGTCGCCATGAGCAGGGCCACCTCGGCGATTTCGCCCGCCGAAAGCATCGGCTCGTCGTCTTCCGGCTTGTCGCTGGCTTGGCGGCGCTCGACGGCGACGTTGCCGGGGTGGAGCGCTCCGCAGGTGACGCCGTATTCGCGGCCCTCCAGCGCGGTCGCCTGCGTGAGGCCCCACAGGCCGTGCTTGCTGACGGCGTAAGGGGCCGAGTTGGGCCGCACCCGCTGGGCGGCGATCGAGCCGATGTTGATGATCCGCCCGCTCTGCCGCGGCTTCATCATCCGCAGGGCGGCCCGCGTGCAGAGGAACGGCCCGCGGAGGTTGGTGCCAATCACCCTGTCCCAGGCTTCGACGGAAAGCTCGTCGAGCGGCCCGCCGTCGAACGCGCCGGCGTTGTTCACGAGCAGATCCAACCGGCCGAATTCCGCTTGAACGCGGGCAAACAGGGCCTCGACCTGCCCCTCATCGGTCACGTCGCACGCGCAGGCAATCGCCTGTGCCCGGCTGATCTCGGCGGCCTGGGCGGCGACTTGCGCCAGAGCGTCGGTCGAGCGAGCCGTCAGCACCAGGGCCGCCCCTTCGCCCGCCAGCGCCAGGGCAATCGCTTTGCCGATGCCGCGACTGGCACCGGTAACGAGCGCGATTTTTCCAGCGAGCCGGTTCATGGATTGGCAACTTTCAAACGAGCGAGGAACTGCGACGGAGTCCAAGTGACTAGCGGCGACCCCCGGAACCCGATCGCATCGCGGGTGACGATTGCTTCGGCGCTGGCTCGCATTGCCAGCGTCAATTGCAGATTGTCCTCGAAGTCCGATCCGCTACGGCCGAGTGCCTCAACAACAGATTCGCGATCCAGCGAGGCAACGACAAACGTCGCCAGGCAGGTTTGGACGGTCACAATGGATCGCTCTCGTCCGACTAGCTTTCGGCCAATGTAGTACACATTGGCGATGGTGAGCGCTGAAACAATCGCCGCAATGGACTGTTGCCGCGCCAGGCTCAAAATGGCTAGCGCCTCATCCTTCCACGGTTCTCGCTCGAAAAGCGCATCGCACACGACGTTGGTGTCGAGAAACACCCGCATTGCTTAACCGTGCTTCTCGATCATCGACTGTTCAAGAATTCGGTCGAGTTCTTCGTCCGTCGGCATTGGCTGTACATCGCGCCACAAGCCGATGATGTCGGCCAGATTCCCCGTTGGCGCAAGAGGCTGCTGGCCGACGGAATGTTCCTTGGGCCGCGGCGGCTCTTCGGCCAGCGATTCGATGATCTTCTCCGCGAGCGACGTCCGATCGGCCGCGGGCCAGGCACGGACCCGCTCCCAGATGTCGGCGAGGCTGGCATTGGGTGGAATGGCTACCATGCCACTATCCTAGCAGCGCGGGCAGTTTTCTCAACATCGGTTCAGCCGTCGAACGGCGACCAACTTGCCACGCTTGGCTGAGCCGGCCTGCTAGGATTCAAGACTCGGTGCGGCGGGTGGACGCGGATCGGCAGGCGCCAGTACGGGCTCCTCTACTCTGAAGCGCGAGCAGCCTCCCATCCGTGTTTGATCGGTGTTCCATCCGTGGCTCCCTCCCGACTCTTCGCTGGCGAGCGGCGCGTCGCTACGGCCCGGCGGTCGGCGCGTCAGGTATCCTTCTGGCCGAGGCGTCGGCCGGGTGCTTGTCGAGAGTGAGAAACGCGAACAGGTCGGCAATCTCTTGCGACTGCAGTTGCTTCTCGATCCCTTCAGGCATCAGCGACAACTCGCTGACTTTCATTGCTTCGACGTCGTCGCGGGCGACCGTTTCGAGCTTGCCCCCCTGTACCTTCAGCACGACGCGTTGCTCGCTGTCTTCGACCAAGAGGCCCGCCAGCACGCGGCCGTCGGCCGTGCGAATCAGCCGGGCTTGATACGACGCGCCGATCACCAGGCTGGGGTCGAACACGTTCGAGAGCAACTGGTCGAACGAGGCCCGGCCGTTGGCGGTGATGTCGGGGCCGACTTCTTGCCCCTGGCCGTGCAGCTTGTGGCACTGGCCGCACAGCTTGGTGAACACGACAATGCCGCGGTGCGGATCGCCCGGCGTTTTGGCCAGGAGCGAACGCATTTGCACGATCAGTTGCTCGCGGGCTGGATCGCGCCCTTCGCGTATCGTTCCCCAGTGGCGAGCGACCTCTTTCGTCAGCTCGTCGTCTCCCAGCGAAGTGAGCTTGCGCACCTGGTTCACGTTGAGCGCCGACGCCGGAATCTTGTTGGCCGCGATTTGAGCCACCAGCCGCTTGCTCCAACTGGCCCGCTGCGTGAGCAGTTCAATCGCCAGCGGCTGAATCTCCGGGCCGAGCGCGGGATAGGCCGAGAGAACCACGTCGGCCACGGCAGGCTCGTCGGCTGGCGACAGCGCGGCGAGAGCCGCCCGTTGTAGCGGAGCGGCATCGGGCGCGGTTGACTTCAAAATCGTGGCGGCGATCGGCAGCGCGGCGGCATCCTTGGCGAAGACGAGCGTTTGCAGGGCGAGTTGCCGCTGGTCGGTTGCGGCCTGGGCGTCCTCAGCGAGCAGCCGCACGGTTTTGAGCGCTGCCGCATCCTGCCACAGGGCCGCCAGCAGGGCGGCGTCGCCGGCGAGGGGTGCCTGAGCGTCAGGGGCCAGTAGCTTGCCCAGCGGCTGTGCCAGGCGCTGTTTGAGTTGGCCGGTGGTGGCCGCATCGACTTCGCCGCTGCGAATCTTCGCGGCCAGCGTCCGCAGGCATTCGCGGGCCGAAGCCTCGTCGGCCTCGATCACCAATTCTAACAGGCCGACGAGCGTCGAAACGTCAGCTTGCGGCTGGTCGGCGTGGGAACGTGTGGCACCATGCAGCGCCATCAGCGCGCCGAGAGCCAGCGACAGAAAGTAAACCCGAAAAGACACGGATCGTCCTAGGTAAGAGTACTCGGGCTAGTAGGCTCCTCCTGCCGGGAGGAGCCTTCGATGCGGTGGCCGGTCCTGACACGCCGACTTGGCGTCTTTCACGTATCAGGTTCCGCCCGGCAGGCGGAACCTACTTCTTCACCGCGGCGATCCGTTCGATCGCGCGGGGCATGATCTTGGCCAGGCTCGGCGTGGTTTTCAGGTCGTACTTCTTGATCTCCGCGAGGAAATCACCCGACCGAGTTTCCAAGAGCGGGTGCAGGTTCTGCCAAACGATGTGCGGGATCAGCTTGTCGTCGCCCGCATGGGCCAGCACCTCTACGAGCACCGGCAGCGGATCGAGGCCCTCGATCTTCGCCGCCGCGATGGCGACTTGTAGCTTTACATCGGGCGAAGGGTCATGCGCCAAGGCGACCAGGTCTTTGAGCGCGGGGCCAGTTGGCGGAGTGGTTTCTTCATTGCCGAGTAGTCGTACGGCCCAGGCTCGGAAGGTCGGGTCTTTATGGCTGAGCAGGTCGTGATAGAACGTGCGATCGTAATAGTCGTTCGTAAGCGCCCAGAGCGCATGCAATCGCTGACGCCTGGGCGCCGCATCGGTTACGACAAGCCGCGCAAGTTGATCGCCCAGGGGAACGCTCATCCGCTCGATGAGCAGCCGCTGCGCCGTACTGCGGATGAAGTCGTTCCCGGCGTTCAAACGCTCAATGAGTTGCGCGTCGGTTTCCTTCGACAGATCAAAACCGACCGCTCGCGGCGTGTCCTTATATCGCACGCGATACAGCCGCCCTTTCAGCCGGTCAATGCCGCCCGGGTCGCGGTTGGCGTCTTGATAGCAGTGATACCGGTCGTACCAGTCGAGGATGTAGAGCGAGCCGTCGGGGCCGGTTTTCTGACTGACCGGCATGAACCAAGCGTCGTTCGCGCTCAAAAAATCGGGCTCGCCCGTGCCGGCGTACGTGCTGCCGTCTCGCTTCAGGCTATCGACGTTGATGCAATTGCCGTGGATGTTGCCCATGAAGAGCTTGCCGCGGAATTGCTCGGGCCAGGCGTCGTTGTCGAACCAGTGGATGCCGCAATAGGCCGCCTTCTGGTGCTTGTGCTTGACGATGCTCTCGATCTTCCAGGTGAACGGCGGGTAGGGGCCGCCCTGCCGGTGGTAGTAGCCGCTCTCGACCAGGTGCCAGAGGTGGTCGATCACGCAGGCCGAGATGAAGAACGACCCTTCGCCGTCGATCGCTACGCCCCAGGGGTTGCTCGTCCCTTCGCAAAAGACCTGGAACTCGCGCGTCTTGGGATGAATCCGCCACAAGGCGCAAGTGAACTCCCAGCCGGGATGCTCGCTTTTGTAGTTGTGATTGGCTTCGGCATATTTTACGTGGCTATGGTTGAACACGCCGTTCAGGCCGTAGAGCCAGCCGTCGGGCCCCCAGGTAAAGCTATTGGGCAATTCGTGCGTATCGTGCCGGCCGAAGCCGGTGACGACCACTTGCGGCTCGCCGTCGGCCACGCCGTCGCGGTTGGCATCGGGATAGAACAGGATGTCCGGAGCGTTGGCGACCCACACGCCGCATTGGTCGACGGCAATTCCGCTGGGGATGTTCAGGCCGTCGGCAAACACGGTGAACTTGTCGGCCTTGCCGTCGCCGTCGGTGTCTTCCAGCACCTTGATTCGGTCTTTGCCGACGCCCGGCTGCTTGCGGGGGTATTCCAGGCTCTCGGCAACCCAGATGCGGCCCTTTTCGTCGAAGGTCATCCCCACCGGGTTGACCAGGTCGGGCTCGCTGGCGACCAGTTCGACCGAGAAGCCCTCGGGCACCGTCATCTTGGCGATCGCTTCCCGCGGCGAGAGCGCCGGCCCCGGCGGCTTGTCCTGGGCATGGGGGATGAGCTTATCGGCGGCAATCGTGCCGAGCGGAGTTAGCAGCAGCAAAGCGAGCGAGACGAACCGCGGCATTTCGAGCTTCCTGATTGAGAGAAAGGAACGTCGCCTGATTATGGGTGGAAGCGGCCATCGTCGCAAGTTTGCCGACTCGTGGGTAGGCGCCTCGCCTGCCGTCGTCATAGCCGCGACCAGTGGTCGCGGGTGACAAGCTGGCAGCTTGTCGTTACGGTGCTCGCATTCCCGCCCACGCGGCCAGGGCAATGGCCGCCGTTTCGACGCGCAAAATTCGCGGTCCCAGCGCCGCCGATTGCCAGCCCGCGCTGCGGGCCGCCGCGACTTCGCTGTCGGTAAAACCCCCTTCGGGCCCAATGGCGATCGTGACATTGCTCCCGGCTCCGCCAGGCGGCAGTGGCGTCCCCGCGGGGTCGGCCAGCAGCCGCACCTCGCCGGGCGATGCCGCCAGAAAGAACTCGCTGGCCTGCCGCGGCTCGGCGATTTCCAGCAGCCGATTGCGCCCGCACTGCTTGCTCGCCTCGACGACGCTCCGCCGCAAGCGATCGAGCGCTCCGGCGGTCGGCTGAGCCACGCCGCGCTCGGTCAGCAAGGGAATCAAAAGCGTGACGCCCAGCTCGGTCGCTTTTTCGACGAGCCACTTTTGCCGCTCCCCCTTGGGCAAGGCGACTGCCAGGGTGAGCGCGAAGGGGAGCTCGCGCGACAATTCCAGCCGCTCGATCACCTCGAGCTCGACCCGCTGTTTGTGGACCGCCGTCACTCGGCAGGCGAACTCGGCCCCGCTGCCGTCGAACAGCCGGGCTTCGTCGCCCGGCTGGGCGCGCATCACCGCCGCCAGGTGGCGCGCCTCGCCCCCCGCCAATTCGACGCGGCTGCCGGCGATCGGGCGCTGGACAAAAAATCGTTCGGACATGCGGTGGCAAGCTGTGCGGTTTTGGTGAAGTTTGGGGCCAATTGTACCGATGCACTTCAAGATACGGAATCGTCCGCGCGCGGGAGCTGCCAACCATGTATCAGGCCTATTGGGGTTTCAAGCAATCGCCCTTTTCGCCCGCCGCCGGCCGCGCCGTGTTGGACGAAAGCCCGCTGCATGCCGAGGCGCTCGCCCGGCTCGCCTTTTTGGTCGAGCATCGCAGCCAGCTCGGGCTCTTGGTGGGGCCCAGCGGCAGCGGCAAATCGCTGGTGCTGGGCGAGTTCGTCCGCCGTCAGCAAGCAGCCGGGGCGGCGGTCGCCCTGGTGCTAGCCGGCGGCCTGTCGGCCCGCGATGCGCTGTACGACGTGGCACAGCAGTGGGGCTGCTTGCCGAGCGAAACCGACGACGGCCGCCTGTGGCGGTTGGCGACCGACCGGCTGGCCGAGCTGCATCTCGAGCAGGTCCCGGCGGTGCTGGTGGTGGACGACGGCGACGCGCCAGCGGCCGACGTGGTGACCATCGTCCAGCGACTGCTGGCGGTTCCCGACGTGGAACTGACCGTTGTCTTGGCGGCTCACGAGCAATCGGCCTTTCGCCTGGGTACGCGGCTCTTGGAGCGGGCCGAGCTGCGGATCGAACTGGCCCTATGGAACGAGGACGAAACCCGCGACTACCTGAAAACGACGCTCGAGCGGGCCGGCCGACAGCAGCCCACGTTCGCCGATCGGGCGGTCGCCCGGCTGTTTGAGCTTTCCGGCGGGACGCCGCGGCGGGTGAACCAACTGGCCCAGTTGGCGCTGGTGGCGGGCGCGGGTCAGAACCTGGCGCAGATCGACGAGCAAACGGTGCTGGCCGTGCATCAAGAGCTAGCAGCCCGTTGAAGAACCCATGGTTGTGATACGAGATCTCCGCTTTGAGCGATTGGCAACCACGGCCGCTTTCTGCTCTGGCGGCTTGTCGGTCCAGGTCCGGTCATGCTCGTGCGCCGGCTCGGGAATGTACGTGCGGCAGGACGTGTGCTCTTGAATCTGGGTGAGCGGCCTCGTTCGCGTGATAACCCTAGTCGGCCACGATGTCTTTGATCTGCGCGTCGCTGCCTGCTTCGCCGAGGTTGGTCTGGGCCTGCACCGCGAGCTTCCAGCGTGTGCGAGTCGGCCTGGTCGGCAGGATAATTCTCGGCCGTTACCAGCAGCCCCGAGTGCAGATCGAGCGCGTGCTCAGACTTGTAGGCCAGGTGCGTCGTGCCGTCTTTCATGCGGGCGATGCGGTGCCCGGCGGAACGCCTGGCCGCCCGCGACGGCATAATA
>JBBDYF010000295.1:0-11457 GCA_040901775.1 Pirellulaceae bacterium | reverse complement strand
TTTCTCAGCCGTGTTTCATCGGTACTACGCACACATTGAACATTCGTGTGGCCCGCGCGGACTTTAGAAAAGAAAAACGCGGATCGGCTCGGATCGCGCGGGTGCAGCCCGACTGCCCTCCGAATCCGTGAGCATCTGTGTTCCATCCGTGGCTAAGTCTGCTCTTTCCGCGAAGCTCCGCGCTATTCGCGGCTTAAACTTCTACGAAACCTGGACGCGCGCTGCTAGCAAGCTCCGCCTCGGCTTATCTGGCCGGGCATGTTGTGTCACAATCTCGCCGGCCCGCTCCTTTTAGCGCGGTTCCTCTTGCCGGCGGCTAGCACTGTCTGGTAATTCCCGCCTCATGCGGCGGGATCTCCATTTCGTTGTGCTCTCGGGCCTGCTGCTGGCCGCTGCGCTTGCCAGCGGCTGCCGGGCGAATCTCGCCGAGGTCAACCAGCCGGGGCCGCTCGCCCAGGTTCTCCACTTGCAAGACGTTCCGACCGAAACTGCGGGCGCGACGCCGGGCCAGTTGCCACCGCTCCCCCGCCTGCCGCTGTTCGATACCACGGAGCCCCCCTCGAACGACCGCGACTGGACTGCCGAGCACCGGACGCTGGCCCACGCCACGATCGACGACGACACGCTGCGTGTTCAAAACGTCCGCAACTGCGAGTTCTTCAGCTATCGCGATTGCCTGGTCGATCACGACGACCGGACGTACGACCTGTCGCAACTGCAAACGGTCGATTTCATCATGGTCCCCTTCAACGAGACCGCCGCCCTGGCCCACACCATGCTTAGCTTCGGCTTTGCCGACGGCCAGTACCTGGGGGTCTCGGTCGAAGTGCGGCTGGAAAAGGGAGAGTCGTACTCGCCGACGCTCGGTCTGTTCGGTCAGTTCGAATTGATCTACGTCATCGCCGACGAGCGCGACCTGATCCGCGTCCGCACCGAGTATCGCGACGTCGAGGTGTTGCTGTACCGGACCAAGGCGACTCCCGAAATGGCCCGCCGCCTGTTGGTCGATGTGCTGCGACGGGCGAACGAACTGCGCGAGCGGCCCGAGTATTACGACACGCTATCCAACAACTGCACCACGAACATCGTGCGGCACATCAACCAGTTGGTTCCCGACCGCGTGCCGTACGACTACCGCATTTTGCTTCCCGGCTTCGCCGACAGCCTGGGCTACGAACTGGGCCTCTTGGACACTTCCGTCCCGCTGGCCGAGCTGCGCCGCCGCGCGCGGATCAACGACCTGGCCTTGCGCTACAAGGACGATCCGCAGTTCTCGCAGCGGATTCGGGGCCTGGCGCCAAGATAGCGTCGCGCGCGATGCTTGCCGAGCGGCGGTTCGGCTTTGCTCGTCGCTGTTCACTCCCCTGCGAGCTAGTTGCTAGTGCCCGCCGCCCGCGGGCTTCTTCTTCGGAACGCTCGCCGGGGCGCCGGTCGGGAACGGGGCTTCGTGGGCGTCGTGTACCGAAAAGTTGCTGAACACCACGTCTCTGATCAGCCGCGCTTGCAACACCCGGTTGATGGCGGCGGTCAACTCGGCTTTGAAGAAGGCGAGGCTGGCGTCGGTCAGGTGCTCGGTCTCGATGCTTTGCACCAACGAGATCACGGCGTCGCGCAGGCGGTTGTTGTAGTCGGGCAAGGTATGTTCCAGGGTCTCCTGGCGACCGATCGGCAGCACGCCGTACAACTGAAAATCGACCAGCAGCAAGACTTCTTCTTCGCTCGGCACGGTATGGGTCACGCGGAACTTTCCGAGGTCGATTTCGACGTGCCCCTGGGGGTCGTTTTTTTTGTGCCCCTCGTTGATCAGGTCGAGAATCTCGGCCGCTTCGAGCGTGGCAGCGGGCCCTTCGACCGGTCCCGAACAGGAGGTGCTTGCCCCCGCGCCGGCGAGCAGGCAAACGGCGGCCAACGCGCCGGCAGGACCGCGAAGCGATAAGATCATGTCGGCTCAGCCTGGTAGGTTCCACGGGCTCCGTGGAACGGTTGCTGCAACAAAACGCCGCATCGCAAGTCTCGCCCGGCGGTCGGGACCTACCAGGAGAGAGTGACAAAATGCTCCTAAAACCTAGCCCGCATTTTTGAGTGAGACGCGATGCCCGTGCGTATCGCTCGGCGTCGGCCGGTCGTGCGGCTGGTGAGGATTATGCCGCCGCGGGAAGCTGCCGGAGCTGGCCCAGCAGGTCGCGGATTTGCTCTTCGTAGCCGCGACGTTCGAATTGCCACTCTTGACGCGCCTGGCGGAGCGCGTCGTGCTGAGCGTCGAGTTCTTGTTCGCGCTCGACCAGCGTGGCGGCCTGGGATTCGATTTCAGCCTGGCGGGCGGTCACCCACGATTTCAGGCCAGCTTGGCGCTGCACCACCTCGCAATGCTGCGCGGCCAGTCGCTCGCCCAGATCGGTCAGTTCGACTTTGCGAGATTCGAGCCCCTGCTCTTCCAGCCGGTAGTGCTCGGCCAGTTTGAGCCGCAGATGGGCGATCGCGTGGGTGACCTCGGCGGGTGCCAGCCGGCCGCTCGTTTGTGCCCACAGTTGTTCGGCGACGAGTCGCAGCTCGAGGGTTTGCCGGTGCAAGGCCATGATCTCCGAGCGGACCTGTTCGAGGCCCGCTTTCTGTTGCTCGACCCATTCGGCCCGGGCGTCGATTCGCAGACGGAGGTCGTGCTGCTCGGCCTGGACGGTTTGGACCCGGCCTTCCAGTTCGCGGGCCTGCATGCAGCGGCGTTCTTCCCACGTCTGCCGATCGGCGGCGAGCTCGGCTCGGTCCCGTTCCAGGTGCTGGGCATGCGCGGCGACCAGTTCTTCCGCGGCTTCGAGCTGGGCGTTGCGCTGGGCCGCTTGTTCGGCATAATCGCGACCAAGTCGCGCCCGTTCGCGGGCCAGCTCGGCCTCTTGGCGCGAGCGCTCTTGCTCCCAAAGTTGCTGCGAATGCCGCAGGGCGGCGGCCTGGCGATCGACCTCGAAACGGCGCTCGCGAAGGTCGTGTTCTTTCAGCTCGAGCTGTTGCTGGCGCTCGACCAGCTCTCCCCGCAAGGTTTCGACATCGACCCGTTCGGCGGTTGGATTATCTTCCGAGCCGGCTTGGCCTTGCAAATCTTCGAGCTGGCGGCGCAGCTCGGCCTCGCGGCCCGCTGCTTCGTGCTCTTGCTCGCGCTGCCAGACCCGGCCGGCGCGCAGGTCGGCCTCGGCTTGGGCCATTCGAGCATTGAGCTGGGCTTCGCGGCGATCGACCTCGCGCAGCCGCTCGCGCAGGTGTTCGGCCAGTTGAGCGGCTTGCAGCTCGAGTTGCTCGCGGCGGGCTTCGATGGTTTGCCCAGCAACCGCCGTCAGCAAATCGGTCGTCGGCTGCTCGACTTCCAACAGCGCACCGGCCGACGAGGACGCTGGCTCGCCGGCAATCGTCGGATGGGGCCCGTCGATTCGAGCGCGGCGCGGCGTTGTCTTGGCTTGCGGCTCGTCGGGAACAGTGACCTCATCTCGAACCGTGGCAGTGTCTGTGATCGTCATGGCCGGCCTACCCCGTCCTAACCGTCATGGTCGTTAAAGTTCCCCAACTCCTTCATCGGCACCTGAAGCGGAGGAATCCAGCCAGCCAGCGCGATTCTATTAGCGATACCCGCCTTTCGGGGGCGCGGCGAGCGGAGCGAATGAGCCGGAACGCTTGCGGGCTGCCCGCTAGCGTGCGAGAATCGGCGGCCGAATTGCGTGCTGGTGTCGAACCTAGCCCGCCGGCTGCATAATTGGCCCGCCAGTTTTCCTACCTACTTTACATCCCTAACTCAACCTCCAGCTTTCCCTGTCAACGCCGGAGATGGCGCGGTTATGTTAGGAACCCTAGAAAGAGAGCCTGCCACGATGAAGGTCACACCGATCGGCGACAAGGTAGTCATCAAGCGTCTGGAATCCGAAGCTCGCACGGCAGGAGGCATCGTGCTGCCCGATTCGGCGAAGGAAAAGCCCCAGCAGGGGCGCGTGCTCTCGATCGGCGACGGGCGGCAGCTTCCCGACGGCAGCCGCGCGGAATGCCAAGTACAAGAAGGAGACCGCGTCCTGTTTACCACTTGGGCCGGCACTGAGATCAAGGTCGATGGCGAGGAACTGCTGATCCTTCGCGAAGAAGACATCGTGGCGATTATGGACTGACGCCGCGAATCGCGGGACTTCGGCACGCCGCCTGCTTAAAATGGAGTATTGGGATTACTCAGACCGAATTCGTTTCAGCCTCGAAGAGCCTGGGAGTTTTTGTGATGCAACTTCGCTTGTCGTTTGCACTTAGCGTCATTGGCATGCTGCTCGTGGCGCTCGCGCCAGCGCGTTGCGTGCAGGGGGCTGACGAGGCCACCGCCAAGAAGTACGAGCAAATGATCGACAAGGCTGTCGGTTTTCTCGCCACCAAGGCCCAGGCCAACGACGGCTCGTACAACGCTGCCGCCGGGCCGGCCGTCACCGCCCTGGTGACCACGGGACTCCTTCGCCATGGCCGATCGCCCGCCGACCCGCAGGTCGCCAAAAGCCTGAAATATCTGGAGGGCTTCGTCCGCGATGACGGGGGCATCCACGCCGAGGAAACGAACTACAAAAACTACGAAACGTGTTTGGCGGTGGTCTGTTTTCAAGAAGCAAACCGCAACGGCAAGTACGATGCCGTGCTGAAGAAGGCCGACCAGTTCATCAAAGAAAATCAGTGGGGCTCGGCTGGCGACAAGGGACCGGAAGATTTCGAGTACGGCGGCGCGGGCTACGGCAAGCACAAGCGGCCCGATCTCTCGAATACCAACTTTATGATCGATGCCCTCAAAGCCACCGGCAATGCTGCCGACAGTCAGGCGATGCAGCGGGCGCTGTTGTTTGTCAGCCGCTGCCAGAACCTGGAGAGCGAGCACAACAGCACGCCGTTCGCCGCCAAGAATCCCGACGGCGGGTTCTACTACACGCCGGCCGCGGGCGGCTCGAGCCAAGCAGGGCAAGACGAGACGACCGGCGCGCTGCGCAGTTACGGCTCGATGACCTACGCCGGCCTGAAGAGCATGATCTATGCCGGAGTGAAGCCCGACGACCAGCGGGTAAAGGCGGCGGTCGGCTGGCTGAAAAAGAACTACGATCTGGAGAGCAACCCCGGCATGGCAGACGCGGGACTCTACTACTACTACCACACCTTCGCCAAGTCCCTAGCGGCGCTGGGGGAAGACAAGTTCGTGGACGACAAGGGAGTGGCCCACGACTGGCGCAAGGAGTTGATCGACGAACTGGCCAGCCGGCAACGCCCCGACGGCAGTTGGGTAAACGAGAACAGCCGCTGGCTCGAAGGGGACGCGAGCCTGGTGAGCGGCTACGCGCTGTTGGCGCTGTCGTATTGCAAGGAGTAGAGAAGGGCTTTCCCAACAGAGTCGAACACTTTACGCCTTGAACCTCGGAACGCCACAGAGGGCATTCCCTACAGCGCCCTCATTTACCCACGAGTTTTTTGAGCTGCGGCCACGTTCGCGTATTGGCCACGTCGGCTTTGGTCAGGCCGGCGCGGCGGGCTTGCAGGATGCCGTAGCGGAGCACCGAAAACTCGTCGGGCGAGTGGGCGTCGGTGCTGATGACGATCGGAATGCCATGCTGGCGAGCCGCGGCGCAGTACACGTCGTTCAGGTCGAGCCGGATCGGGTTGGCGTTCAATTCCAGCAGCTTGCCGTGCTTTTTGGCGGCGGCGAAGACGGCATCGAGATCGACCTCGTAAGGCTCGCGGCGATTCAGCAGCCGGCCGGTGGGATGGGCGATGATCGAGACGTGCGGGTTTTCGATGGCCCCAAGAATTCGGTCGGTGATTTGCTGGCGCGGCTGCTTTTGCCCGTAGTGGATGCTGGCGTTCACCCAGTCGGCCTGGGCGAGCACGTCGTCGGGCAGGTCCATTCCGCCTCGTTCGAGGATGTCGCATTCGATTCCCTTGAGCAGCGTGAAGCCCTTGGGAAGCGACGGCCGGAGGCGGTCGATTTCGGCCCACTGGGCGAGGAGTCGCTCGGGAGTCAGACCGCGAGCCATGCTCACGCGCTGCGAGTGGTCGGTGATGGCGATGTACGACAGGCCGCGCTCGCGGGCGGCGGCGACCATCGCTTCGATGCTGGCCGAGCCGTCGGACGCGGTGGTGTGCATGTGCAGGTCGCCGCGGATGTCGTTCTGCGTCACCAGTTCCGGCAGCTCGTTCTGGTCGGCCCACTCGAATTCGCGCCGCCCCTCGCGCAGCTCCGGGGGAAATGCCGGCAGTCCCAGCGTGGCATAGACTTCGTCTTCGGTCGCGCCGCCGATTCGCACTTCTTTGTCCCCTTGGACGCGAAAGACACCGTATTCGTTGATTTTGAGCCCCTGGCTCTTGGCCCGTCCACGGAGGATGACGTTGTGTTCTTTCGAGCCGGTGAAGTATTGCATGGCGGCCCCGAACGACTCGGCGGGGACGACGCGCAGATCGACCTGCAAGCCGCTCCCCAGGCGAACCGACATTTTGGTGTCGCCGCGAGCGAGCACCTGCGCCACCGGCGGGTAGCCGGCCAGGCAATCCATCACTTCGCTGGAGTTGCTGGAGACGACCAGGATGTCGAGATCGCCCACCGTATCTTTGCCGCGGCGATAGCTGCCGGTGAATTCGAGTTGCTCCGCGCCGGCGCAGACCGAGAGTCGCTCGCGCAAGTTGCTCGCCACCTCGTCGGCCTGGGACCAGTAGATGCGGTGGCTAGCCGTTTCGGCCACCGTCATCCCTTGCAGGATCAACTCCTCGGTCTTCACGCCAAAGCCTTTCAGGGATTGCACCCGTCCCGCTTCGCAGGCTGCTTTGAGCTCGGCCAAGGTTCTGATTCCCAGCTCTTTGTAGAGCAGGGCCGCCTTTTTGGGGCCGAGTCCGGGAATCCGCAGCAAGGCGAGCACGCTTTCAGGCACTTGCGCCTTCAGCTCTTCGAGCATCGGCAGCGAACCGGCGCCGACCAGTGTAATGATCTTGGCCGCCAGGTCGTCGCCGATCCCTTCGATCTGCTTGAGCTTTTCTTTCCCTTCGAGGGCGATGGCCGCCAGCGGCTCGGAATAGTCGCGAATCGTCCGCGCGCCGTTGCGATAGGCCCGCACGCGAAACGGATTGGCCCCCTGAAAATCTAGAATGTCGCCGATTAGATCCAATGCGGCGGCGATTTGTGAGTTGAGCATGGGAACAGAAGTTGGAGGCCGGAGAGCAGAGGTCGGAGAGCATTGGCAGTCTCATAATTCTAGCTGCTGACCGCCGACCACTGACCACCTCCCCTCAAACGTGAATTTCGACCACGTCCTTGTCGTGTACGACGTAGTCCCCTTTCATCTGCGCTGCGGGGTCGAGCACGCCGCTTCCCCAGACGCGGGCGTACTTAAAGCTAGCCGCCAGATCGCGGTGTACCAGTTCCGCCACGTCGAGCAGCGTGCCGCCGCGCTTCAGTGTGAAGGGCCGGTCGTAGTCCGCCGCTTTCTCGGTAGGCAGCTTGGTATAGACGCGAACCACATCGAGCGCCGCGAAAATTGCACGGCGAAGATCGTCCAGCCCCGTCCCGTGCTCGGCCGAAATGCGATGTTCCGCAAAGTCGGCCGGACTGATCTCCTTGAGCAGCGTCAGGCGCTCTTCCAAGCCGGGCAGGTCGATCTTGTTCAAGACCAACAGCGTTTGCGTGAACGAGAGCCCGACGTCCTCGTCGGAAAGGTACGACTCGCGGGCGAGCCGGGTTTTGGTCTGGCTGAGCCGGTCGAACACCGGCTGGAGGGCTTCGATCCCCTCATCGCTGCCGACATCGACGACCAGCAGCGCCAGGTCGCTGCCGCGAATTAGCCCTTGGATGCTGGAGTCGAACACGTCGGCCGCGATCGGGGGCGTGTCGATCAACTGCACCAGCACATCTTCCCAGGGCATCATGCCGGGCTGCGGCTCACGGGTGGTGAAGGGATGGGGGGCGACCTGGGGCGTGGCCCGCGTCAGTTTAGCCAAGAGCTGGCTCTTTCCCGCATTGGGGCCGCCGAGGATGACGGCCCGGCCCGCCCCTTGCCGCGGAAACTTGACGCCGGGCGGCCCCTTTTTTCCGACTTTCCGGGCCAGTTCGACCGCTTGCTTCGCCTTCGATATTTTGGCCTTCAGCTCGCCTTGCAGCTTGTCGGTTCCCTTGTGTTTGGGAACCTCGCGGAGCATCAGCTCCAACCCGCGCAGCACTTCCTCGGGCGACTGCGCGCGGCGGTATGCCGCTTCCGCCTTGTGGTACTGTGGGATCAAGTTGGCGGGCATGGGGGATTCAATAGCCGGGACCAAACCAGGTCCCGGAGTCAGGTGATCAAAAATGGGGTTGGCGGCTCACCGGGAGCAAGTTTGCTCCCAGCTATTATGGTTAACGCGGCAACCAGGTCGTCGATCTGCTGCGGCGTGTGCAAGCAGGTCAAACTGATCCGCAGCAGCGATTGCCTTTCAGGCACGCTCGGCGGGCGGATGCCGGGGACGAAGAAGCCGCGGCGACGCAGCTCGGCTGCGGCGGCCATCGTGCGGGCGGGATCGCCGAGGATCACAGGAATAATATGGCTCAGGGATGTGGGCGAAATGAGTCCTTTGAGGACGAGTTGCCGGCGTAGCTCGCAGGCCAATTCGTCGAGCCGTTCTCGTCGTTCCGGTTCGGTGCGGACGATCTGCAACGCGGCCAGTGCGGCCGCCGCGACGGCCGGCGGAGCAGCGGTAGAAAAGACATACGGGCGAGCACGATTGGCGAGCCAGTCAATCAGTCTTTGCGAGCCAGCAACAAATCCGCCGTGACTGCCCAGCGCTTTGCTGAGGGTGCCGACGCGAATGTGGACATTGTCTCCGCCGAGCGTCGATTCACAGAATCCGCTACCCCACTGGCCGAGAATTCCGGTCGCATGCGCTTCATCCACCATGAGCATGGCATCGAACTCATCCGTCAGATGCGCCAATTCCATGATTGGAGCGTACGTTCCGTGCATGGAAAAAATTGCGTCCGTTATAATCAACCGCCGCCGATACTCCTTTCCCTGTCGAAGCAGCTCGCGCAGTCGAGCCATATCGTCGCGCCGCGTGGGTGCCAAGAACTGATTGGGATACACCTGCACCGCCGCCCCGCTCAGGCGGCAGCCGTCGATGATGCTGGCGTGGTTCAGCTCGTCGCTATAGACCGCGTCCCCCTTGCCGACCAGGGCGGTGATCGCGCCGACGTTGGCCGCGTAGCCGCTGGGAAACAAAAGCGCCGCTTCGGTCCCTTCAAATTCGGCTAGCTTTTGTTCGAGCTGCGCGTGCAAGTCGCTGCGCCCCGTGACTAAAGGGCTCGCGCCCGAACCCCACCCTTCCTGATCCAAGGCCTGGCGCACGGCTGCGGCTATCCGCGGGTCGGCGGCCAGGCCGAGATAGTCGTTCGAGCCAAAGTTGACGAGCGTTTGGCCGCCGATCTCGATCTTGTCGCCCCGCTGCGGGCCGTGGCGGGCCGTGAGCGAGCGGCGGAGGTTGTGGCGATCAAGGTCGCCCAGGGCAGCGTCGAGCCAGTCGAGAGGATCGGACATCCCGTCATCGTAAAAGATGCGCCGCCCCCAGCCCACGGCTGGTTGACCAAATTGCGCCGGTCGATTCAGTTGTTTTTGCCATGACTTCGCTTCCGCCATCGCTTGGTATCGTCGCTCGCTGGCGCGAACATTTGGGCCGCCGCTCGCCGCCCCATTTCAACCAGCTTGTCGTGTGGGCACTGTTGGCGAGCTCGGCCCTGTTGGCCTGCCTGCCGCTGGCGACGGGCACGGGAGAGCGAGGAGGACCGACGACGGTTTTCTCGTGGCTCCCCGACGGCGTGCTTGCCAGTTCCGCCATGTTCTGGCTTTTCCGCGGCCTGCTGATCGCCGGAATCGCTCTGTGGGCCCTCAATCGCGGGCTCCCCTGGTCGTGCTGGCTCGTGACCGGGGGCTTTACCGGGCTCTGGTCGATGCACGTCGAAAACACGACCAACACCTCCCACATTTTCCACATGACCAACATGCTGCTGGTGATCCAGTCGATCTGGTACACCGCCGACGCTCGCCAGATCAAGCTGGCGCTGGCCGAGCGCGCGTACTGGACGACGCCCCTGGTGCCGCGGTGGGTTTCGCTAGCAGCGATTGCCTACATTGGCCTATTTCACACCGCCGCCGGCCTGTCGAAGCTGACCTATAGCGGCCCCGGCTGGGCCAGCGGCACCTCGCTGCAATTGTGGACCTACCTCTGGGGCTATTCCTGGTCTCCCACCACCCAGCTCATCGTCGGCAGCCGGACGTTCACCCG
Source organism: Pirellulaceae bacterium (assembly GCA_040901775.1). Lineage (GTDB taxonomy): Bacteria > Planctomycetota > Planctomycetia > Pirellulales > Pirellulaceae > CAYLLN01. The sequence continues at coordinate 1,173 of JBBDYF010000295.1, read as the reverse complement.
CTGGCTGCAAATCGGCACGCTGGTACTCGAAACGTCCGGAATCTTGGCCTTGCTGCCCGCGCTGCGTCCGTGGATAGGTCTGGGGCTGTTGGGGTTTTACGCGGGGGTGATCGCCACGTTCGACTACGGCTTCGAGCTGAACGCGCTCTTCACCGGGCTCTACTTTCTGCCTTGCGAACGATGGATCTCAAAACGGTCGGGCCAAATCCCATTATCCAAAACCACTTGAGTCCAATTAGCGGCGGACGTGCTTCCCTTAGATGCCCTTTAATGGCTGACAGCGGCGTTTGGTTCGGCCTTTTTCTGAAGAAGTCGCTCGCCATGCCGATAACACTCCTTTACAATGCGGCGCGAATCGCCAATCCGTAAGCTGCTCTCCGGTGCATGCATCGCTTTCATTCTGGCGGAGAAGGATTTCGCATGACGACGATTGACCCGGCCGTTCTGCCCGAGCACAACCAGTTTATTGTCGGCGAGATGTCTGCCCAGTCGCTGTACGACAAGTGCTGGACCCTGGCCCGCAACTTGTGGTGGACCTGGCATCCGGAAGTGATCAACCTGTTCCGCGATCTCGATCCAATTCGCTGGCGGCAGCTCGATCACAATCCGATCGCCCTGTTGCGCGAGTTCACGCCCGATCGCCTGGCGGCCCGCGCGGCTGAAATGGTGTTGTACAGCCGCATCAACTACGCCCATCGCCGGCTGAAAGAGTACATGGCGAACAAGCAGACCTGGGCGGCCTGGAACGCGGGCGTCTTGGGCGGCAAGCCGGTGGCGTATTTTTCGGCCGAGTTCGGCCTGCACGAATCGATTCCGATCTATTCCGGCGGCCTGGGCGTTCTGTCGGGCGACCACATCAAAAGCGCCAGCGGCCTGGGCGTCAACCTGATTGCGATCGGCCTGTTCTACGATCAAGGCTATTTCAAGCAGCAGCTCGACGTCAAAGGCTGGCAGAGCGAGGAGTACCTCGACACGCGGGTCGAGAACGTGCCGATGGAGCCTGCCATCTCGCCCGACGGCAAGCCGATTACCGTCCGCATCGACACCCGCACGGGGCCGCTGTTCGCCAAGCTGTGGAAAATGCAGGTGGGTCGGGTGCGGCTGTTCCTGCTCGACTGCGACGTCGATGGCAACAGCCCGGAAGACCGCGATCTGACCAGCCGGCTGTACGGC
>JBBDYF010000294.1:0-62461 GCA_040901775.1 Pirellulaceae bacterium | reverse complement strand
TGACAAGAGTGCCTGCCGATTGGACACCGCCGGGCAGGACGAGATCGGCGCCGGAGAGAACGATCATGAACGGTAATATATCGGTAATGCCTGTCCTTGGCATCGACGTCGGCGGCACCAAGACCGTCTGCCTGCTCGCAGACGCGGACGAACGCATCATCGCTGAAGGGCGCGAAGAGGGCGCGAACCTGCAGGGCGCGGGAGAGCTCGCGCTGGAGAAAGTCCTGCACGCGGTGATGGAGAAGACGCTCGACGGCACCGGCGTCATGCCGTCGGCGATCTGCCTCGGCATTGCGGGCGTCGATCGCGCATCCGACGAAGCGGTGGTGCGCAGCATCATGGCTCGCATCGGCTACAAGGCCCGGATTCTGGTCGTCAACGACGCCCTCATCGCGCTGCAGGCCGGGGTCGGCGACGCGCCCGGCATCGTGATCGTGTCCGGAACAGGATCGATCGCGTATGGCCGCAACGACCTCGGCGAAGCCTCACGGGCCGGCGGCTGGGGATACGTCCTCGGCGACGAAGGCAGCGGATACTGGATTGGCCGCTTCGCGCTGCGCGCGGTGGTCCGCCACGCAGACGGCCGCGGTCGTGTCACGAGCCTCACGCCGCGGCTCCTCGGGCACTTCGGCGTCACGCGCGCGACTGAGCTGATTCACAAGGTCTACCACGAAGAGATCAGCCCGAAGTCAATGGCGGCGGTCGCCAAATACGTGCAGGTGGCGCGAGACGAAGGTGATGTGGTTGCGACAGGCATTCTGAATCGCGCCGCCGACGAGCTGGTGACCGCCGCGACAGCCGTCATGACGCGGCTCGACATGGCCGGGCGGGAGTTCGGATTCGTGCTCGCCGGCGGCATGTTTCACGCGGTCCCCTGGCTGGGCGATCAGCTGCAGCAGCTGCTGCCCGCCGGGCCCCTGAGCCTATACCCCCCCCACGCCCCCCGCTCCGGCCCCGCCCCTTTTCCTTGGGGGGGGGACACTTCGTTACGCTTGGAGATTGGTAGCTATCGGCGTTCGACGCCGCTACCGCTTTTCGCCGCTTTCCGGCCGGACTGCGTTCTGGCCGGCCTGCGTGCTGTAGAAGCGGGTCGGCTCCATCGCAATGGCGGGCTGCTTTACGCTGTCGCTGGTCAGTTCCGCCTGGAACTTGACCACGCCCGCCTTCTCGACTTTGGCTTCCACGCTCCACTGCAGCACGCCGCCCGGTTCGAGCACGTCGACCTTTTGGAACGTCACCCGGTTGCCTTCCGCCTGGGCTTGAATCCCATCCGTCTTGACATATTTCAGCTCCGCGGGCAGTTCGATCACCACCTCGATATTCTTGGCCGGCGCTTTTCCCTCGTTGACCACCGAGATGTTGTAATGCGCGCTCTGTCCAACCTCGACCGGATCCTGCCGGTCGGCCACCACAAAGGCGAGCGCCGGAAAGGAAACGATCTCGGTGGTCAGCACTGCCTGGGCCAACTCCAGATCGCGCTGCCGGGCGCATTCGCTGCCGGCGCGGAACGTGTGCGTCACGCTGGCAGGCTTGCTGCTTACCAGGCGGATCCACATGCTCTTGGAAGCTCCCGGCTTCAGGTTGCCCAGCCGCCACAGCAGTTGCGCGTCGGCCGCTTCATAAGGATCGCTGGCGCTCAGCGGACGGAAGTCGGGCGACAGTTCGCCCACGACGACGGCGTCTTCCGCGACGGCTTCGCCGCGATTGGTAACCTTGATTCGATAGATGAACGGCTCGTCGCTGACCTGCATCTCCGGCCCGTGCGCCTCGATGGCCAGATCCGCATCGACCACCTTCGTGACCGGTCGGCTCGACAGCACTTCAATCCCGCCCGAGGATCGTACGGCCGCGCGGCTGGAGAATTCGCCCGCCTGGCTGGGCACGACACGGACGTCGAACTCCTGCGACGCTCCCGGCGCCAACGCGGCGATCTCGAACTTCGCTTCGTCGGCACCCTCCACCGTCTTAAAACCTTCCGGGAGCGGATCGGTAAGCACCAAATCCTTGGCGGCCCCGGAACCGGAATTCTTGAGCGTATAACGGAACACGATTTGATCGCACAAGCCGACCGACTCGGGCGCCGCCTTCGTCAATTCCACTTCGGGTTTGACAAATTTCGTCACCAGGCAGAGCACCGGGTCGTAGCGCACGCCGAGACAAGTCCCGAGCATGCCCGCTTTGTCTCCCACGGCCGTGATCTTGATCGTCGCCGTTTCGCCCGGCGGCAATCGCTTGATCGTCCACGATTCGAACTTCTTTTCCGCGTCGGTCTGCGGTTGACTCGCCCCGTTCGCGGCGGCGGATTTCTTCGTCTGGGCCGCCGGCTTGGCCGGCTTGGCGGCATCGCCGCCCTGCTTTGCACCGACCAACTCGATCCCCTCGGCCGAAGCATGGAAGATCTCGAGATTCTCCAAGGCCAAATGTTCCGTGAGGTTCGTCAGTTTGAGGTGGTACTCGAATTGCTTTCCCACGGCGATTTCTCGGGGCGGGTCGGCTGCGATCAACAGCACGCTGGTCTCGCGATTGCCGGTGGGATAAGCCAGCGACTTGGTCCCGTCGGATTCCGCCGCAACGGGAGCGTTCTGAGTCAGAACGACGGGCCGCGTAACAATGCCAACCGCGGACTCTGATTCCGGGGCGGCTCGTTCCGAGTCGCACCCGAGCAGGGGCACGCAGAAAAGAATGAGTAGATAAGCAGCGTGTGTCCGTGACATGTCTGACTCCTGGCTAGGTGGATTTCCCGACCGCAGCGAACCCCTGCGTGCGGCCTCAAGGGGACTGAAATCTCCCTGCGAATGCCGGGCCAGGGAGCAGGTAATTGGCTCTGCCCCGTAAATTGAACGGAGGGCCACAAAGCATACGAAGTCCAGAAAAGAAATACGGTATTCACGCATCTCGGCAAGCGCGACATTCTGTCCGAATCCGCGACCTTCGCGCCGCTTCGCCAGTTTTGCCGCTAGCAATCGGCGTGGGACAATGAATTCAACTTTAGACCGCGACCTAGACCGAAGCACGCCAGGCGCGCTAGTGCCCTCCCGCCGGATTCGCCGGCGGAATCGTTTCCGGCAAGTGATAAAACACCAGCCCGATGATGATAGACGGCCAGCAGCATCGCCCCTTCCATCCAGTGCGGCTGGGTGGCACTGGCGTTTCGCCAGTGCTCGATCGCGTTGGAAGGCGTTGGGCTTTGCGACCCCGTTCCAGCGAGCCATTCTGCGAAATGTTCGCTCTGCTCGCGGAGGTGGCTTGCTGGGCCACCTCCGTACACAAGACGTGTAGCGCGGTTCGCGATTGCCGTGCGACCTGCGCACGGTTTCCATCACGGGCAGGATGCCCGTGCCACCTTGCCGCCGCCAATTGCAAACTCGAACACGGGCAGGATGCCCGTGCCACCCTGCGCCCGCGACAATTCGGGTAAGCTGGAGGTGAATTCCCACCCCTCTCGTACCAGGAGCCTAACCATGCCTGCTCGCCTCGCGCTGGCCGCTACCTTCGTTCTGCTGGCTGTCGGCGCCGCCTCGGCCCAAGAACTCGTCCACACCAAGGATTCGCTTGCCACCGTCAAGGAGAACGTGCAGGCGGGCAAGGGGGTGATCGTCGATGTCCGCGAGCCGCGCGAGTGGGAGGCGGGCCATCTGAAAGGGGCGATCCTCGCGCCGCAGAGCAAGCTGACGGTCGAGCAGGAAGCCAAGACCCTGATCCAAAAACTGCCCAAGGACAAGATCATCTACACGCATTGCCGGGCCGGCGGCCGGGCACTCGCCTGCGGCGAAATCCTCAAACAGCATGGCTTTGACGTGCGGCCCCTGAAGGCGGGCTTCGACGACCTGGTGAAGGCGGGATTTGAGAAGGCCGAGCCGAAGCCGTAGGGGCAGGAGTCAGGAACCCGGCTTGTAGGCCCATCGGTTCGTTCGTTTCCCTTTGCTCCCTTCGTTCACTTCATTCCCTTTTGTTCAAATTTTTTGGGGATGCGCCTGTCCCCGCGGCCGGGCCGCAAGCTGCCCGGCTGCTGCCAAACCGACCTGGACTTTCGCCCCAGCGTCGGGTACTGTCCCGCCCGCTTCTCTACCCCGCTTTTCCCTGGCGAATTCACAGCCCTCGAGCCGCCGTCGACGGCCTGGCGCGCAATGACCCGCTTTTCTAACTGGAAAGACCTGGTGCTCCCCGTCGGACTGATCGCGAGCGTGCTCGTGATCCTGATCCCGATGCCGCCGTACGTCATGGACGTGCTGCTGGCGGCCAACGTCGCGGTGTCGGTCATTGTGCTGCTCACCACGGTCTACGTCCGCACGCCGCTCGAGTTCAGCATCTTTCCGTCGCTGCTGTTGGCAACGACGCTCGGCCGCCTGGTGCTGAACGTCGCCAGCACGCGGCTCATTTTGACGCATGCGGGCGAGGACGGCATGTTGGCCGCGGGAGGGGTCATCAAGGCCTTCGGCGAGTTCGTCGCCGGCGACCAACTGGTGGTTGGGGTGATTATCTTCGTCATCATCATCGTGATTCAGTTCGTCGTGATTACCAAGGGCGCGACCCGGATCAGCGAAGTGGCGGCCCGCTTTGCCTTGGATGGCATGCCGGGGCGCCAGATGGCGATCGACGCCGACCTGAACGCCGGTATCATCGACGAGAAGCAGGCCCAAGGCCGCCGCGAAGAGATCACCCAGCAGGCCGACTTCTTCGGGGCGATGGACGGTGCCAGCAAGTTCGTCCGCGGCGACGCAATTGCCGGCATCATCATCACGCTGATCAATATCATCGGCGGCTTCGTGATTGGCGTCGCCCAGATGAACATGAGCTTCGCCGAGTCGGCCGAGGTGTTCACGATGCTCAGCATTGGCGACGGCCTGGTGAGCCAGGTGCCGGCGTTTTTGATCTCGCTGGCCGCCGGCTTGCTGGTGACCCGCAGCACGCAAAAGACCGACCTGCCGGCGCAATTCATCAATCAACTGTTCAGCAACCCGCGGGCGCTCGCGGTGGCGGCCGGCTTTTTGTCGATCCTGGTGCTCACCAACCTGCCCAAGATTCCGCTGCTGGCGATCGGCGCCGGCTGCGCGTCGCTGGCGGTGGTGCTGACGCGCAAAAACAAAGCGGCCGAGGTCAAAGAGGCGGCCAGCGTCAAAGCGGCGTCCGATGCGGACAAAAAGGTCGAAGAGCGGATCGAGGATTTCCTGACGATCGACCCGATGGAGATCGAGATTGGGGCTGCGCTGGTGAAGCTCGCCAGTCCCAAATATGGCGGCGACCTGCTGCCGCGGATTACCGCGGTGCGGCAATCGGTGGCGGCCGAGACCGGCATTATCCTGCCCAAGGTGCGCATTCGCGACAACATCCGCCTGGGCGAAACGCAATATCGGATCAAAATCGCCAACAACCCGGTGGCCCAGGGCGAAGTTCTTCCCGGGCGGTTATTGGCGCTCGATTCGGGCGTGACGACGGGCAAAATCGCCGGCATCGAGACCCGCGACCCGGCCTTCCAGCAGCCGGCGGTCTGGATCGAGCAAGGCTTGCAAGAGCGGGCCCAGATGCTGGGCTATACGCCGGTCGAGCCAACGGCCGTGCTCGCCACGCATTTGCAAGAGGTGGTCCGCCGCCACGCCGACGAACTGTTGACGCGCGACGCCACCAAGCACCTGATCGACGAATTGAAAAAGACCAGCCCGGCCGTCGTGGACGAGTTGATTCCCAATCCCATGAAGATCTCGGACGTGCAGCAGGTGCTGCAAATGCTGCTCCGCGAAGAAGTGCCGATCCGCCAGCTTAGCCTCATCCTCGAAACGCTGGGCGACATGGCGGGCAAGACCAAAGACCCGGTCTTCCTGACCGAATATGTTCGCCATCGTCTGGCCCGCACGATTTGCACCCGCTATCGCGATGCCGAAGGCCGCCTGCATGTGCTGACGCTCGATCCCGCGCTGGAAGACAAAATTTCGGCCGGCATCGAACACACCGAGCGCGGCCTGTTTATCCGCACGCCCCCCCAGACGATCGAAAAGCTGACCGAACGAATCGGCCAGGAACTGCCCAAGCTGACCCGCGGCGGCAAGCGGCCCATCCTGCTGGTGAGCCCGCAAATTCGAGCCGGCCTCAAGCAGATGACCGCCCCGAATCTCCCCCGGCTGCACGTCATCAGCTTCAACGAAGTGACCCGCGACACCAAAGTCGAAATCGTGGGAATCGTCAGCGACGCATAATCACAAACAATGACGCTTCACAACTACCGCGCCCGAACGCTCAGCGAGGCCCTGCGGCTGGTCCGGCAGGAACTGGGGCCCGATGCGTCGGTGCTCGAGACGCGCGAGGTAGGCTCGACCTGGTCGCGTTGGTTCAGCGGACCCGAAATCGAAGTCATTGCGTCGGCCGAAGTTCGCGTTCCCACCCGATTGCCCGCGGCTCTGCCCACCGACGAGCCTTGGCAGCCGGCGGCCGACCAACTCGACTTTCGTCGCAAATTCCGCGAAGATCTGCGGCAAGTTCCTGGTGGCGACCGTTCGCTCGTCGAACAACTGTGCGAGTCCCGCCCGGCAGTGCGCATTCCGACGTGCGGACCGATTCGCTTCTCGCCCGGCCGCACGCGCACGGTTGCCTTGGTTGGCCCGACGGGGGTCGGCAAGACGACCACGATCGCCAAGCTGGCGGCGGGCTTCCAACTTCAGGGGCAATGCCGCGTGGGGCTGATCACGGTCGATACTTACCGGATCGCAGCCGTCGAACAATTGCGGACGTATGCCCAGATCCTCGCCTTGCCGCTCGAAGTGGTGACGACCGCTCATGAAATGCACGCCGCGGCGGGCCGCCTGGCCGACTGCGATTTGATCCTGATCGACACGGCGGGGCGCAGCCCGCGCGATGCCCAGCAACTGGCCGACTTGCGGGCCTTGCTGGCCGTGGCCCAGCCCAACGAAATTCACCTGGTCCTCAGCGCGGTCACCGCCGGCGGCAGCCTCGACGCGGCCGCCGAGGCGTTCGTCCGCGTGGGAGCTTCGGCCTTGGTGCTGACCAAGCTGGACGAGGCCGCGGGGGTCGAGTGGCTGCCCAAGTTTCTCGAGCGGCATCGCCTGCCGCTCAGTTATACGACCCACGGTCAGAACGTGCCCGACGACATTCAGGCGGCCCGTGCTGCCCCTTTTCAGAAACTTAGGGTGCCTTGAACGCGCCGCCGCGGCTCGGCAGGAGCCTCGCCCTCCTGGCCAGAGCCGACCCGACTCCCGCACCCCGACTCCCGACTCCCGACTCCCGACTCCCGACTTATGTTCGATCAAGCGACTCAACTTCGCCGGCTGGTGCTCCGCTCGGGGCGCACGCTTGGCGCCGACGACGCTCCGCCGCCGCGGACCCTCGTCATTTCCGGTGGTAAAGTAAGCCTCGGCTCGACCACGATTGCCGTGAACCTGGCGGTGGCCCTGGCTGCGCACGGTTCGCGGATCGTGCTGATCGACGCCGATCTGTACCGCGCGGACGTGGCGGCCCACTGCGGCATCGGCGAATCGATCACCATTGCCGACGTGCTGCTGGGACGCAAAAGCATTCACGAAGCTTTGCAGCGCGGCCCCGCCGGGATGCAGGTGGTGGCCGGCACGCGCACGGCCGAGGCCCGCAATGCGTGCAGCGAAAAGGCGCTGCAGCGAATGCTCCGGCAGATTCAGTCGCTCGGCCGCCATGCCGACCTGGTGCTGATCGACACCGGCAACGGCCCCAGCGAACCGACCATCCGCTTCTGGCAAGCAGCCGGCGATGTGCTGCTGGTCACCACGCCCGATGCCGTGGCGGTGATGGATACCTACGCCACGGTCAAAACGCTGCTCTCCCGCTCGGCGGTGCGCTGCCCGTTGCGGCTGGTCGTGAATCGGGCCGAACAGGCCGAGATGGCCGCCGATGTGCATCGCCGGATCGATCAATCGTGCCAGCGGTTCTTGGGAATCTCGCTGCCCCTGGCGGCCTGGATTCCGGAAGACGCGGCGGCCCCCAGTGCCGAGCGAAAAGGGCTGCCGCTGGTGCTAGCACAGCCGCAATCGCCGTTGACGGCCGCCATCGAACAACTGGCCGAACAGATCTTGCAGTCCCCCGCGGGTCCGCGGCAGTCGCGGCGAGCGGCATAAACCTTGGGCCTGTCCGGCGGAGCGAATTCCAATGACTTTTCTTTCATCGCACAACCTGGCAAGGAGGATCCCCAGAACCTTGAAGTTTGGTTCAACTCGCGCGACCGGCACGACCGATAATGACTTGGCGCGGACACGCCGCGCGGTGTTAATTTGTAAGGCTTGCGCAAAGTTTTCGGACGCGCCGGAAGATAGTCATGGGACGCAAGTATGCCGGCATTTTGGGGCCCCTGGCCTGCGGGATGATCCTAGCCCGCGGCCTGCTCCACGGCGGCGGTTTCGAAGCGACCTTGCTGGCTGCCAGCGGCGGGTTGTTTTTGTTTGCCTTGCTGGGATACGTGGCGGGTCAGTTGGCAGACCAATTCGTCCGCGAATCGGTTCGCACGCAGTTCCAAGCCGCCTTGGCGGATTGGGAAGCAAAACACGCCCAGCCCGGCACGACGTAACGAATTGAGATCGGGAATTAAAAAAAGACGCCCTAGTGGCAATGGGTTCGCGCACGACGCGCGGCCGGTACGGCGGGTTCTACCCCACTCGCTTGGCCAGCCCACTCACGGAGGATCGAATGGTCACGACGGTAGCTGCTCCAGTCCTGGAAATCGACGAAGTTTGGAAGCGCCTGAAGGCAGACCCCGAGAATCAGGAGTATCGAAATCGACTCGTCGAACACTTCCTCCCCCTCGTTAAGTACAACGGCGAACGGATCTGGGCCCGGCTGCCCGAAGGGGTGGAGCTGGACGACTTGATCTCGGCCGGCGTCTTCGGATTGATGGACGCGATCGACGCCTTCGACATGTCGCGCGGCGTCAAGTTCGAGACCTATTGCGTTCCCCGCATCCGCGGCGCCATGCTCGACGAGCTGCGCACGATGGACTGGGTGCCGCGGCTGGTCCGCAGCAAGGCGAGCAAGCTGAACGAAGCGACCAAGCTGCTCGAAGCCCGCCTGGGCCGCCATCCCACGGTGATCGAGCTCGGCCAGCAGCTCGAACTGAGCGTGCCCGAAGTCGAAAAGATGGTCAGCGAGGCGAGCGCGGTCAACCTGATCAGCCTCAACAAGAAGTGGTACGAGACCGACAGCTACAAGGATGTCCGAGAGATTGACATCCTCGAAGACAAAAAGGGCGAAGACCCGACCCGCCGCGTTCAGAAGAACGACCTGATGCGGCTGGTCACCAAGGGGCTCAACCGGAACGAGCGGCTGATCATCATTCTCTACTATTACGAAGAGCTGACGATGAAAGAGATCGGCGCGACGCTCGATCTTTCCGAAAGCCGGGTCAGCCAGATGCACAGCTCGATTGTGGCCCGGCTGCAAGGCCAACTCGGCCGCCGCCGGCCCGAGTTTGGCACCTAAGTTTGTCGTGCATAGCCGCGACCATTGGTCACGGTATTCATGCATAGCCGCGACCATTGGTCGCGCGGCAACGGCGAGCGGGAGGCGTCAGCCTCCCGATAGCGCTGCCCGGCACGCCGCCATGCATAGCCGCGACCAGTGGTCGCGCAGCAGCCAGGCGAGCGGGAGGTGTCAGCCAAGGCGAGCGGGAGGCGTGAGCCTCCCGATAGCGCTGCCCATCGCGGTGTCGCGTGAGGGCCTCTCCCTATCTCAGAAGGATTCAATCATGCTGCGATCAGCACCACTCACGATACACGTTTTGCTTGTGGCGATTATCGTGGCGATTGGTTGCGGTTGGTGGTGGGACCACAGTAAGGCAGTTCGTCGTGAACAGATTTTGTCAGATCAGTTTGATCGCGTGGCCGACATGTTAGCAACAAACGGCGGCGTCATCGTCGAACGAGCGGGCGAATCACTCGTCACTGTCCATTTGCCAGAGGGCGTGCGCTACACTACCCAGCGATTCGGCACCCAGCCAATTGAGGGAATCACCAAACTGCGAGTTGCGACGGAGCAAAAGTAGGTACACGTTATCGCATGAGATCCCGCCCACTCCGCTGGAGAGCCAGTCGCAAAGACCATGCGTGGCTCGGGCCGCGGTAGGAGTTAGCGAATCAGGTCGGACGTAACGGCGCGCGGGCCGTGACGTATGCTAGAATGCCGGCCAAATCTGCCGTCCTGAACCGCCCATCCCCACCCTTTCGCCCAAGTTCCGCCCCTACAGGCGGGACATGCTTTCCCGCATGGACACTAGCGCCCGCCGCCACTGGGTCGGATTCGACCTGGGAGGAACCAAGATGATGGCGGCCGCCCTGAGCGACGAGTTTCGCATCCTGGGCCGCCGCCGCCGCAAAACCAAGGGGGCCGAAGGGGCCAAGGCGGGTGTTGAGCGAATCGTCGAGGCGATCCGCAATGCCCTCGACGAAGGGCAAATTACCCCAGATCAGGTCGCGGGAATCGGCGTTGGCTGCCCCGGCAATATCGACCTCGACAAAGGGGCGATCGTCGATTCGGCCAATCTCGGCTGGAAAAACGTGCAGCTCAAAGAGATTTTGCAAAAGGAATTCGGCTGCCCGGCGGTGGTGCTCAACGACGTCGATGCCGGCGTCTATGGCGAGTATCGCTTTGGGGCCGGCAAAGGGGCGCGGTGCCTGGTCGGTGTTTTTCCCGGCACCGGGATCGGCGGCGGATGTATTCTCGAAGGGCAGGTGCTGCGCGGCAAAAACATGTCGTGCTTCGAGATTGGCCACGTGCAGGTCAATCCCAACGGCATGCCATGCGGCTGCGGGCGAACCGGCTGCCTCGAAACCGAAGCGAGCCGGCTCGCCATTTCGGCCCAAGCGGCGATGGCCGCCTTCCGGGGTGAGGCGCCCCATTTGTTGGCTGCCGCCGGCACCGACCTGGCCGAAATCCGCAGCGGAACGCTTGCCGAAGCGATCGAGGCGGGCGATACCATCGTCGAGCGGATCGTCCGCCGGGCCGCCGGTTTGATCGGCCGCGCGGTGGGGGACGTGGTGAACCTGCTTGCCCCCGACATGATTGTGCTGGGGGGCGGGCTGGTCGAGGCGATGCCCGAAATCTTCGTCAGCAGCGTCGAAGAGGCGGCCCGCGCCCGAGCCGCTCCGCCGTTCGCCAAATCGTTCAAGGTTTCCGCCGCCAAGCTGGGCGACGATGCCGTCGTCCGCGGCGCAGCCGCCTGGGCGGAAGCATGCTTTGCAACCAGTCCCAAAAAGAAAGATTAAACCCGATAGCGCCACGAAGTTTCCTACAACTAATCGGAACGCCACCGAGGGCGTTCCATGCAGTGCGAACGCGACCACTGGTCGCGGCTATGCAACCTGACCTCTGACCTCCTTCCCCGTGACCGCCCGCACCCCCGACATTGCGACGCCCCCAGCGCCCGGCCCGACCAAGCCGGTGGCGGTGATCGACATTGGCACCGCGTCGATCCGGATGGCAATCGCCGAGATCAACAGCCAGGGGATCGTGCGGCCGCTCGAAGCGTTGACCCAAGCTGTTAATCTGGGAAAAGACGCCTTCATCCGCGGCGCGATCTCGAAGCAGACGATCGAAGACTGCGTTCGCGTTTTGAACAGTTATCGCCGTATCTTGCGCGAACATCAGATCGAGAATCCGCAGCAGATTCGCGTGGTCGCCACCAGCGCCGTCCGCGAAGCGACCAACCGCCTGGCCTTCGTCGATCGGCTCTACATCGCCACCGGCTTTCAGGTGGAACCGCTCGACGAAGCCGAAGTGATCCGCATCACCTTCCTGGGCATCCAACCTTTCCTGTTGTCGGATGCGGCCTTGGCCAGTGCCCGGGCGGTCGTCACCGAGGTGGGTGGCGGCAGCACCGAGCTACTGCTGGTCAAAGGGGGCGATGTCGTCTATTCGCACACCTATCGGCTCGGCTCGCTGCGGCTGCGCGAAACGCTCGAAGCGCTGAGCGCCCCCACGCTGAAGGTGCGAACCATCATGGAGTCGCACATTCATCGGACGGTCGAAGAAATCGCCGAGCACGTCAGCCGCGACGGCCCGATCGAGTTGATCGCGATGGGCGGGGACGTGCGCTTCGCGCTGCGGCAACTGCAACCCGACTGGGATGGCCACAGCCTGGCCCGGTTGTCGGTCAAGGCGCTCGAGGATTTCACCAACAAGGTTCTGAGCCAGTCCGAGGACCGCCTGGTCCGCAAGTACCGGCTGAGCTTTCCGGAGGCGGAAACGCTCGGCCCGGCCCTGCTGGCGTATGTGCTGCTCGCCAAGGAGCTGCAGCTTTCGAGCGTGCTGGTGACCAACGTGAACCTCCGCGACGGCCTGCTCAAGGAGATGGCCTCCGGGGCGGCCTGGTCCAAGGAATTCAGCCAGCAGATCATTCGCTCGGCGATGGACCTGGGGCGCAAATTCGAATACGACGAGCCGCATGCCGGCCATGTGGCGCAGCTTTGCACGACGCTGTTTCACCAGTTGCGCGAAGATCACCAGTTGCCGCCGCGGGGCGAAGTGATTTTGTCGGTCGCCGCGCTCTTGCACGAGATCGGCCTATTCGTCAGCAACCGGAGCTATCACAAGCACTCGCTGTACCTGATTCGCAATAGCGAGCTGTTCGGCATGGGCAAAAAAGACCTGTTGCTGGCGGCGATGGTGGCCCGCTATCACCGGCGGGCCTCACCGCAGCCGACGCACGAAGGCTACAACACGCTCGACCGGGACGAGCGGGTGGCGATCGCCAAAATGGCGGCTATCTTGCGAGTGGCCGACGCCTTGGACGAATCACGCAGCCAGCGGATTCACGAGCTGCAATGCACCCGCGAAGGGGGCCGGCTGGTCATTTCGATTCCGCTGGTCGAGGACTTGTCGCTCGAGCAACTCGCCCTCAAGCAGAACGGCGCGCTGTTTGAAGAGACCTTTGGGATGTCCGTCTTGCTCAGGATGACGCGAAATTAGCGACCCCCGCGGGCAGACCGCGCGCGTCCAGCATGGATACAATGAATTGCGGAAGGATCGATTTCGACCACTCCGATGACCGGCGCCTGTGAGCTCCTCTTATGGCTTTACGCGATCATTTTCGTCCCCCTTTGAGCGTCCGTCGCCATTGGCACGCCTTTCACAATGCTTGGTGTACCTATCTGGCGTCTCACTTGAACGAGCAACTTCCAGAAGGGTATTTTGCCGAGCCGAACGTGCAATTCGGCATCGAAATCGACGTGGCGACTTGGGAAGAAGCGGGCCCTGCCAGTTTGCCCCTGGGCCAATCTTGGGTCGCTCCGACGCCCACCGAGACCGTGCCAATCTCCATCGTTACCGATTGCGTGGAAATACAGGTATTCAATCAAGAAGCGGGGCCTACCTTGGCCGGAGCGATCGAACTGGTCAGCCCGGCGAACAAGGACCGTCCCAGTCATCGAGACGCGTTTGTCTCCAAGTGCGCTGCCTACGTGCAAAGCGGCGTCGGTTTGATCATCGTCGATCTGGTAACCGGTCGCCACGCCCAACTGCACCAGGAACTGATGACGCGCCTGCACCCAGCCGGCGGCGGCTCATTTTCCGATCCGCTCTACGCGGTCGCTTACCGGGCGGTCGAGCGCGACGAGCAGCCGAGCGTCGATCTGTGGAGCGAGCCGCTGGCGATTGGCAAGCCCTTGCCGACGCTCCCCCTCTGGCTGCGCGGCAATCTTTGCCTGCGGGTCGATCTGGAGGAAACCTACGAGCGGACTTGCCGCGAGCAACGAATCGCGCGCGACGCCGGCTGACGCGGCAATCTGTTCCACGCCATTTTTCCCTTTCGGTCGTCCCTTCCGCTGCCCCGTTGCATTACCCCATGACCGACCAACCCCGCTACTTCAATCGCGACTTGAGCTGGCTCGAATTCAATCAGCGCGTCCTCGACGAGGCGCTCGACGATGCGATCCCCCTGCTCGAACGGCTGAAGTTTCTGGCCATCACGGCGTCGAACCTGGACGAGTTCTTCATGGTCCGCGTCGGCGGCCTGCAAGTGCTGGTTGAGCAAGGAATCACGACGCCCGATCCTTCGGGAATGAGCCCCGTCCAGCAACTGGCCGCGATCAGCAAGCGGACCCACCTGATGGTGCAGCAGCAGCACGCTTGTTTCAGCGAGCTCGCAGCGCGGCTGACCGATGCGGGGGCCAAGCGGGTCCGGGCGTCCGAGCTGTCCGAACGGCAGGCGAAGGCGGTCGAGCAGGTGTTCGAGGGGGAAATCTTCTCGGTCCTCACGCCGATGGCCGTTCGTCCCGATGCCAAGTTTCCGCTGTTGGTCAACCAGGCGCTGCACGTTTGCGTGCAGCTACAGCCCGATGCCGGCAGCGAAGGGAAGCCGCGGTTCGCCATCATTCCGCTCGGCCGGGCGCTCCCCCGGTTCTTCACCCTGGGGGCCGAGCGGGGCTACTCTTACGTGCTGCTGGAAGAAGTGGTGGGCAAATTCGTCGCCCGGTTCTTTCCGGGAGAAGCGGTGACCGGCTCGGCGGCCTTTCGCATGACCCGCAACGCCGATTTCAGCTTCCGCGACGACCTGGCAGTCGATCTGCTCTCAGGGATGGAGGGGATCCTCTCGGCTCGCAAGCATGGTGAGTGCGTGCGGCTGGAGATCGACGCCTCGGCCGGCCAAGAACTGTTGAGCTTTCTGACGCAGGCCCTGCAACTGACTAGCGACGACATTTTCTCGACGACGGGGCCGCTCGACCTGGCCGCATTTATGCAGCTTGCCGATCTGAAGGGATTCGACGCGCTCAAGTACGAGCCGTGGCCGCCGCAACGCTCGCCCGACATCGATCCGACCGTCAGCCTGTTTGAGACCATCGCCCGTGGCGATGTGCTGCTGCTGCATCCGTACCAGTCGTTCGACCCGGTCGTCCGGCTGGTCGAGGAAGCTGCCGCCGATCCCGACGTGCTGGCGATAAAGCAAATCCTGTACCGCACCAGCCGCCACAGCCCGATCGTCGCGGCGCTGGCCAAGGCTGCCCAGCGGGGGAAGTACGTGACGGTGATCGTCGAGCTCAAGGCCCGCTTCGACGAGGCCCGCAACATCGAGTGGGCACGCAACCTGGAAGAGCACGGCGTGCAGGTGATCTACGGGGTGAAAGGGCTGAAAACACACGCCAAAACGTGCATTATCGTCCGCCGCGAGCCGCACGGCACGGTGCGCTACATCCACTTCGGCACGGGCAACTACAACGAGATCACGTCGCGGATTTATAGCGACTTCAGCCTGCTGACCAGCCACGAAGAGCTGGGGGCCGACGCGGTTAGCTTTTTCAACGCGGTGACGGGCTATTCGCAGCCGCAGCGCTATCGCAAGATCGAGGCGGCCCCGACCGGCCTGCGGCAAAAGCTCTTGGAATTGATCGAGGGAGAGACCCAGCGGAAGCAACAGGGCCAACAGGCCCTGATCGATGCCAAGGTCAACGCCCTGGTCGATCCCGAGATCATCGCCGCCTTGTACGGCGCGTCGCAGGCGGGGGTCGAGGTGCGGCTGAACGTTCGCGGAGTCTGTTGCCTGCGGCCGGGGGTGCCCGGGCTGAGCGAGAACATCCGGGTCACCAGCATCGTCGATCGCTACCTCGAACATGCCCGCGTGCTGCGGTTTTTCCACGGCGGCGACGACCTGCTCTTTCTGTCGAGCGCCGACTGGATGCAGCGCAACCTGGATCGTCGGATCGAGTTGCTCATTCCGATCGAAGACCCGCCGATCAAGCAGCGGTTGATCGCCATTTTAGAAACATATTTTGAAGATACCGTGAAGGCCCGCCACTTGCAGCCGGATGGACGCTACCAGCGCAGCAAGGGTGTCCGCGGCAAAAAGCGCCGGCGCAGCCAGGAAGTGCTGTACGAAGACGCTTGCCGGCGCCTCAAAGAGGCCGAGCAATCGAGCCGCACCACGTTCGAACCGCACCGCGCCCCGGGTGCAGAAGAGTAAGTAAGATTTGCAGCATAGATTGCCCGTCAAGGCTTGTCTGCTCCGTCGCACGGGTGGATACTAGGGTCCGGTATTGGGCAAAATCCAACTCCTGATCCGAGGAATCTCAGAATGGCGACGCAACCAGATTCGCGCGAGACCCTCTTCGAGTCTCTCCAGTCGGGGACGCTGGTCGCCCTCCGGCTGTTGGTTATTCCGGCCGCAGTTGTCGGCTTTCTGGCGGTGGCCCTCTTGATGGTTGTTGCGCTGCACCGTTACGGGATGGTAAGCGGCACGTTCTTCGCGATTGCCGTGATCGGCTGCCTCGGTGCGCTGGGCGGATCGGTGGCGGCGGCACAAGAAGGGCTTTTCCATTTCCCGCATTACGACCTGAGCAAGCGGACCATGCGGCTCGGATCGCTGCAGGAGTGCATGTTTGGCGCGGTGGGAGCCTACGCCATTTTTTTGGTCACGCCGGGGATCTCCGAGGAGGTTCTCTCCTTGGGAGAGCTTACCTTTCCGGCGACGGTTGGCGCCGCAGCCGCTTCGTCGATCGCCGCATCGCCGGCGACCGCGACGCAGGCCGGAACGAACGCGGCCGCAACGACCCCGGCCGAAGCGTCGCGCGGGACGACGGGGGGCTCGGAACAGCAACAGAACAAGCCGTCGGTCGATTGGATCGAGCTCATCGCGATTGCCCTGGTCGGCGGCTATGCGGGCCGGGCGGTGATTACGCGCACGATGATGCTCTACGTCACCAAGGAAGACGTCGATCGCGCAAAGGAGGAAATCACGGAGCAGAGCAAGGAGATGGTGCTGAAAGTCCAGCAGGAACTCGACGCGGTGGTTCGGCAGCGGACCATCGACCACCAGGCCATGAAGTCCTTTCACGATCAGGCAGACATCCACACCCCGCCTCCCCCTCGCGAAGGGTTGGTGGATTGCATTCGGGCAGCCAGCCCGACCATCCACGCGGATATCTACGTCGAATCGCGACGGATATTCCATACCATCATCAATATGGCCGCGATGAGCCCGAACGCGCCCAAGGAGCAGGAACTGAAAGTCCGCATCGCCGAACGGATGATTCCCATCATGCAGGTGCTGTGTGACCTGGATCCGGCGGAACGATTCCGCGGCTGCCGATATGGCCTGTCCCTGGCGCTGCACCTGCTCGGTCAGAACGAGCAAGCGCTGCCCAAAGTTCGGGATGCGATTCGCATTTCGCGCCTCATCGAGCGCCCGGTGCCCCCGGAGTACGACAGGCTGCACGAGATGGTCGAGCGCGCGCTGGCGGGGCTTCCGATAACGACGGCAAGCGAGCCGACATCGGTGACCGTCGTGTTGACCACCCCTGCCGACGCGTCTCCCACGCAGCCGGCAATCGGCGGAAAGGCCTAGGCGCTGCGCGCGCTGCCAACTCATGAAAACCCTGTTGCTGCTCCGCCACGCCAAGTCGAGCTGGAAAGAGACCGACCTGGACGATCACGACCGGCCGCTCAACGAGCGCGGCAAGCGCGATGCGCCCCGGATTGGCGCGCTGCTGCGCGAGGAAAACCTGGTCCCCGAATATTTGGTTGTCTCGTCCGCCAAGAGAGCCCGTAAGACGGCCGAGCACGTTATCCAGCAGTGCGGCTTTCGCGGTGAAGCGCGCATCACGGGCGAGCTATACGAAGCCGATCGGAACAAGCTGCTGCGGATAATCGCGCAGCTTCCCGAGCCGCTCGGTCGCGTGCTGCTGATCGGGCATAATCCAGGGCTGGAAGAACTGCTCGAATCGCTGACCGGACGTTACGCGCCGCTGACGACCGCCGCACTGGCCCATGTGGAACTGCCCATCGACGTCTGGAGCGAACTGGCAGGCGAGGCACGGGCCACGCTCGTCAAAGTTTGGCAGCCGCGAGAACTGGATTGACCGCTGCCGGGCGAGTTACAATGGTGCTGGCGGCCGTGAAACCTTCTTCGATGCACTTCCCTGACCCGCAGCCGCCGCCTACAACATGCCTCGCTTTGAAAAGTGGCTGACCCAAGTTGGCCCGGATGCGCCGATTCCCCGCGCAGCCCGGAAGGCGCTCGCGGTGCGTCTGGAGGCGGTCGAGCACTATTTGAAGGAAGCGGCCCAGGTTTCGGGCCGCGCGGCCGACGACGCCGAGTCAGTCCATCAACTGCGGGTCTGGACCCGGCGCTCGGCCGCGGCGCTGCGCCTGTTTGACGAAGTGTTGCCGCGGCGCACGGCCAAGTGGCTCAAGCGAAAGCTCCGCAAGATTCGCCGCACGGCTGGCAAGGCCCGCGACTGCGACGTGCTGGCCACCCGGATCGAGCAGGGCGACCTGGCGGCTCTGGAACAGACGGCCGTCCCCTTGCGGGCGCGCCGCAAGCGTGCCGAGAAAGAGTTGTCGCGGCTTTACAAGTCGCTGGTTGGCCACAACAAGTGGGAGCGCAAGACCGCCAGACTTTTTAAGAAAGCCCGCTGGAAGGGGCGACCCAAGAGCGTGCGGCCCCCGTTCGGCCCCTGGTGCCGCGAACGGTTGAGAGCACTTGCCGACCAGTTTCATGCGGTTGGCGGCGGCGATTTATCGACAGAAACCGCGCTGCACGAACTTCGGCTGGCGGGAAAGCGGCTGCGTTATGCGCTGGAACTGTCCCCCGCGGCGCTCGATCCGGCGACCCACCGCCGCCTCTACCAGCAGCTCGGCGATTTGCAGGACCGGTTGGGCGAGGTTTGCGACAGCCTGACCGGCGTGACCCGTCTCGAGCAGTGGCTGGCGGAGGCGAAGGAGCCGACGATTCGCAAGCAGTTGCGCGCGGCGCTAAAGAGCGAACAGCACCAACTGGCCCGCCTCCGCCAGCGATTTGCCCGCTGGTGGACGGCGAAACGGCGGCTGGCGATGCAGAGATCGTGGCGCCAGGCCCTGCGCGGCTAACTGGCCGCTTTACTGCTGAATGGCTTCCGACACGACGATCGCCTCGACCGGCGCGGGCCGGGCCTTGGGCGTTGCCTGATGCATCGCCCAATACGCCTTGATGTGCAGGAAATGGGTTGCCGCCAAGGCGAGCAGCACCACTCCCAGGTTTCAACCGCAGAAAGTCGAGCAGAGCAACGGTATTTGCCCGATTTGTGTGCCCCAACGGGGCAACCTTCCACAGCCCAGGGCAAGCGCAGCGCCGCCCTGGGTTTGGAAATATGGCGATCCGCAAGCCCTGAAAGGGCGAAATAACAAACCAGACCAGGATCAGTCAGGTAGGTTATGCTTTAGCATAACTCCTCAATAACTCTTGAATGCGTTATGCTGAAGCATAACCTACATCTACTTGGCTTTTGTCCTATGAACGTCTATGGTCCTGCCGCCGCTTTCCGCAGCTCGGCCAGCTCGCGCTCGTAGCCTCCGGAGAGGATCGGAAAGCGGCACCAGGTTTTGGGATCGAGGTTTTCGTCGTCCAGGTGGAAGCTGGGGGCGTAACGCTCGCGCTTCCACTGGTTGCGGCACCACAGGCGAAAGAACCGCTCGATCCACAGGGCCAGTTGCTGCCGGCCATGCTGCGGAAACTCGACTTCCATCACCTGCAGAATCTCTGCCGGCTGCATTTTGTCGCGAATCGCCGCCCGCTCGACGCAATCGAGCAGTTCGTAGGGCATCAGGTCGTCTTCGTCGGTCTGGCCGGCCGCCGGCGGGCGCAGCTCGGCGGTCGGCGCTTGCTCGTTGACCGCGGCCAGCGCCGCCAGCGGGCCGATGCCCGCCGGGCCGTGCCGCTCGCACCAGACGAGCCAGCGGCGCAAGAAAGCCTTGTCGATCCCGGCGATCGGCGACAGGCCGCCGCTCGTGTCGCCGTCCATCGTGGCGTAGCCAACGGCCGCTTCCGAGCGGTTGCTGGTCGCCAGCAACAAGGCATTCCGCAGGTTTGCCAGCAGCCACACACTGGGCGAACGGCTGCGGGCCTGAATGTTTTGCAGGGCCAGGTCGTCGGTCTTCCAGTCCAGCTCGCGGCCAATTCCCCGCGAGACCAGGCCGAGATATTCCTGCACCACGCGGTCCACGTCGAACTCAAAAAACTCGGCCCCAATCGCTTTGGCCACGGTGGCGGCCGCGTTGCGGGTCACCTCGCCGCTGTTACGGGTCGGCTGGTAAACGCAGGCCAGCAGACGATGGATGATCGCGCGGGTGTCGGCTGCTGTTTCCAGTCCTTGAATATGCGCCAGCTTCTCGAGCAGCCCCGCGCGGCCGATGTCGGCCAGGGCAAAATCGACCAGCCGGGCGCAGAGTAGCGACACAGCGGCCGAATCGGCCCCGCCCGAAAGCGAGACGACAAACCCTTGCGAGCGGCTCTTGCGGAGGTAGTCGAACAAGGCGAGCGAAACGGCTCGCGTGAACTCTTCTTCCTTGATGTGGGGCGAGGTTTCCCAGGCGGGGTGACTCGTCGCGGCGGATCGCTCGGGCTTTAAGAGAGGAAACTCAAGATTCTCGCCAATCATGTCGCCCGCCGTATCGGTGACCTTCGGCCGATAGCTACCGGTTCGCGCGCGGCACATGCGGATGGCGTCGATGTCGAGCACGGCGTGGGTGACGTGGTGGTCGGCATACGAGAAGCGCGGCCCAGTCGCCAACAGCTTGCCGGTAGCGGCGATCATGGCGTCGCCGTCGTAGATTGCCCGGCCCGATTCATTCCCCAACAGGTTTGCGTAGATATAGCCCACGCCGAAAGCCCGCGAACCCTCGGTCACGAAGCGCTTGCGAATCTCATGTTTGCCAAAGGCGAAGTGGCTGGCGCTGGGATTAAGGATCAAGTCAACGCCACGACTTGCCAGGTCGCTGCCCGGGCGATCGGCCACCCAGGCATCTTCGCAAATCTCGAAACCGAGTCGCACGCCGCCGACTTCGAAGATAAGATCCCCTACTTCATGCAAAAGATCTCCTACCCGCACGCTGATTGCCACTCCAGCGGGCCAAGGCTTAAACCAACGTTGCTCGTAATGAATTCCGTCGCCTGCCAGGTTCTGCTTGCAAGCAAAGCCCAAGATCTGGCCATCGGCCGCGAGGCACGCCGCGTTGTAAAGCGACCCGTTGACGAGTAGCGGCAGGCCGAACGAGACGGCCATGCCGCTCGTTGGTGTGTGGATCAGTGTCGCCAGCACCTCCAGGGCCGTTTGCTGCGTGCCGGGAGCATGGAACGCGTCTTCGCAGCCGTAGCCGGTGATGCACAGCTCGGGCAGGCAAAGGATGCTCACGCCTGCCTGCCGCGCATCGGCAATGGCGGCGACGATGCGCCGGCGGTTTCCCTCCCAATCGAGCGGCGTCTGGTTGAGGACGGCAGCGCCGACGCGAATCAGTTTCATACTTTCATCATACAACGCCGCCGGGCGATGGCGACGCCAAAGCGGCCCGCCGGGCGACCAGGCAGGCTTCGTGCCGGCCGTCGGCCAGCCAGCCTTCCTCGTAATGCACGATTTCCAGGCCGCCCGCCAAGGTGCGCAGCTCCCCTTCGGCCAGAAGGAACGGAGCAGGCGGCTTGGCGTGCCGCTCCAGGTTGCGCAGGGTCGGCTGCACCACCACCAGCAGGCCCCCCGGCGCGAGCGCGGCGGGATACGCCTGAAACAGCGGCCGAAAGAGGTAGCAGACGCTGACGATCAGATCCCACGGGCCAGGCGGGAACGGCGCCTCTTGCAGGTCAATTTCCAGCGTCTGTAGGCTGACGCCCGCCGCGGCGGCCGCTTCGCGCGCGAGGGCCAGACCGACGGACGACACGTCGGCAATCGTCACCTCTAGCCCGCGCTGGGCGAGCCAGATGCCGTGCCGTCCGGCGCCGCCGCCCACGTCGATTGCGCGGCCCGTGCGCGGCAGGTAGGCGTCGAGCGCCAAGAGCACGGCCGAAGGAGCGCTCGGCGGGCCCGACCCTGCGGTGTATTTTTGGTTCCACTTGTCGCGATCGAACTGAGGCACGGCTCACTCCAGGGGGTCGGGAGTCTTTGGCGGAAACAGCGACCGATTATAGAACGGCTCGCTCCGCCAAAGACTCCCGACCCCTTCTGGTGCTACCACATGAACTCGGCACCGAGCGACCAGCCGTGATAGAAGACGTGGCCGTTGTCGTTGATGATCGTCGAGCGGCTGCCACCCGCGGCGGGCGAGAAGATGGCGGGGGGATCGGGATTGAAGTTCTCGGGAGCGAGGGCCACCCCTTCGACGAACAGGAACTGATAACCGGCCCGCAGCGTCCACTGGTAGTTGAGGCGGTAGGTGGCCATCAAGTCGGCCTGTCCGACGAACGCCACGTCGTTGCCGGAGAGTTCTTCCAGCAGCGGATCGGGGCCGGTGTTGACCGAGATGGTGTTGTCGATGGCGACGTGGTTGCCGAAGACGCCCGCTTTGGCCTCGCCCCCCAGCCGCAGGCCCGGCAGGATGCAAATCCACATGTCGCCGCCGATCTGGGCCCCCACCATGTTGTTGTGAACGTTGATGTTGTTCTGGGCCCTGGCCGGATTGCCGAGCGTGCCGTTGAACGACGATTGCGTTTCGTAGTTGAAGTCTTCGTCGAGCTTGAAGTAGCGGAAGCCGGCCAGCCACGAGCCCTGATAGCGGCAGTTCGGCGCCATCCACCGCTGCCGGAAGTTGACTTCAAAGCTGTCGAAGCTCGACTCGTAGTCGATTGCCTGCACGTTGCTCCGGTCGGTTTCGTCGAACCCTTGGAACGGCAGGGTGCCGAAACCGCTAAAGGCCGAAAACAGGTTGTTCTGCTGGTTGGTGATGCGAGTCTGGTCGTCAAAGAAGAAGAGCCCGAAGTAGGTGAACTCGAGGTTGCTGCCGGGGCCGAACTGGAACATCGCGCTGAAGCGAAAGCTCGATTCCGAGCCGAAATCGAGATCCTGCGAGTTCAAGACGATGTCGCCGTTGAGTCCCAGCGAGGCGATATCGACGCTGCGGCCGGCGTCTTCGCGCCGCAGGTGCATGAAGTCGAGCGAGAAGTCGTACCAGCGAACCGCGGCACAACCGCCGTCGGGGTAGGGCGCGACCAAGCCGAAGACGTCTCCCAACAGGCCGTGGCGTCCGTCGCCAAAGCCTCCGCCCGCGCCGCCGGCACAGGCCTCGCAGCCCGCGCCGCCGCAGTATTGGCAACCTCCCATGCCGCCCATCATCGACGGGTCCATGCCGCCGCCGCCCCCCATCATGCCGGGGGCCATGTTCGGACCCGGCATCGCGCCGCCCGGGCCGGGGCCCATCACCGACATGTCGGCCGGGGCCGAGCCGTAAGCGCCGTAGGCGTCGGGCAAGAGGCCCGGCGGGCCGCCCATGTTGTAACTGGCGGGCATCATGCCCGGGTGCATCCTGGGTGCTCCGGAAGGCATGGGCCCCTGACCGAGGGCCACGCGGGCCCCCAGCAAGGCAAGCAAGGAGAGCACGGGCAAGGTCCACGCCCATCGCATCTTCATCGGAGAGTCTCCGCGGCTGCTAAAAGGTCCTAACGAAACGGCTACCACCGCCGGTGGCCGGGCATCGCATCCGTGCTAGCCCCGCCTGGCGAGAAGGTTCGTTGCCGCTGGCGGTCGGGACACCGCTGGCTGCCAACGAGAGCGCTTTGCTGCTCGACAGAACCTATCGGCGCGGAATAACGGGCAGAATCAATACTTCCGCTACAAACGGCAATTTTTCCGAAAGTGGCAAGGTTTGACTCGCTTGCCAGGACGCACACCGCGGGAAACCGCCGCGTTGACGATCCGCTCGCCTTGAGGGAAAGGATCGGCGGATTGCGAGTACATTTGAACCGCAAACTCGCTTGAGATGGGTGCCGTGCCGGCGCAAGCGACCCGAAAACGGTTGCGGACGGACGTTTGGGTCGCCAGAATCAAGGGTGTGCCGGCTCGTTCGATCCGGCAGAAGTTTGTGCGCGGGGGATCTATGGCAAGTTTGTCGCCGGTGGCGAGTGCGGATGCGTTTGTCGAGGCGCTGGAAAAGAGCAACTTGCTGTCGGCCGACGAAGTTGCCAAAGCTCGCGAAATGTCCGTCGCCAGTGGCGATCCCAAGGTGCTGGCTCGCGACCTGGTGAAAAACGGCGTCCTGACCCGCTGGCAGGCTGGGCAGTTGCTGCACGGCTATTACCTGCTGATGGTCGGCAAATACAAGTTGCTCGACCAACTGGGCGCGGGCGAGATGGGGCGGGTCTATCTGGCCGAGCATGCCCAGATGGGCCGCCGCCACGCACTCAAAATCCTGGCCCGGCGGCACGCGGCACAGCCGGAAGTCTTGCAGCGGTTTCTAGCCGATGCCGAGCGAGTTTGCGCGTTGGATCACCGCAATTTAAGCCACATTTACGACGTCAACCAGGAGGGCGACCGGTACTTCGTGGTCATGGAGTACGTCGAAGGCGTGGATCTGCAAAACACACTAGCAACAGCGGGCAAGCTGCCGCTCGCCAGCGCGCTCGACTACATCCGGCAAGCGGCCGAAGGGCTGGAACACGCGCACGCGGCCGGCGTTTTTCACGGCGACTTGAAGCCCTCGAACCTGCTGGTCGATGCCACGGGGACGGTCAAAATTACCGACATCGGCCAGGCCCGCCTGGCGACACCCCCGCCGGCGGGAACCGTCGAAGAGACCAGCGAAATGGCGGCCCTGGCCGCGGGCGTGTATCACGCACCCGAACAACGCTTGGGCCAGTCGGCAGCCGACGCGCGAAGCGACGTCTATTCGCTCGGCAACGTGCTCTGCTGTTTGCTCGGCGGCAAGCCGGCTCTCGACGCCCAAAGTGCAGCCCAGCAGTTGGCGGCTTTGCCAGAGGTTCCCGCCGAAGTTGCCGGCCTGTGCATCCGCATGATGACCGAAAACCCGGACGAACGGCCGCAATCGATGCGCCAGGTGCGCGAAGAGCTGTTTGCCCTTGGGGAGATTGCCACCGCCCATCCGGCGGCTGCCGAACTGCCCAAGCCCAAGACCAAAGCGGTTGCACCGGCGAGCGCGCTAGTGAGCGCACTGGCCGATCAGCCCGCAGCGCCCGCCGTGAAGGGCAAACGGCCACCGGTGGCCAAGGCTTTGGACGATGCCGCGGCGGACGAGGAGGTCATCGTCGCCAACGCGGCTGACGGCACCGTGAAATCGGCCCAGGCGAAGCCGACGGAGGACGACGCCGATCCGTTCGCCGGGTTTGCCATCCAGACGAAGGGCCGGGCCCGCTCGTCAAAGCCGCCGGCCAAGAGCAGTCCTTCCGTCGAGGAGCCAGCCGCGCTAGTCGCCACTGCCGAGGAGGCAGCCACCGTCGCGCCCGCCTGGCGATCGAACTTGCCGCTCATTCTGGGCACTGCCATCGGCGGCGGAGTACTCGTTTTAGGAGCCTTTGCGGTTGCCATCGTGCTCGCCTTCCGCTGGGGCGCGGGGCAGGGCCAAACGGCGGTCGCCGACGCTGCCACGGCCACCCAAAAGGCCGCCGAGATGGGCCGGCCGGCCGAGCCCGCCAGCCTGGAAGCGAATCCCGAATCAACCCCCGAGGTAAACCAGGAAACGAATCCGGCGGTTCCTGTCGCACCCACCACGAATCTGAAACCGGTTGCTACCGAGGCTGCTCCCCCGGCAGAGCCGCTGCCGGCGCCGGCTGCAGCCCCCATTAGCCCCATGCCAATGCCCGCGCCGGAACCCGCACCAGAGCCGGCAGCGCCCGCGCCGGAGGCCAAGCCAGCGGAACCTGCCAAGGTCGAACCAGCGAAGGCGGAACCCGTCAAACCCGCGCCTGCCAAGCCCGCGCCTGCCAAGCCCGCGCCTCCGCCCAATCCGTTTGAAGGCTTTCCCGCCACGGTCTCGCTCCCCGCGCTGCCTGCAAACAATTCAGAACCGTCGGCCGAAGCCCTCGCGCCGCTGGTGCTGGGCCCCTGCGTCGTGGACGAGAAGGCGCTCGTCATCGCCCGGCTCAAAGGGGGCGAGGGAGTCGTTAAGGGAGGCAAACTGAAGTTCGAGATGAACGCGGCCCAAGACGGAACGGCGCTGCGCGACTGGGAAATCAGCCTGGCTGGGGGCGATGCGCCGGTGGTCGTGGCGCTACTCAGCGCCAAAGACAACCAGCTTTCGTTCCAGTGGACCGCGGCCGCAGCCAAACAGGAAGCGGCCCCGCTGTTGTGCAACGTGGCCCTCGAGTTCAGCGCCGGTCCCGGTAGCCACGAAGTGGTCCTGCGGACGCTGCAAACCGGCCCACCGCTGGTCTTCGATGTCGAAAAGCCGGCCAGCGTCCGGTGGGCGCTCGAATCGTTGCCCGACCCTCAGAAGGTCTTTCTGGAAGTCACCGGAGTGACCGGCGGAGAGGTAAAGCACAAGGCAGACAATCTTCAAATGGAAGCGGTCGATACCAACTTCGTTTGGACCGGCGCCGCCGAGGAGGCGCTGATTCTGGGGCTCAAGCTCACCTCGTCGATCAACGCCCGCGGCATCGAGGTGAAGAGCAGTCCGCAAATCAAAATGTCGGGTATGACCAAACCCGTAACGATTCAAAAGCGAAAACTGAACGCCGCCGCGAACGACATTCAGCAACAGCGGGCTATGCTAATGAACAACCTGCAGGCGATCGGAGACAAAAAGGACAAGGGGCGGATCGATCAGCAACGCAATCTCGCCAACGCGGCGCTCGAAAAGGTGAACCAGGCGGCAGGCGAGCTCGAGCAACTGGCGGCCCTGATGACCGACCTGCACGAAAAGGGGCAGGTTCACTTCCGCGTCTATTACGACACCGGAGAGGGGCAGATCGACCTGCTCGTCACCGAAGCTGGGGCGGCCGCCGAGGGCCAACCCGAGCAGCCGGCCAAGCGCGAGGCAAAGAAGTAACCGCGGGTGGCGAGTCGGCTCGCAACTACCGGGATTTCCAGGTGCCGGTCGCAGCGGTCGTCGTCTCGACGAACGTCGCTGTCGCTTGCGTGTAGCCCGCCGGAACGACCGCCGTGTCGCGACGAATGCTGGGCGGAGCGGCCGAGAAGCGGTTCTTCGGAATGGCAGCAGGCGGAGCAAGATTGGGTGGTGCTCCCTCGCCGAATCCGCGCGTCCGCTGCAAGGCTGGGGAGGGCGTCGCGGGAATTGCCGGGCTCACGCGAGGAAGCTGCGACATCTCGCGCGGGGCGCTGGCCGGGTTGAACCGCACCGCCGGCGTGGCACCGACAGCTTGCGAGGTCGAACGACTTGCCGGAGTGGCCGCGATCGTCGCCGGAGATGACCTGCTGATGGACCTCGCCGCGGGCCCGGCCTCGACAATGCGAATCGGCCCTTCGCCGGATGCGTTGCTGTTGCTGGTCGCCGCGGGCGATGCTGCCGGCGCAATGCCCGTTACCGGCGGCGGCTGGTAGTAGCCCCCGGCGGTTGCCGCTGGCATGCCGGGGGGCGGAATGGTCGCCGGGCCAATGGCCGCATAGGGATTGTTCCAGCCGCCGTTCTGGCAGCCGGCAAACAGTGCGGCGGCCAGTACGAAGAGCGCGCGGTTCATCGACCGACCTCCCTGCCAGATTCCGAAAACTTTCACTCAAGAAACGACAACGACCCGCGCGAGAGGGTATCGGCGGGTCGTGCCAGTGCCAAGAGCGATTTGCCCGCTGCTAGCAGCGCTGGCAATGCCCAGAGGGCTGTTTTTTTAGTTCTTGGCGACGAACGGGTTGTCGATCGCCAGCGGCTTGGGCTTGGCCCGGGCCTGAGCGGCGGCGGGGTCCGCACCGTTCACGTAGGGATTCGCGACCATCAGCGGTTCGGCGGCGTTCATCGCGGCGATGTTGACCCGCGGGGCGAACACGCCGGGCGAATAGCCGGCGGGCCAGGCAAAGGGGCTGGCGCCGTAGTGCCGGGCCGTGATGTGGGGGCTGTAATAGACCGGGGGATAGACGGCGTAGTAGGGAGGCGGCGAGACGTAGCCCACGCCGTGGTGATAGACGCTGGGATAGCCCCAAGGACCATAGCCGCCGTAATAGGCGGGCCCGAAGGCCTCGGCGGGAGCGGGAGCCGCAGCGAAAACCAGCCCAACGGCGGACGCCAGGAGCAGGGTGCGAATCATGTGGCAAACCTCGACGAACCGGGTAACGAAAAGGGTCTAGCTGTTAGCCTAGTTACGCCGATCGTCCGACGCGAGCGGCTGCGGCATTTTTTTGAGTAGGTTCGTTTCAACCTGGCGAGTGCGAGGAGGTTCCGCCTGCTGTCCGAACCGGGCATTTGCTGATAGCGTAAAACGATCATGGCCCCGCGCAATTCCAGCTCGCTCGATCGGCCCGTTTTGCGAACGGGGCGGTCGGCCGCGCGCCGCACGGCGACTTGTGGCCTGTTTGTCGCCGGCACCGACACCGGGGTCGGCAAGACGTATGTCGCCGCGCGAATTGCCGCGGCCTTGGCCGCCGAAGGCTTGCGGGTGGGCGTGTACAAACCGGCGGCCAGCGGGTGCCGCCGCCTGGGACGCTTTCTCGTTTCGGACGACGCCGCCATCCTGTGGCAGGCCGCCGGCCGGCCGGGCAACCTGCGCGCGGTCTGCCCGCAGCGGTTTTCGGCCGCTCTGGCCCCGCACTTGGCGGCCCGCGAAGAGCGGAAGCAAATCGACGTGCGCCTCTTGCGCAGCGGTCTGGACTATTGGCGCAAGCGAAGCGACATTGTCGTCGTCGAAGGGGCGGGCGGGCTGATGTCGCCCATTGGCGAACGCGACTACGTGGCCGATCTGGCCGAGGAATTCGGCTATCCGCTGGTGATTGTCGCCCCCAACCGGATCGGCACGATCAACGGCACGCTGCTCACGCTGATTGCCGCGGCCGCCCGGCCACAACCCTTGTCGATCGCCGGCATCGTGCTCAACGATCTGGCGCCGGCCGGCTCGGACGATCCCAGCGTCGCGCTCAATCGGCTGGAACTGGAAACTCGCTGCGTCCCACCGGTGCTGGCCCAGGTGGGCTATGGCGCTGCTTCCTTCGATGCGCCGGTCGATTGGCTGCGGTTGGCGTTGCGCAATGCAAACCCGGCCGGCTGACGAACGCGCAAGGCACAAGCCGGTTTCCGTTGCATTGCCGCCTGCTTCTCTCTACATTATCCGGCGCTAAGTCAATTTCACCCCCAGGCAAGGCAGAACCAGCATGGCCAATCTCGCACCGTCGCCGACCCCCGCCGAGCAATCCCAGCAAACCACCACCCGGGCGCTATTGCCGTCGGACGAAGATGCCGCCGGCGGCACGGTGGAAGGACTCGTTACCACGCGCGACAAGTCGATCGCCCCGCGGAATTCAGGTCGGGCCAAGGGGCCCACGCCCGGTGCCAGCGCGGCTCGGCAGGGCGTCACTGCCCGCGCGGGCGTCGTTCCGGCCGGCAAGGCGATGACGACGGGTGCTGCCAGCCGCAAGGGGAGCGGGCCGAAGAAGAAGTCGGCCAAAAAGAGCCCGCCAGCGGCTGCCAAAAAGTCCGCCACGCGCAAGCCGGCCGGCACGATGAACAGCATGAAGAAAGGGACGAAAAAGAAAGCCGGGGGGAAGCAGCCGGGCCCGGCGAAGAAATCGGCCGCGACGAAGAAAGCCGGGAAGAAGAAGCCTGTAGTAAAAAAGTCCGCCGCCAAGAAGGCCAAGCGGAAGGGGCGGTAACGCGCGGGCGGGCTACCAGCCGAGCCTCGTGCGGGCCGGGCGCATCATTTCTCGACAGGCGTCAGGCGGGCCGCGAAGCCGCCGGAGGTGGGCATTTCGACGCGGAGCTTATCGGAATTGCCGACAGTCTGTTTGCTCTGCGTCACGCGGTTCACGTCGCGGGCCGCGCCGTCGCCCGCAGCATCATCGAGGTACAACTCGACGGTGAACTTGCCGTCGGCGAGAAATGCGAGCGGCAGGTCCAGTGTACGCGACTCCTTGGCGGTCATCCCCCCCAGGTACCACGCGCCCTGTTTGCGGCGGGCGATCACCAGGCATTTGCCGAACTCGGCATTCAGCACCCGCGTTTCGTCCCAGTTCGTGGGAACCTGCGCCAAAAAGTCCCAGCCCGACGCGCCGCGGTAGGCCGCCGGATAATCGGCCAGCATTGGCAAGTGGTTCTGATAGACGACGTACATCGCCAGTTGATGCCCCCGCGTTCCTTGCACGGGGGGCGCCCGATCGCGCCATTGATAATTTTCTGGCAAGACGCTGCGCATCCCTCCCTGGTGATAGTCGAGCGGCCCGGCCAACATCCGCACGAAGGCGATGTCCAGGTTGTGCGCCGGCGGCGTTCCCTTCACTCCCGCCGGCTGCCACTTGTTGTATTCCTGATTCAAAGCCGCTTCATACGTCAGCACGTTCGGCCACGTCCGCTCCATGCCGGTCGGCTTGTAGGCCCCGTGCCAGGTGACGGTCAGGTGATGCTTGGCCGCCTTCTCGGCGACCTCGTGATACCAGCGGACCATCTCCTGGTCGTCGCGGTCCATGAAGTCGATCATCACCCCTTCGATCCCCCACTGCTCGTAGGTGGCAAACGCTTCGTCGAGCTGCGGCTTGAGAGCCAGCCAGTGCATCCAGAGCCGCAGCCGCACCCCTTTGTCCTTGGCGTGGCGCAGCAGTTCGGGCATGTCAATCGAGGGGGCGGCCTTCGTCACGTCGGTCGGCCCCTGGGGACGGATCGGGCCGCCGTACCAGGCGATGTCGAGCCCGTCGAGCGAATGGTACTCAACGCCCTCCTCGGCACAGAAGTCGATGTAGTGCTTCATCGTGGCGGTGTTCACGCCCGGCTTGAAATCGACCCCCTCCAGAACGTAGCCGTTCCACCACGGGAAGGTTGTTTTGCCCGGCTTGATCCACGAGGGATCTGCGATCTTTGACGGCTCGTTCAAATTGAAAACAATGTTCGATTCGATCAGCCGGCCCGGCTCGTCGGCGATCATCAGCACCCGCCAGGGAGAGACGACGGGGGCTTTGCCCAGCACTTTGGCCCCATCCTGCCGGCCGGGCAGGGGCGACAGCTTCGCGGCGAGCGTGCCAGGCTCGCCCTCGACGCCGGCCAGATACATCCCCGCGTAGTCGGTCAGGTTCGCCTCGGTCACGGCGAGCCAGGTTTTCTTCGAGTCCGCAGCCGACCGCTGGAGCAGCATGGGTAGGCCGATCAGCCGCTCTGGCTGGATGGCCGAGACGCGCCGGGTTTCGTAGTACCACTCGTAAGGGGTTGTGTAGTTTTTGAGCGGCAGCAGG
Organism: Pirellulaceae bacterium; assembly: GCA_040901775.1. GTDB lineage: Bacteria > Planctomycetota > Planctomycetia > Pirellulales > Pirellulaceae > CAYLLN01. The sequence continues at coordinate 31,442 of JBBDYF010000294.1, read as the reverse complement.
TGGGTCTGGGGATCTTCCGGAAAGGTGAGCCGCGTATGCTCGTCGGTCAAAATGAACTCGGACAGCGAATCTTGTTGGGGAATCTGATACCGCAGGGCGACGCCGTCGTCGAAGGCTCGAAAGGCGATGTCGAGTTTCCGCTGCGGCGCCGCAATCTCTTGCAAAGAAACGATCAGCGCGTTGTGCCGGTCGCGGGCCGATGAGGCTTTGCCGACCGGAATGTCGTAGGTCTTGTCGTGGCTCGCGCGCTGGGCCTGGAGCACCTTGAAGTTGGCCCGCAGCGGACCAGAGCCGGCGAATTCGAGACCCAGCGTTCCGCCGGCGACCGGTACGTTGCGATAGGCAACCTCGAAAGCGGGGCGCTGCTCGTCGTCGAGTTGGAACGTCAACCGCAACTGGCCGCTGGGCGAATCGAGCGAGATCGGCTGCGCCAAGTCGTCCGCCGCAAAGAGAGGACAAGGAGCAGAAACCAGCACCAACACCAGCAGGAACGGCAACGGAATGCGGATCATCGGGGAGGCCTTCATCGGAAGAGAGTCGCGTTGCACGGCCGATCAGCATACCAGCCCTGGCAGACGCAAACTACCGGAGTGTTTTGCAGAGCGAAAACCGTAGGTCGAGTGGCGCGGCCGGCCGGCATTCGACCTCTTGTTCGTTGCGAGCGTTCAACTCGTAACCCTTAGGACCGGTTTGCAAGCCGACGGGCGGCGATGGGAAAAATCTGCAAGAATGTCGCAGTGAACGTATTGACACAATGTCTTGGCTCTTATATAATTTCGTTCAGGCAAGGAGCGGAGCCGCGCGCAGGCTCTTTGGCAATTGGGTGGATCGGTCAAACCGCAAGCGGCGTCAGAGCATTCCCAACCGTGCTGGTCCTGCCACGGCCCGCGGGTTGAAATGCCGAGGGTGGCGCAGGAGCCAAGGGACTCCTTTCAACTCCGATGCTTTCAACTCCGATGCGACTCGTTTCGCTTATCACTCTGATTAACAAAACGGGTTTGGCGTTTTGCTAATCATGGCGCAAGTGCTGCAATTCCAACGAGTTGCAAGTTATAAACAAAACCAACGCTGCCGAAAAAAAGGCATAAACGATTAGCGAAACGGACTCCTGAAGGCGAGATGTCGAGCAAGCGGGCAGTTCGCGGATCGCACCGTTGCCGCTTCGCTCACTAGCTCTCCCCCTTTGCGGATTCGCGGGCAGCGGGCTAGGGTATTTGGCGATCGCACCCGCCGATGCTTTTTTGGGCTTTGCCACCTTATTTTATGCATATCGGTTTGACCTACGACCTGCGTCAGGACTACCTGGCGGCTGGCTTTTCGGAGGACGAAACGGCCGAGTTCGACCGGCCCGACACGGTCGCGGCGATCGAAGCGGCCTTGACAACTCTGGGGCATTCCACCGACCGCATCGGCCATGTGCGGCAACTCGTCGCACGCCTGGCACGCGGCGACCGGTGGGACATGGTTTTCAACATTGCCGAAGGGCTGGGCGGGATCGCCCGCGAGGCCCAGGTACCGGCAATCCTCGACGCCTACGGCATCGCTTACACGTTCTCCGACCCGCTGGTGATGGCCCTGACGCTGCACAAAGGGCTAACCAAAACCGTCGTGGCGGCGGCCGGCGTGCCGACGCCGCGATTTGCTGTCGTCGAGCGGCTGGCCGACATCGGTCGGATCGACCTGCCTTTTCCGCTGTTCGCCAAACCGGTGGCCGAGGGGACCGGCAAGGGAGTCAGCCCGGCCTCGAAAGCGAAGGATCGGGCAGGGCTATCGGCCGTTTGTTTGGACCTGCTCGATCGCTACCAGCAGCCGGTGCTCGTGGAAACCTTCCTGCCGGGTCGCGAGTTCACGGTGGGCATCGCCGGCACGGGCGACGAGGCTGGCGCCATTGGGGTGATGGAGATTGTGCTGCTGGCGGAGGCCGAGGCCGACGTTTATTCGTATGTCAATAAAGAACGCTGCGAAGATCTTTGCGAGTATCGCCTGATCGAACCGAACGACGACCAGCAGGCGCGCCAAGCCCGGCAGGTAGCGCTAGATGCCTGGCGAATCCTCGGCTGCCGCGATGCGGGTCGGGTCGATCTGCGGTGCGACGAGGCCGGCGTGCCAAACTTCATGGAGGTCAATCCGCTGGCCGGCCTGCATCCCGAGCACTCGGACCTGCCGATCCTGGCGACCAAGGCCGGGCTGTCCTACTTGGATCTGATCGGCAAAATCGTCGCCAGCGCCGAGCCGCGCGCAGCGACAGCGAAACAGTCATCCGCGGGGCGCCTGCGACGGTTATGAAAATCGCCATCCTCCACAACGCCGTGGCACAGTCCGACTCGGCTGCCGAGCGGGACGTGCTCGTCCAGGTCGAGACCGTCGAGCAGGCTCTGCGGTCGCTCGGTCATGTCGCGCGACGGCTGGCTTGCACGCTCAATCTAGAAGCGGTCGAGCAATCGCTGACCCTCGACCGACCGGAGGTGGTGTTCAACCTGGTCGAATCGCTGGGGGGCTCGGATCGGCTGGCGCACTTGGCGGCGGTGTTGCTCGACGATCTGGATATCCCGTACACGGGAACCCACGCCGCGGCATTGCACTTGACCAACAACAAGCCGCTGGCCAAAGAGCGCCTGCTGGCCGCCGGCTTGCCCACGCCCGGCTGGGCGACCTGCACTGTAGGGAACGTGGTGCGCGACGTTCCGGCCGCGCCGCTGCCGCCCCCCTACATTATCAAGGCGGTGTGGGAACATGCGTCGGTCGGGCTCGACGACCACTCGATCATCCGGGACGGCGACGGCTCGACGGTCGCGGATCAAATCGAATCGCGGTCGCGGCAACTGGGCCGGCACTGCTTTGCAGAGCAGTTCATCGATGGCCGCGAATTCAACCTGTCGCTCGTCGCCGGTAACGAGTCGCCGCAAGTTCTGCCGCCGGCCGAGATCGATTTCTCGGCGTTTCCGCTGGGCAAGCCCAGAATCGTCGGCTACGCGGCGAAATGGGACGACGAGACATTCGAGTTCATCCACACGCCGCGCAGGTTCGATTTTCCGGCCGACGATGCTTCCTTGCTGGACACCCTGCGCGGGTTGGCGGCCCGCTGTTGGCGGCTGTTCGAGCTGCGCGGTTATGCCCGCGTCGATTTTCGCGTCGATGCCCAGGGCCGTCCGTGGATTCTGGAAGTCAACGCCAATCCGTGCCTCTCGCCCGATGCCGGTTTCGCCGCCGCTTTGGACAAAGCGGGTGTGTCGCTCCAACGCGCGGTTCAGTCGGTTTTGGAAGATGCTCATCGCGCGCGAGCAGCCGCGGAAATCGCCTTGCCCCGCGCGACGCCTGAACCCGACGTTCGACAGGCATCTGCCTCGGCTGCCAAGCCGCGCAAAGCCAAGCGGCGTTCTTCGTGCAAGCTGCGGGCGGAAGTTCGCCCGGCCGACGCGGCTGCGGTGCGCGACATTCTCGAATCGACCGGCCTGTTCCGGCCCGCCGAGATCGACGTGGCGGTGGAACTGGTCGAATCGCGCCTCGCCAAGGGTGCGGCATCGGGCTACGAGTTCCTCTTCGCCGAGCAGAAGGGGCGCGTCGTCGGCTATGCCTCGTTCGGCCCGAATACAATGACGGTGAGCAGTTGGGACTTGTACTGGATTGCCGTCGAGAAGGGCCTGCACGGCCAGGGAATCGGCGGGCTATTGCTGGCAGAAGTTGAGCGGCGCGTCGCCGCGGCCGGAGGGACGCGAATCTATATCGAGACCTCGCACCGCGACGACTACCAGGCGACCCGCGGCTTTTACGAGCGGTGCGGCTATCAGCTCGCAGCCGTGCTGGCTGATTTTTACGCGCCGGGCGACAGCAAAGCGGTTTACGTCAGTCGTCCGCTGCGTCCCGATCCGGCCGACTGCTGAATCGCCAGAACTGCACGGCGACCGCCAGGATTCCCAGGATCGCCAGCACCGATTTCGTTTGATCGAACAGCGTCGTCCCTCCCAAACGTTGCCAGGCAGCGGCCAAAAGCTGCGCGGGGGGCGCCTTGTCGAGAGCGACCTTATCGAGATCGACCCTGCCGAGATCGACCCTGCCGAGATCGGCGTTGCCGAGTGCGACGCCGGACTTGGAGCCGATTCCGCCCGGTTCGCGCGGCGGCAAGGGAGTATGAATCCGCCGGCCAAGGCCCGGCCGAGCATCGCTAGCGGCGAAACCGTCTAGCGGCGGCAGGTTGCCGGCTAGTGAGCCGTTGGCTGGCGTTAAGAGTCCCGCGTCGCCCGGAGCGATCGGCGGCACTTCGGGCGTGGGCGACGACTGGTGCAGCGCGGTGGCCTGCGGCGCCGGCGGCACATCGATGCGCGACGGGCCGAGTTCGGCCCGCGGGCTTAAAGCCAGATCGGGATTCGCGACGGCCAGTTGGTTGGCGGGCGGGGCGATTTCGCTGGCGGGGACGCCGCCGGGAAGCACCGCGGCTAGAAACTGCCGCACGCGGCCGCCGTAGCTGCCCGACGTGTATCCCGGACCCGACCCGAACAATACGCCGCAGACTTCGCCCCGCTGGTTCAAAATCGGTCCGCCGGAATCGCCCTGCCGGGCTTCGGCGGCCAACTCGATCATTTCGTAGGGGAGGTCGTTGCTTGGGGCGACGTACTGCGTACACACGCCCCCCGCCAGGCGATAGTCGCCGCTGCCATAGCCGGCGATCGACAGCCACTCTCCCTTGTGCGGCGCCTGGTCCGTGATTCGCAACGGCTCGGCCTGGGGTCGCAGGATCGAAAGGGCCGCCAGATCCCAGTCTTTGTCGGTTCGGATGACCTGCGCCTGCGACTTGTGCCCTTCGGGAAATTCAACGGTGATCTGGCCGGCGGCATCGCGTACCACATGCCAATTGGTAACGACCAGGCCGAACTCTCCGCGGGCATCGATCAACGTGCCGCTGCCGTAAGAGATGCCGTCGCGCTCGGGGACGATTATGCGGCAAACGGACGGGTGGGGCGAGGCGGTGGATTGGCTCGGCCCGGCCGATTCGCTCCGCGGCAGCGGTTTAACGCTGGGGGTACTGGGTGCGGCCGGCCCGTTCCAGGTTTGCGGCACCTGCCGGATCGGAAACTGGCCGAGGGCCGCAGAGGCCAGCAAGAGCCAAAACGAGGCCGCGCGGCCCAGCAATCCCGCTCGCCCCGCGCGCAGGCGGAGAACCCGCAAACGGTCGAAACCGTCGGCGCAGGCCCATCGAAGGAAAGCAGCGGGGCTGGACACTGGCGCACCTCAAGAATCGCCACCGGAGGTGACGCGGCTAGAAGTTGAATCGTCATCCGCGGGGTCGGATTTCCAACATCGGGGCCGCGAGCAAAACGACCCGCGCGACCGGCGAAACGGGTTTCACGCGCGCCATGCGTCAATCGGGCATATTCGTTTTCCCGAACGTTACAAGCGGCACAAACGGCCGCAGAACTTGCCTGACCGCTTTAGATTCGCGGTGAATCAATTCACGTTGGAGTCGAACACCCGCACCCGTTCCCAGTTCGGCTTGTTCTCTTCGATGAACTGCAAATGCCGCGGAGCGCTTTGATATTCGTCGTGGGCCGCGCGCGATTCAAATACCACGTGCAGCGCCACGTCAAAATCGGTCTGGTTGACCGGCCGCGTCAGGTCCGCAACCAGCGTACCCGCGGCAAAGAAGACCGTGCCGGGATGATCGGTCAGGTACTTGTGGCAATCCTGCACGAGCTTTTCGACGGCCGCGGGCGAACGATCCTTGAGGGTGAAATAGACCATGTGGCCGAGCATGGGGAGGGCTAGGGCTAGAGGGGAGGGGTTCGGGGTTCGGGGTTCGGGGACGAGCGAGTTGGCCAGCAATCCTTGAACCCTAGCCCTAGTCCCCAGCCCCTGCTCCTTAATCCAACTCTTTCTTTTTGCGCAATTGGCCGGCGGCGTCGTCGTTGACGTCGAAGCGTCGGCTCGACGTATCTCCGCCACGGCGTTGCAGGCCGGCCCGCTCGAGCAGCGACTTGCCGAGCACGGCGGTGATGTCTTCCTCTTCGCTGGGGGGCTGCCCGGTGGCGCCCAGGTCGGCCGGCACGTACTGGATTTTGTACTTGTGCCGCGCCATCGACAACGTGTCGCCCGGATGCAGCAGTTTCCGCATCACATGCGCCCCGTTGACCTTGACGCCATTTTGGCTGTTCATGTCTTGCACGAACCAATAGCCCCCTTCCAAGGTCAACTGGCAGTGCTGCCCCGAGACATTGCCAAACCGCAGGCAGATGTCGCAGCTTTCGCGCCGGCCGACCGTTAGCGTCGGCCGCAACAAGGGGATGGGATCGCCCCCGCCAATAGGAACCAATTCGCCGTAATTGTCCATCGTCCTCGACCCTTGAGCGGGCCCACGGTGCAACCTATCATCTCCATAATACTGCAAACGAATAGGCTACGCCGCTGGCTCCAAACTTGTTCCAAAATTGTTCCGTTCAAACCGTACTAAAACTCTAACTGGGGGGTAACTTGCCGTCAATTCTCCCCCCCGATTCTCCTGCGATTCCCGCTTGGCGGGCAGCCGGACTCCGATATTACAGCCTGAGTTACCACCTCCGCCAAAAATTCGGCGCTCGAGTGCAAAAGGTCAGCCTGGACGCCGGCTTTACCTGCCCCAATGTCGATGGCACCGTCGCTACCGGCGGCTGCACGTTTTGCGACAACCGCAGCTTCAGCCCCAGCCGGCGGGCGCCTCGGCTGGATATACTGGGCCAACTGGACGACGGCATCCGGCGGCTCAAATGGCGGTACGACGTCGAGCGGTTCATCGCCTACTTCCAGCCGGCGACGAACACCTACGCCCCGGTCGCCCGTTTACAACCGCTCTACGAGCAGGCCCTGTCGCATCCGAGCGTCGTCGGCCTGGCGATTGGCACCCGGCCCGACTGCGTGCCCGACGACGTGCTCGATTTGCTGGAAGCGTTGGCGAGCCGCACGTACCTCTCGGTCGAATACGGCATTCAGACGATTCACAATCGTTCGCTCGACTGGATGAATCGGGGCCACCACCACGAAGCCACGCTCGACTCTCTCGACCGCAGCCGGGGCCGCGGCTTCGAGATTTGCGGCCACATCATGCTCGGCTTGCCGGGCGAAACGCACGCCGACATGCTGGCAACCGCTCGCGAGGTCGCCCGGCTGGGGCTGGACGCCGTCAAGCTTCACAACCTTTATGCGGTCAAGCGCACTCCGCTGGCGGATCAGGTCGCGCGAGGCGAGGTGACGCTGATGGGGCGCGACGAATACATCCGCACGCTGGTCGATTTTTTGGAACTGCTGCCGGCGGAGATGATCGTCGAGCGGATTAGCGGCGACGCCCCACCCGATTATTTCGTTGGCCCCGCGTGGTGCCTCGACAAGCCGGGCGTTCTGCGGGCGCTCGGCGCGGAGCTAGAGCGGCGGGATACCTGGCAGGGGAAGAACTACGCCTGAAAATAAAGGCCGCGCTTGATGTCCGTTCCGCCGCCGATCAACCCGTACGCACCGCCGAGCATTACCGCGTTGCCGTATGCGCCGGACGGCGATCCCGACGCCCCGCGGTACCAATTGTTCTCGGTCGCGGCGATCACGACCGCAGGTTTTCTGGGGGGGGATCATCTCGGCGGCCATGTTGATGGCTCTGAACTGCTGGCGGCTGGAAAGACGGTCAGCAGCAGCAGCCTTCGTGGCATTTGGAGTGCTGGCCACTGCCCTCTTTCTTGTCCCGGCGCTCGCATTGCCGGAAGCGACTCCCGAATGGCCCTTTTGGTTTGCAAATATGGGACTCGCTTACCTCCTGGCCGCGACGACGCAGCGGAAGTCGATCGCCCAGCATCGAGAGCAAGGAGGTCGAATGGCGCACATCGGCTGGGCGATTCTGGTTTCGATCGGTGTCGGAATTCTTGGTGCCATCGTTGTGCTCTCCCTCTTGCTCTTCGAGGGGGCCTGATCCCGCACACGACACCACCCCCGCTCACGCTCAATATTTCTCGTAAGTCCTGGCTGGTTCGCGCTTACGGCTCCAATCGCCGAGAATGTCGCCTGACCGCTGGACAGAGCGCGGCAAATTGCGGTAAACTGTTGGGCTTTCACCCGTTACGTCCAGGTTGCCGTCGATTTTCAGCCGATAAGAAACTATTTAGGAGGGCCAATGGTCAAGTTGATAGTTCGCGACCGCGAGAGCATTCAAGAAGCGGTGCGCCGTTTCCGCAAGTTGGTCGAACGCAGTGGCATCAAGAAGGAAATGCGCCGCCGCGAGTACTACGAAAAGCCGAGCGAGGTCCAACGCCGTGCCCGCCTGCGCGCCGAACGCCGCAGCCGCAAGCCAATGCCGACCCGCCCCGGGCAGTAGCCTGCATAGCCGCGACCAGTGGTCGCGCAAGCGAGTGCATAGCCGCGACCAGTGGTCGCGAGGCGCAAACGACCGGAAGTTCAGGTGCCGCACCACTGGCTACGGCCTCTTCTCCGCGGCCTAACGCTCTAGCTCCGTTGTTGCGGGCGCACCGGGCGACGTTGAGTCAGGAGAAGCCGAAATGGCGGCGCCGGTCTGCTGTAGCGTCTGGTTCGGCACGGGCTGACGAGCAACGCCTTGAACGAACTTGAGCCCGCTCTTCTTTTCTCGCTCCTTGATGTCCTGGAAAATGGCGTCCAGATTGTAGTTGAAGCGGGCAGCGTGAGCGTCTCGTACTTGGCGAACCTCGTCAACAATTGGATCGTTCATGGCTTGGATCCCAGCAGTTCCTCGGGCGTACAGATGATAGGAGCCTTGAATCCCTTGGCATTGCAAACGGATTCGATCGCGCTTCGCATCGCGGCATTGGCCAAATGGCGGCAATTCCACGTTAACAGATAGGGAACCGCCATTGTGGCCGCAACCGCGATGTGCAGCGAGTCGTCGGCCGCCTTCGGCGGCAATGCTCCTGCTCGAAGCAATTCCTTCGCCAAATCTAGCGCATCGACGGTCGTTTCGAGCACGAGCATGGGCCGTAGAACCAAAAGCCTCTCTTGGGCAGCTTGCGCATCACCAGCTCCTGCCTCGTCGAGAACCAGTTGCGACACGCAGATCTCATAGCCCTTCCTGCGAGTATCCCACCATTCATGGGTAACTTGCTGATGCCCGGCAATCACCACTTTGGGGCTGGGCCGTGCCGTCAAGTAGCTGACCACGGTGGTCTCGATGTAGGCTCGCTCAGCCATCCGCGCCTACTAAGAATCTATTGTATAGGGATTCTGGTTCCAATCCATTTTGCGTCTGAAATTAGACATGGATGAAAACCTCGCGTCAACGATATCTTTGCCTCCATGCTACTCAGAGCCACGATGCGCTGGTCGCGCGGGCATCGTCAGCCCGGCCGGCTGAGTTGGAAGATCGGCATCAACAGCCCCAGCGCGATGCCGCCCACGATAAAGCCCATCGCGCAGATCATCAGCGGCTCGATCATGCTGGTGGTCGCTTTGAGCGAAGTCTCGACCTCGCGGTCGTAATAGCCGCTCACCTTGGCGAGCACGGTATCGAGTTTGCCGGTCTCTTCACCCGCCGCGATCATCTGCACCAGCGTCGGCGGGAACAGCGGTTCGTTCTGCAGCGAATCGACGATCCGGTTCCCCTGCGTAATGCCGTCGAGCACGCGGAGCCAAACCTGCTCGTAATAATAGTTGCTCGAGACTTCGGCGGTCAGGCGGATTGCGTCGAGCATCGACACGCCGCTGGCGACCATCGTTCCCAGGGTCCGAATCGAACGGCTCACCGTGACCTTTTTGAACATCGGGCCAAAAATCGGCAGATGGATCTTGATCCAGTCGATCAGTTTGCGACCCGGCTCGGTTTTACGGCCGGTAAAGTAGGCGACGACCAGCGCGATGGCCAGAAAGATCCACAGCGGCCAATAGTCGAGCAGCAGGTTCGAAGCCGCCATCATAACGATCGTGGGCCCCGGCAGCTTCATTCCTTTGCGCGAAAACAACGGCTCGAATTTGGGCAGGATGTAGGTCAGCAGAAAGATGGTCACACCCACCGCCAGGACCGCCATCACCGTGGGGTAGGCCATCGCGGCCCGCACCTTTTGCCGAGTTTCTAGTTGACCGCGCAGGTAGTTCGACACCGTGTCGAGCATCTCGCCCAGACGGCCAGTCTGCTCGGCGGCTTTCATCAGGGCGACGTAGGTCTTATCGAAATGCTTGGGATGGCGGGCCAGGGAGGAGGAAAAGTCTTCCCCCGATTCCACTCGGCTGCGGAGGTCCAGCAGCACGGTCTTCAGCGCCGGCGTGGCCGCTTGCTGGGCAATGCTGTCCAGGGCGATCGACAGGTTGATCCCCGTATCCACCATCACCGCTAGTTGGGCCGTGACATAGATGATGTCGGCCTGTTTGATCCGGCTGGGCAACAGGACGAAACCTCCCCCTTCATCCTCTTCCAGTTCCAGCACCTGCAAGCCGTCGCGCTTGAGCCGCGCCAGGGCATCGTCGCGCGATTCGACATCGAGCGAACCTTCGCTCAGTTTTCCCAGCGTGTCGCGGGCCTGATAGGTGTAGGTGAGCATGGCGACTAAGGACTAAGGACTAAGGACTAAGGACTAAGGACTAAGCCGACACTTCCTCGGCATCGGCCGTCTTGGGCGACAGCGGCGGCATGCCGACCGTCGAGTCGCGGCCGGTAGTTTGCTTTTTTTCGCTTGCGCCGGAGATGTCGCCGGCGATCTGGATGATTTCCTCGATGCTCGTCAGCCCTTCGCGAACCTTACGGAATCCGTCGTGACGCAGCGTGACCATGCCGTAGGTTGCTGCGATCCGCCGCAGCACGACGACGCTCGACTCGGCCACGATCGCGTCGCGCAGTTCGTCGTTGACGATCAACAGCTCGTGGACGCCGACTCGCCCGGAATAGCCCGTGTTCCGGCACTTCCGGCAGCCGAGCCCTTTGTAGAACTTGTCGATCGCGTAGCCCATCCGCTCGATCGCCTTGCGCAGCGTGCGGGCCGGCTCGTAGGTTTCGCGGCATTTGGGGCAAATCCGCCGCACCAGCCGCTGGGCCAGCACGATGTTCAGGGCGGCGCCGATCAGGTACGGCTCGACCCCCATGTTGACCAGGCGGGTGATCGCGCTGGGAGCGTCGTTGGTGTGCAAGGTGCTGAAGACCAGGTGGCCGGTCAGCGCGGCCTGAATGGCGGTGCGGGCCGTTTCCTCGTCGCGAACCTCGCCCACCATGATGACGTCGGGATCTTGCCGCAGCAGGGTGCGCAAGGCTTTGCTAAAGGTCAGGCCAACGCGCTCTTGAACCTGGAACTGGTTGATCAGCGGCAGGTGATACTCGATCGGGTCTTCGACCGTGCAGACGTTGTTCTCCATCGAGGCGATTTCGTTGAGCGCTGCATAGAGGGTCGTCGATTTGCCGCTGCCGGTGGGCCCCGTTACCAGGATGATGCCGTTGGGGGCTTGGATCGACATTTGCAACGGCGTCAGCACGTCTTCGGCGAAGCCGAGGTCGCGCAGATTGAGCGACACCGTGCGCGTGTCGAGCACGCGCACCGCCGTCTTCTCGCCGCGGCTGCCGGGAAAGGTGCTGATCCGCAGGTCGATCTTCCGACCGTCTAGAAGCACATGGACGCGGCCATCTTGCGGCAGGCGGCGCTCGCTGATGTCGAGCGAGGCCATGATCTTGATGCGGCTGGTGACCGCCCCCAACAGGTTCAGCGGCACCTCGAGCGATTTATAAAGCTTGCCGTCGATCCGGTAGCGAATCCGCATGCAGCGGTCGGCCGGTTCGATGTGAATGTCGCTGGCCCCTTCCTTGACGGCGTTGTAAATGATGTAGTTCACCAGCCGGATCACGGGGGATTGGCCGGCGTACTCGCTCGAGTCGCTGATGTCGTCGATGGCCGTTTCGATCAGCGTGACTTCGGCCTGGGCGTTGTCGCCGATGATGTCGTCGATGACGAACGTTTTGCTGTCCGGCAGGGTGGTGACCATCCGCCGGATGTCTTTAGCCGACGTGGCGACCACCTGCACTTCCAGCCCGGTCAGGCTGCGCAGCTCGTCGATCAGAAACAGGTTCGTCGGCTCGCAAACGGCGACCGTTAGCGTGTGGCGGATCTTGTACAGCGGAAAGACGAGGTTCTTTTCGATGTATTCCCGCGGCAGCACGTCGATCGCCTTGGGATCGGCCATGCGCGGTTCGAGCTTGGCGTAGGGGACGCCATAGACGGTGGCCAGCGACTCGATGACCTGGTCGTCCGTGCAAAAGCCTTTTTCCGTCAGGATTTCGCCCAGCAGCTTGCCCTGACCCTTGCGCTGTTCTTCCAGCGCGGCCTGCAATTGTTCGACGGAGATATAGCCCCGTTCGACGAGGATGTTTCCCAGGCGCGGCGGTGCGGAACTATGGATCGACATGAGGGGCTGGTCAGGAAAAGCTCTTCACTGCGTCAATGACCGTCTCGAACACTTCGAGTTGCTGGTCGAGGCGAGTGATCTCCAGGATTTTGCGATTGGCCGGGTTGCTGGTGGAAAGCTTCAGATCCCCCTGCAGCGCGCGGAGGGCTTCCTGGGCGTTCAACAAGGCCTCGAGCCCGCCGCCATCGATCGTTTCGCTCCCGTCCAGATCGACGATGACGTTGTTCCGTTCGAGCGAAGTCAGGAACGATTCCAGCAGCGAGGCGGTGTCGGCCCCCAACTCTTCGGGCGTGTGAACCACGACCACTTCGCCAAAGACTTCGGTAGGCAGCTTCATGGTCAGAGGTCAGAGGTCAGAGGACGGGGGTCCGTTACACATAGGAGGCGACGGGTTGGGCCTCGCCGGCCAGGGTCGCTTCCACCCGTTGCAGCAACTCGCGGGGGCTGAAGGGCTTGGCCAAAAGTGCTCGAATGCCGAATTTCTCGCGGATTTCGGTCATCGACAGCTCGAACCCTTTGGCCGAGAGCATGATGACGGGCAGGCCGGCGGTCGCCGGATCGTTCTTAATCCGCTGGGCTAGTTGCAAGCCGTTCATCCGCGGCATCTGGCAATCGGTCACCACGATGTCGGGCCGCTGCCGCAGGATCAGTTCCCAACCTTCTTGCCCGTCCGCGGCGCAGCAGACTTCGTAGCCGGCCCGCTTGAATTTGAATTCCGCGGCCCGCAGGATGTGGGCTTCGTCGTCGCACAGGAGGATGCGCTTGCTCATGGTTCCCATTTCCAATCAGGCGCTAAGTTGTGCCAGTCCCGGCAAAATAACGCGGAACGTGCTGCCCCGGCCCAGTTCGCTATCGACCTCGATCCGCCCGCCGTGGACGTCTTCGACGATATGTTTGACCAGTGGCAGACCCAGGCCGGTTCCCTGAGCCATGTCGCGGTCTTTCGACACGCGATAGAACTTTTCAAAGACCCGCTGGCAATCTTCGGGCGACAGGCCGACGCCGCTGTCCTGCACCTCGAAGATCACTTCCTGATCGTTCAATTTGCTGCGGACGGTCACGCTGCCGCCGCGATGCGTGTACTTGAGGGCGTTGGAAACCAGGTTGATCGCGCCTTGCAGCAGCAGATCCCGGTCGGCCAGCACGCCCAGGTACAACTGGCTGAAATCGGTCGTCAGGCGAATGTCTTTCTGCTCGGCCGTCGGTTCCAGAACGCGGACGGTTTCGGCCAGCCGCTCGTTGAGCGATTGCGGCACCTTGTTGACCGCCACCACGCCCGCTTCGATCCGGGCCAGGCTGAGCAGGTTGTCGATCAGTCGTTGCAGCCGGTCGGTCTGGTCGTTGATGACGCCCAGAAACTCCCCGCGGGTCGCTTCGTCGTCGGCTTCGCCGTCCACGAGCAGTTCGACGTAGGCCCGAATGCTGGAGAGCGGGGTCTTCATTTCGTGGCTGACGGCCGACACGAACTCGGCATTGCGTTTTTGAATCGCCCGCGTTCCGCTGATGTCGGATAAAACCGCGACGGCTCCATGTGCCGCATTGCGATCGTTGGCTCCTCCCGACTCCTGCGGGTTCGTCAGCGTGCGACAGGTCACCCGGTACCAGCGCTCGTTGCCGTCCGAATCGGCCAGGTTCAGCTCGCTGCTCTTTTGGATCGGCGCTTTGCGGCGACGCGTTTCGGCCAGCAGGTTGACCAACTCTTCGCACTGTTGCAGTTGATCGAAGATGGGATGCGACTCGGCGGTGGTCCGAATGTCGAGCAACCGCTCGGCGCTGGGATTGGCCAGCACGATTTCGCCAAACGGATCGATGGCGAGCACCGGATCGGACAGTCCCGCCACGATTTCGCTGAGTTGATCTCGTTCGGCCGAGATCCGCCGGATGCGCACCTCGACGCCGGCCCGGGCCATTTCCACTTCGTCGGCTTGCGCGGCGAACTCGGCCAAGCGGCGGCGAATTTTATGCGCCAACTCGCGCCACTGAACGTCCTCTTTCCGCACCGGAACAATGTCGAGCGAGTTGTCGTCTTGCAGTCCCAACGAATCCAACTCGCACAAGCGGTCGATGTAGCGCTGGGCCGAAGCGCCTGCCTTGGTCGATTGCGACAAGCCCAGGCGGATCGTTCCCAGCAACAGCGCCGTGCCCCCCAACACGAGGCCCAGCCGGGCCGGCCAGGTGGTCGGCGCAAAGAACGGCTCAACCACCCAGGCCACGCCCAGGGTCGTACAGGCGACGGCCAAAAAGGCCATCGGCAGCAGTGCTGTTAGCCGACGCTCGTTCATTCGATGCAACCTTGCCCCATCCCAATCACGATCCCGCGGAGGCTACGACTCTACGGGCCGAGCTCCGCCGGAAACGACTCACACGAAGGCAGCCCGACCCGCAGTCTCTTGCGCGCAGCCCGAGCGCCCGGCGGCGCCCAAGGCAACGCCCGGCATGAGAAACCTACGTCAGCCGTTATGGATGTCCAAAGGCGGAAACACTTTAGTTGCGATGCGCCTAGCCGCAGATTCCCGGCTTGCGAGGGGGGCTTGGGGCGATTCCGCACAGTGGCCGACCGGCGGGCAATCGCCACATTCCGCGGAACCGCGCCAACTGGTGCGGATGGCAAGCGATTGGGGCCAGTGCTCTGTCAAGGCTTAGAATTGCTTGGCTGCGGCTGTTTCACAACTTGCGATCCAGCCGGCAAACCGTCCGAAGCACTCAGGGGCCGCCTAGACTCGCCAGCTTCCGCCGCGGGCGATACGCTAGCGCGAAAAACGCCTGGAAAAACGCATTTCCAGGCGTTCACAAACTACCAGAACGGAGAGGACAGGATTCGAACCTGCGGTAGAGTTACCCCTACACCGGTTTAGCAAACCGGCGCTTTCGACCACTCAGCCACCTCTCCAAGTATTTTCGTATCAATGACTTACGACGTTTTCACAAAACATGTTTTGCCACTTGACGCACGCTTTGACACACTAAGGCTATTTATACCGTGAAACGACACCCGCCTTGGTTGCAACGAGCGAGGTCTGACTCCCCGCTTTGACCATTCGAGGAGCAAGAGCCATGACGCATTCTAAATCGCCCGAAGCCGCCCGCAAACCCCACCCCGATTAGCGCAATCTGCTTATTCACCCCAGGGCAGGAGCGACGCGGGCTTGGACTTGCCATACCTGGGCAAACCCAGTCGATTAGCATAATGAAGTCGAAAGATCGCCGCCGGGGTATAGCCAGAGGAAATGTCATGCGCGGACTAGTCGGAATCGTTTTGGTGCTGGTCATTGGCGGAGCCTCAACGGCCGAAGAGGTCGGCCTGCGCGCGCCGGCCGGGTTTACGGTGTCGCTCTATGCGGGCGACGACCTGGCGCACGACATTTATTCGATGACGCTCGATCGCCAAGGGCGCGTCGTCGTTTCCGGGCTCGACTACGTAAAAACCCTGCACGACGACGACGGCGACGGCCGAGCCGACCGCGCCTCGCTATTTTCCAACAAGCCGGCCAGCGGCGCGCACGGCATGTTGGCCATCGAAGGCGGCCTGCTCTGCACCGGCGACAATGCCCTCCTGCTCTTGCGCGATGCCGACGGCGATGGCCAGGCCGACGGAGAGCCGGAAGTGTGGGCGAAGCTGCTTGATCCCGAGCACGGCGCCAACGGCATCGTCCGCGGGCCCGACGGCTGGATCTATGTCATCTGCGGGAACGATGCCGGAGTGACCGCCGAACTGGCACAAACGCCGGGCTCGCCAGTTCGCGACCCGCACTGCGGGGCGGTCGTGCGGTTTTCGCCCGATGGCTCGCAGTCCGAAATTGTTGCCCACGGCTTTCGCAATCCCTACGACTGCGACTTCAACGCTCGAGGCCAACTTTTCACGGTCGATGCCGACGGCGAACGGGACCATCATCTCCCCTGGTATGCCCCCACGCGGCTGTTCGACATCGCCCCCGGAATGCATCACGGCTGGGTGTTGCAAGGGTGGCAGCGCAGTTGGAACCGGCCCGCTTACTTCTTTGATGGAGTCGAGCGGCTGGTCGAAATCGGCCGCGGATCGCCGACGGGCCTTACCGTCTATCGCCATACCCAATTCCCACAGCGCTACCGGGGAAGCGTGCTCTCATGCTGCTGGACGCTGGGCCGCGTCTATCATCTGCCGCTGACCGAATCGGGTTCGACCTACGCCAGCCCGGCCCAGGCCGAGGTTTTTCTGGAGACGACCGGCGAGGTCGGCTTCGCGCCGGTCGATATTGCCGTCGGACCCAGCGGCGATCTGTTCATTGCCATCGGCGGCCGGCGTACGCGCGGCAGCGTCTTTCGGGTGTCGTATCAAGGGGATGAAGGCGCGGGTGCGGAGATCGAGCAAAAGGTCGAAACCCATGCGTTGACGGCGGTTCTAACGGCGCCGCAGCCGCTGGCGGCCTGGTCGCGGGCACGGTGGGAACCGCGCGCCCTCGAAGCGGGGCGCGAGGCGCTGGTGGCGGCGCTCTTGGCCGGCGACCGCTCGGAAAGCGAGCGACTGCGAGCCGTCGAAGTGCTGACCGACCTGTTCGGCGGCCTGACGGTTCACGAGGCCCGCCAGGCGATCGACCAGGGGCCTTCCAATGTGGCTGCCAGGGTGCTCTGGTCGCTCGCGCGGCAGCCTCGAGACAGCGATGCCATTCGGATCGTCGTGACGGCGACCGAGCACGAGAGCGTTCGCGTCCAGCGGGCGGCGTGGGAAGCGCTGGGCAACTGGCCGCGGCTGGATGGCACGCTGGCCAGTATCGTGGCCGAAGCCGACTGGAACGCTGGCTTTGAATCGCCCGATCGTCGCGTGCGGGCGGCGGCTTTTGTCGCCGATGCGCGGCGCGACGTGGCACTCGAAGGCCTGTCGGCCAGCGACTTGTGGCGGCTCGCCCTGCGTGGCCGGCTCGCCGCCACTCATTTTTCCGCGGCGGCCCAGGCGTTTCTCGACGCCAAGACCGACCGGCAGCGGCTCGACTGCGTGCGTTTGATGGAGCTGGCTCTGGGCGACATCAACACCGATCCGATGCAGGCCGACGTTTACGCCGGCTACGCCCTAAGCGCCACGCCCGAGGCGCTTGCCGCGGCCGCCAGCGAGTGGGGCGAGCGACTGGCCAATGAATTCCCCACGCAAGATTCGCAACTCAATTTGGAGCTCGCTCGGCTGCTGGCGATGTTGGGTGTCGAGAACGGCGGGCTGCTCGAAAGGCTAGCCCAGCAGTTCACCGAGGCCAGCGCTCCGTCGCACGATATTCACTACTCGATCGTGCTGTCGCGATTGCCGGGCCGGCGCAGCCAACTGGCAACGGAGCGAACGGCCGACGGTCTGGCCCGGATGCAGCCCAAGATGCAGGCCCAGGCAATGTACGTCAGCCGCAATTGGCCGGCCCGCGTGGGAGAAGCCTTGGCGCAACTGCTGGATCGCGATCCCGCCCTGTCCAGCGCGCTAGTCCAGCACAGCCGGTTCAATCAGCCGGCGCAAGCTTTGCTGGCGATGGACATGCCGCCGGAAACGCAACAAGCCGCCGCCCGCAAGCTGCTGGCTGCACTGGCGGAGGAAGACGAGCCGCGGTGGAGCGACGAACTGGTGTCGTTGGTAGCGCTTCTGCCGGCGGCCGAGTCGTTCCCCGCGCTCCGCCTGGCGTGGAGCGATTTTGCCCGCCGCGATGCCGTGCTGTCCGTACTGGCGAAAGATCCGCAGCCGGAAGATCGGCCGCTCTTCGTCGAGTCGCTAGGTTCCGTGCAGCCGGCGAGCGTCGAACTAGCGGCCGAGGCTCTGGCTCGCCTGGAAGCGCCCGGCGACGAAGCCGAGTTGCTGGCGGTGATGGCCGCGCTCAAGCAGGCGTGTCTGGCACCCGAAGGGCGGAGCGTTCGACGGTCGCTCGCCGATCTGCTGGAAGGCTGGACGGGGCAGTCGCTGGCCATCGACGAGCGTGAAGTCAAAGAGCCACTCGTCGCTTATCAGCCCTGGTTCGACTGGCTCGCCAAGGATCGCCCCGAAGCTGCCCGCCGGCTGGCGGCGCTGGGAGCGACGACCGCCGCCCAGTGGCACGATCGGGCGGCAACCATCGACTGGGAAAGCGGCGATGCCATTCGCGGCCGCACCGTGTTCGAGCGGAAGGCTTGCCAGAAGTGCCACGCGGGGAATAGTCCCCTGGGGCCGGACCTGGCCGGGGCGGCGGGCCGCCTGTCGCGCGAGGATTTGCTGGCCGCGATCGTCGATCCAAACAAGGAAGTTTCGCCCCTTTATCAAACGACGCAGGTCATCGCCGGTTCGGGACGCATCGTCAGCGGGTTGATCGTCTATGAATCGCCCGACGGCACGCTGGTGCAAACCGGCCCCGATACGACGGTGCGCGTTGCCGGCGACGAGATTGTGGCTCTTCGCAAAAGCCGCCTCTCGCTGATGCCCAGCGGCTTGTTGAACGACGTTACCGATCGGGAACTGTCCGACCTGTTTGCCCACCTCCAGACTCTTCGCGGCGCTCGCTGAAGCGCCTGGGAAGACCAGACTAGTCGCGCGAGGGAAAAAAACGGCTCGACTTGCGGCAAGCGTGGCCGTCATATCGCTAATCGGCGCGGGGACTTACGACCGACTTACAAGGCGCAAGTCGCGGGTGCGAAAAATGCCGCGCGCAAGTTCCTTGACGCGCGCATGTTTTTTCTCGATAGTCACCCTTGTCCACCGTTCTCCTAGCCAGCGAGGTGCAACGTGTGGCGGGTGCCGACAGCCGGGCGGATTGGTAGGCTCCTCCTGCCGGGAGGAGCCTTGCCTTAGGTGGTGATTCTTGGGAAAGACACCAGGTTCCGCCCGGCAGGCGGAACCTACGCGGAGCGACGATCCAATTCATTACGCTTATCGGTTCGATCAACGAAAAGGCGAATCGCGAATCGCTGATCGAGACGCAAGTGCCGCAGTTCCAATGGGTTGCAAGTGATAAGCAAAACTGGCGACGGCGAAAAAACAAGAACAGCGATTAGCAAAACTCACCCTGCCAACGTTTGGGCATTGGCCCCGTTCGACGGACTGTTTATGAAGACGCGTACCGCGATCTGACCTACCCCCAACTTTCAAGACACTCGCACGATGACCACCGACCAACCTACGATTGCTCGTATCTCGTCGCTTGCCGCGGCGCCGCGATGGATTCCCGGCTTGGCGGTTCGGTTCACCGTGGCGATCTGCTTGATTCTGATCGTGGTGGTGCGCACGTTACCGCGGATCGACCGGATGCCCGCGCCGCTGAACGATATGGCGGTGGCCAACATCCTGACGCTGATCTTCGCCTTTCTCGCCGCGATGACGCTGCTCTGCTGGTTCTCGTTTGTCAGCAGTTACTCGGCAGGGTGGCGGCGCGGCCTGCTGATCGGAGCGATCGCGCTGGCGGGATTGTTTGTCGTCTCCATCGTTCTCGCCCACTTTCAAATTCCGATGCCGGTTCGGTACGTCGGGGTCGATGGCAACATGGTCCCCCGGTTCGAGCCGGGCTGGAGTCCGGCGGCCGATCAAGTGGTGGGAAAGCTACAGCCGGTGGCGCACGACGCGCGGGCCGATCTGACGACCACCACCGACGACGATTTTCCCCAGTTTTTGGGTCCGAACCGCGATTGCTACCTGCCCGGCCCCGAACTGAGCGGCGACTGGGCTGCCTCGCCCCCCAAGCTATTGTGGAAGCGGCCGATCGGCGCGGGCTGGTCCGGCTTCGCGGCGGTGAATGGCTTTGCGGTAACGCTCGAACAACGGGGCGACCAGGAGTGGGTCGCCTGCTACGAGATTGCAACCGGCAAGCCGGTGTGGGGGCACGCGATCGAGGCCCGGCACTACAACCCGCTCGGCGGCTTGGGCCCGCGCAGCACTCCCACCCTTCATGGCGGCCGGGTCTATGCACTGGGCGCGACCGGCGTGCTTCGTTGCCTGGATGGGCAGACGGGAAAGCTGCTGTGGAAAGACGATCTGCGAAAGCGCTATGGACTGAGCGACGCCGCCGACGAGGCGCTCGTCTCCTGGGGCCGGGCCGCTTCGCCGTTGATCGTGGATGCCCTGGTGGTGGTGCCCGCGGGCGGACTAGAAGGGAAGGCGAAATCGCTCGTCGCGTTCCGGGCGGAAACCGGCGAAGTCGCCTGGCAAGGTGGCAACGACCAGATCGGCTATGCCTCGCCCGCGCTGGCCACGCTGGCCGGCGTGCGACAAATTCTGAGCGTCAACGAAGCGACCGCCAGCGGTCACGATCCGAAAACGGGCGAGGTTTTGTGGTCGCATCCCTGGCCGGGGCACAGCAACCAAGACGCTTGCGCGTCGCAGCCGGTGGCGCTCGCCGGCGACCGGGTGCTGCTGAGCAAAGGCTACGGGGGCGGGGCCGAGGTGATCTCGCTTGCTACAACGGGCGGCGGCAAGCTGACGGCGAAAACCGTCTGGGCCGATCGCCTGGTGCTGGAAACCAAGTTTACCAACGTCACGGTAATCGACGGCCACATCTACGGTCTGTCCGGCGGTATTCTCGAATGCGTCGCGGCCGAAAGCGGCGAGCGCCGCTGGAAGAAGGGGCGTTATGGCCACGGGCAAATCCTGGGAGTCGGCGATAAGATCCTCGTGCAGGACGAAGATGGGCTGGTCGCCCTGGTCGAGGCGAACCCGGAAAAATTCGTCGAGCTAGCGAGCTTTCCCGCGCTCGACGGCCAAACGTGGAACAACCTTTGCCTGTACGGCAACAAGCTGCTGGTCCGCAACGCCACCGAAGCCGCCTGCTATGAATTGCCGTAAGGATGGTCGCAGGCTGTAGGGAACGCCCCTCTGTGTCGTTCCGGCGGTCGCCACCTACAGCGGCTCATTCTCGAGCAGCCAATCCTCGAGGATCAGCTGCTCGATGTACGGCGCTCGCAGCAGGGCGGCTCGCTGGGGCAACAGCCGTTGCAGCCAGGCCCGCTGGGCAGCCACCGCCGAGATCGCACGCAGGCTAAGACTGGCCGCCAGTTGCCCCAGAACGTTTTCTTTGAGTCGCTTGAAGGTGGCCGGCACCAGGTTGGGTGCCGGGCCAACGTGAATCAGGGTCTCGGCGCCGCTGGCCAGCGTGGCATAGATCGCGTCCCACAGCTTTTGCGGGTGATCGGCCCAGCGATGCAATAGCTCGCGGGTGTTTGCCGGCGTGTAGCTGAACTGCCCTGTCACCAGCGACAGCACGTTGGGCCGCGGACCCGCCGCGCCCACCTTGGTCGTATGCAGGGCCTGGGCGGCCCGGTTGGGAACGTTCTTCTGCCAGGTGATCGGGGTGTGCAGCGGTGGCCAGCGATGCTCGTTCCGGCGGAGATAGAGCCGCTCGGGCACCTTGGTTCGCGCGATTTCGAAGAATCGCTGAAGCGTGTCTCCCTGGCCGAGGATCAGGATCGAGTTCGGCGCGAGGTACGACGAAATGCCGATCACTCCTTGGCCTTGCTCGTTGACGCTCAGGCAGGCGCGGCGAATCTCTTCCAGCGGCAGAGCCGTCGCCTTGGTGAAGAGCACCCCCAGGGTCACGTCGGCGGCGAGCGCCGCGCAATCTTCCGACAAAATCAGAGGGATGCGCACGGCGTCGGCCCCGTCCATGACGCCCCCGGCCACCAGAGCCGCGATCTCGCCCAGGCTGTAGCCGAAGCTGAATTTCGCTCGGCGATAGTCGATGCCAAAATGCCGTTCGAGCAAGTCCAACTGGGCCGCTTCCATGGCCATGATCAGGGCGATCGCATCGCCGTACGACTCGAGCGACGTTTCCTGCTCGCTGCGAACCCGCGCGGCCAGATCGACCGGCCGGTGCAGTTCGTCGGCCGCCGCCTGCGACATCAGCGCCAGGTGCTGCTCGACCGTGCCGCCGTAAGCCGGATGCACCAGCAGTTCCCGGCTGCGGCCCAAGTTGGTAACGTTGTACCCGCGAAACGAAAGCACCGCCTCGGGCAGGGCGCGGGCCAGTTGTTCCGAATTCATGGGCGGGTTTTCCAGGACGCGGCCGCGGTCGGCTGCGCAGGAGATCGCAGCGGCGCGTTATGCGGCGGTTGTCAAACAGCACCGCCCCGCGGGGGGCGGGGCGGGTTACTGAAATCTACCTCATCCGGGCGGCCGTGAGGGAGCCGTTTTCGATCCCGAACTGAATTCGGTTCATCCGGCACAAGCGTGCGCCGGAGTCCTATACAGCCGGGTTCCTTGGATTTTGGAGGCCTCACTCCGGTGTCCGAAAGACCTGGGCTATCGCACAGGGCCTACGCCGCTTTCTTCAACTTGATCGCGGCGAGTTCCTCGGCGATCTGCCCGTGGAAAATCTGCTGCAGGTCGGTCAGGGCGCGGGCGGCGGCTACTCCGTCGAGCACGCGGTGATCGCACAGCAGGGTGACGATCGTGCGGCCGCGCTCGTCGAGCGGGCCATACGTCAGGCTCGACGTGAGAAAACTTGGATGCCCCCGGTTCAGCGTTCCCTGCCCGGCCAGCGACGACATGCTGAACGTGCCCACGCGGATCGCCCGGTGCCGTCCGGCCACGTTCAGATTCCAGCCCAGCAACAGCCTGCGCACGGTTGCCGGCATCCAACTCAGCCGGAGCTGCTTGTCGAACGCCTTTTCAACCGGCTCGCGTTCGTACCGATCGAGCCGTCGTTGCAGACTGGCGAGCGACTGGCTCTCGGGCGAAATGAAGCGTCCCCAGCAAAGGCGGTCTTCCCCTCGATGCTGGCGGTTGATCGTCAGCATGGCGACGCTCGCCGACGTCTCGACAAAATGCGGCCAGGGCCAGCGAACGTAGGCCCGCCGCAAGACGGCTTGTTCGCGAGCCGCCAGGGCGTAGGCCTTCAGAAACAGCACGGCCCACGAGATTCGCCGCGGCGATTGCTTGCGCAGGGCAGCGACCCGCGCCAGGTCGAACGTCTGTTCGACCGGAAACAGCGGCACCCGGCGGGCGAAATGCAGTGTATCGAGCACGAGTGCCCGACCGGCCGTCATGGGCCGCCAGCAGCTTTGCGGATTGGGTTGGGAACCAGACACACACGCCCCTCCAGATAAGCGGCGGGCATCTTCCAACGGCGGGCGGCGGCGGTCAAGGCGAATCGGCCCAGTTGCCGCCAGTCCGCGCTACTGCAAAGCTCGCATTCCCCGCGTGCGGCGCTCGGCATTGAGCTGCGCCAGTGCCTCGGGCTCGAGCTTCAAAAACTTGACGAGCTGCGACGTGGTCACCCCCAGCCGCTCGGCCGCCGCCGCGGCGTCCCAACTGGCCGCGACCAGCCGATCGAGCGCCTCGGCCAACAGAGGCGGAAAGTCGGCATGTCCGGTGCTGACGGCCAATTGCCGGCCCCGAGCTCGCGATTGCCAGAGGGGACTCGGCGGGGCGTCGGCGTCGGTAGGCGCCCGAACTTCAATCGCCAAGCGAACGCGCAATCGCTGCACGGCTGCCTGGCGGTTCAAGTCTTGGCTGCGGCGTTCGCTCGCTTGTCCTTGAATGCCGGTCGGCCGGTGGGTGATGACGACGGCTGTCTCGACCTTGTTGCGGTGCTGCCCGCCGGGCCCACCGCGGCGCGTGCGAACGATGTCGCAATCGGCCAGCAGCTTGTCCGGGCTAGCCGCGGCGGGATGGATCACTTGGGCACGCTGGCAAAGACGATTCGAAGCTGGCTGTTCATGCGGTATCCTTCAGAATGTGGGCTTCGTCGCAGTTTAACGATTCTTGTCCATCGTCAACAACGGGCGGCTCCATGAGCGCTGTCGATCCGCCGCGCTATACGCAGCGGCCCTTTCCGCCGTATAGCTACGTTCCCGGCCAGTCGCCGCATCCGCTCAGCGATCCCGCCGGGCACAGCTTCGGCCGGCACGACGCGCCGCTGGCCGACGACGCCGCGCTGCAAGCGGCGTATCGCTACGGGAACGACCTGTTCAACTACGGATACTACTGGGAAGCGCACGAGGCGTGGGAGAGCGCCTGGCACTTTTGCGGCCGGCGCGGCGGGCGGGCCGACTTTCTGAAAGGGCTGATTAAGCTGGCCGCCGCGGGAGTGAAGCTGCGCGAAGGGAAGGCAGTGGGAATCGAACGGCATGCCGCCCGGGCTCGGGCGCTGTTCGCAGCCGTACCGCAGTCGCTGCTGCGGGATGGGCGAATACTCGGGCTCGATCTGCCGAGCCTGCTGACGGCCGCTCACCAGATCGAGCAGGCCGCAAGTGCTTTGATCGAAGGCGAGGCCGACGAGACGCACCGGCGGTTGCCGCTACGTTTGATTCTGCACGACATTTGACGCGGCCGGGTGGCTGTGGTTCGCGCAGCGAACCACGGCTGTTACGCGTCGCTTTGAAATGCCGCGTGATTGTTGTCAGTCCTGCCCTTACAGCCGCCAGTCGAGGCCGACATCCAGGCCGATCGCCGAGTGCGTGAGGGCACCCACGCTGATTCGCTCAACGCCCGTTTCGGCAATTCCCCGCACGGTATCGAGATTGACTCCGCCCGAAGCTTCCAGCTCCGCGGCACTGCCCGCCGCATCGCGCAAAGCGACCGCTTGGCGCAACTGGTCGAGCGTCATGTTGTCGAGCAAAACGATATCGGGACCGGCGGGCAGCACTTCGGCCAATTGAGCGAGCGAATCGACCTCGATTTCGACGATCAGCGCGGCCATCTCCGCGGCGTTCGGCTCGCCCGCCAGCGACTCGGCCACGAACTGCCGCGCCCGAGCCACCGCCTCGGCAGGCGTAAACCCGCTCCCCACGCCTGCCTGCCGGCCGAGCGCCAGGTGGTTGTCTTTGATCAGCACCGCGTCGAACAGCCCGGTGCGATGATTGTTTCCGCCGCCACAATGCACGGCATATTTTTCCAGCCGTCGCCAGCCGGGGGTGGTTTTGCGCGTGTCGTAGAGCCGGGCCTGGGTGCCGGCGATCGCCTGCACGTAACGGCGGGTCAGGGTGGCAATTCCCGACAAGCGGCCAATCAGATTGAGCAGGATTCGCTCGCTCGTCAGCAGGTCGCGAGCCGAGCCGCTGAGGCTAGCTAGCACGGTTCCGGGCTCGACCGCGTCGCCGTCGCGCACGGCGGGCCGCCACTGGGCCTCGATGTCCATTTCGTCGAGCGCGATCCGGGCCGCTTCCAGGCCGGCGACGACCCCCGCCTGGCGAGCCACAACGTCGGCCGCGGCCGTGGCACCTGCGGGCACGAGAGCAACCGTCGTCCAGTCGTATCCCCGGTCGAGGTCTTCAAACACGGCGAGACGGACGATCCGCCGGCAATCTTCCTCAATTTGCGGCGACCAGGCAAGCTGGAGAAAGTCGCGGTTCATGGGTGGATGACGGGCAGGTAGTTTGGCGTGTCAAGCGCTTTGTGGGTTGCACTTTGCCGTTTCATGCAGTTCCGCTACATTACCCGGTCAAGGTAGTCGTTCGCAGCCCTAGGGAAAGTTTTGGGCCTGTAGGGCCAAACGCACGGTTTCGATCCAGAGCGCAGGGAGGTGCTCATGGCTGGGCAACATTTTCGAT
Source organism: Pirellulaceae bacterium (assembly GCA_040901775.1). GTDB lineage: Bacteria > Planctomycetota > Planctomycetia > Pirellulales > Pirellulaceae > CAYLLN01. The sequence continues at coordinate 5,633 of JBBDYF010000294.1, read as the reverse complement.
TTCTGCACGCCAGCGATTTTGCGCTGCACGAACCGCTCGATGCCGCGCCCGACGCGCCGGCTTCGCTGCGCGAATTGCTGATCGACGCCCCGTACCTTGCGGCTCAGCGGGTGTTCGACGCCGCGATCGAAGAGCGGGTCGATTTTGTCGTTCTGGCGGGCGACCTGGTCGATTTGCAGTTGGCGACGCCGCGGGCGCTCGCCTTTTTGCTGGAGCAATTCGAGCGTCTGGATAAGCAGGGAATCGCCGTCTATTGGGCCTGCGGCAAGCTCGATCCGCAGCAAGATTGGCCGGCGATCGCCAAATTGCCCAGCGGGGTGCAAGTCTTTCCGGCCCTGGAAGCCGAGGAATTGTCGCACTTTCGGGGCGACCGGCCGGTGGCCAATATCGTGGGGCGCAGTTGGCACGGCACCTCGCTGGTACAGGTCGGCAAGTTCGCCGGCGATGCCGACGGCCTGACCACGATTGTGGTCGCTTATGGCACGGCCGACGCCGAGCGGCTGACCGCGGAAGAAGTCGATTACTGGGCCCTGGGGGGCGAGCCGCAGCGGCATTCGCTGGGCAGCGCCCACCGGGTGGTGCATTATCCCGGCAGCCCGCAGGGGCGTTCGCTCGCGCAGGAAGGCCCCCACGGCTGCACGCTGGTGCATGTCTCGGCCGATCGCGCATTGCGCACCCAGTTCATTCCGACCGATGCCATTCGCTGGCAGAGCGAATCGCTTGCCGCCCCCGATGGCGCGAGCCTTGGCGACTTGCAAAAGGTGCTCACCGAGCGAATTAAGGTGCTCCGAACGCACGCCGACGAGCGGCCGCTGCTGGTCGAGTGGAAGTTGCGCGGCATCGAGCACCTGGCCCGCCCCACCAAGCGGCACGAATTGGCCGGCGAACTGCTCGCCTGGCTGCGTAAAGAACATGGCGCGAGCAAGCCACCGGTCTGGTCGGTTGGGGTCGAGTTTGAAGCGCCCGAGTTGCCGGCCGAGTGGATTGCCGAGGATTCGATGGTCGGCGACTTCCTCCGCAGTCTGAAATTGCTGACCGACGCCGAGCCGAAGGAAATTGACCTGACCGTTCACGTTCCCGAGCAGTTCCGCACCGCCGAACTGGCCGAACTCGGCAACTGGACCGCCGACGACCACCGCGAGATTTTGCGCGAAGCGGCTTTGACCGGGGCACAGCTTTTGGGAGCCGACGACCGTGATGCGTAGGGAAAGCCGTCCGCTTGCCTTTCAGACAATCGACAACCAAGACGGTTGCCGCAGACATTCGGCAGGGAGCCAGCCGAGATGAAGATTCGCACGATCGATATCGACGGCTTTGGGGTCTGGAACGGCCTGAAGATCGACGAATTGGCCGATACCACGACCGTTGTCTATGGCCCGAACGAAGCGGGCAAGACGACGCTAATGCAGTTCGTCCGTGCCGTGCTGTACGGCTTCACGGCCGATCGCCGAAAAAAGTATTTGCCGCCGGTCAACGGCGGGCGTCCGGGCGGGCGATTGCTGCTGGCCGATGCCGTGGGGCAGTTCCTCGCCCATCGCTCGGCAGAGCTGACCGACCTGCCCGACGACAGCGGCTCGCTCTCGCTGGTGGACGACCGGGGCGAACAGCGCGACGCCGCCAAGCTCGACGACCTGCTCGCCGGGGTCGATGAGCCGACGTACAACAACGTCTTCGCGATCGGCCTGAAAGAGATTCAAGAGCTCGGCTCGCTCGACGAAACCGCCGCGGCCGACTATCTCTACAAGCTCACCAGCGGGCTGGACCGGGTTTCGCTGATTGACGTATTGCGCGATACGGCGGCGGCTCGCACGCGGCTGCTGGCCGAAGCCGAGGATGAGCCGAGCCGGATTCCCGATCTGCTCGCCCGGCGTCACGAGCTCAAGGCCGAACTGAAACGACACACCGCCGCCCGCAACCGCTGGTGCGACGTGGCGACGCTTCGCCAAACCCTGGCCGAAGAAGCGGCGGGACTCGAAAAACAGATCGCCGAGATCGAAGCGGGGGCGAACGTTCTGCGGGCCGCGCTCGACGTGCAAACGGTCTGGAACCAGCGGGCCGATTTTCTGCGGCAGCTCGACCTACTGAAAGACATTCGACCCTTGCCCGACAAGGCGGTCGAACTGCTCGAGGCCTGCCTGAAGCGCATCGACCAATGCCGCATCCGGCTGAAGAAGCTGGTCGCCCACCGCAACGACTACCGCAAGGATCTGGCGTCGCTCGAAGTGAACCGGCTGCTGCTCAGCCATGCCGCCCGGATCGAGGCCCTGCACGACCAGTCGCAGTGGATCATGTCGCTCGACGACGGGCTGGCCAAGCTGCGCGATGAAGTCAAACGGCTCGACGGCGAAATCGAGGCCGCCGTCAACGGTTTCAGCAAGAGCGCCGGGGCGGGAAGCCTCGACGAGTTGCCCCGCGAAACGATGGCCGTGCTGCGGCGTCCGTCGCAGGCAATTCGGGAAGAAAACGAAAAGCTCGAAAAGGCCAAGCACGAAGTCGCCGAGTCGAAACGCGAACTGGATCACGCCGCGCAGCAGTACGAAACCGTCGGCCGGGCGCGGCAATTGCCCGATCTGAACCAGGCGATTCAAGAGGCGGGTCACAAGGTTTCGTTGCTCCGCCGCCGCATCCAGGTGGAAGAGCGGATCGACCAGCTCGATCGCCGCCGCACGGAACTCGAGTTCGACAGCGACGAGCTGCATACGTTCGACGAAACGCCCGTCCGCATCACGGCGCTGGTGGGTGCGTTCTTTTCGATTGGCGTCGCCCTGGTGCTGTTCGGCGCGATCGGCGGCACCAACAACTGGGTGACCAGCGGCTGGCCCTGGGCGATGTTCGGGTTCGTCATGGCCGGCATGGCGGTCGGCGGCAAATTGTTGCTCGAACGTACCTCGGAAGAGAGCATCACCGACAACCACCGCCACTTGGAACAGCACCGCCTGCAACTGGCCGAAGCCAAGCGCGAGCGGGACGAAATCGACGTCGAGCTGCCGGTCAGCAACGGATCGCTCGACGCCCGCATGCGCGAGGCCGAAATCGAGCTCCGCGATCTAGAACGGCTGATCCCGGTGCGAACCGAGCGCGAATCGACCGAGCAGCGCCACCAGGCCGCCGAGCGCCGGCTGGTCGCGGCCCAAGAAGGGGTGAAAGAGGCCCGGCATCGCTGGCGGAATGCCCTGCGGAGCGTCGGCCTACCCGAAGACTTCGCCCCGATGAAGGTCAAGCAGGTCGTCAAGAGCAACGCCGGCGTGCTAGAATTGCGCCGCCGTCGCGACATGCGCAAGGACGAACTGGACCAGCGCGAGCGGGAAATGCTGCTGCTGAAAAATCGCATCCAGCAAATCGGCGATGACGTTCACCTGCCGTCGGCCGCCGACAAGCCGGTGGTCAAGGTCCGCGAGCTGATCCAGGCCCTGACCAAAGAGAAAGAGACGCTCGAAGTGCGAACCGCCGTCGAGAAGAAGCTCCGCCGGCTCACCAAGGAGCGCAATCGCACCGTCGCGCTGTCCCGCCGGGCCGATCGCCGATACCAGGCGCTGTTGGCACTGGCTGGAGTCAACGACGACAAGGGCTTTCGCAAAGCGGCTGCCGATTGCGAACGGGCCGCCGATCTGAAACGTCAACAGGTCGAACTGACCGCGCGCATCCTGCAACAACTGGCGGGGCAATTCAAGGAAGAAGCGGTCGCCGAGGTGTTCCACCGCGAAGGGCGCGACATCCGCCCCCGCTGGGACGACCGCCAAAAGCAACTGGCAGAGATTCGGGCCGGCCTGGCCCACCTGCACGAACGTCGCGGCGCCTGCACGCACGAAATGCAGTCGCTCGCCGCCGACAAGCAACTGGGCCACACCCTGCAAGAGGTGAAACAGGCCGAACGCGAACTGGCCGACTCGATCCGCCGCTGGAAACTGCTGACCGTGATCGGCCAGGTGCTCGAAGTGGTCCGCAAGCGGTACGAAACCGATCGCCAGCCGCAGACCTTGCGGGAAGCTTCGGAGTATTTGCACCGGCTGACCGACGGGCACTACCGGCGGGTCTGGATGCCGCTCGACCATCGCAATTTGCGGATCGAGAATGACCGGGGGGATTCGCTGCCCCTGGATGTCCTCAGCCGCGGCACGCGCGAGGCGGTATTTATCGCCTTGCGGCTGGCGTTGGTCACGTCGTTCGCCCGCCGCGGCACGACGCTTCCGCTGGTGCTGGACGACGTGCTGGTGAATTTCGATTCGGGCCGCGTCCGCCTGGCAGCCGAGGTTCTATGCGACTTCGCCCGCACCGGCCACCAGATCATCATGTTCACCTGCCACGAGCACATCACCGAAATCTTCGAAGAGGCGAAGGCCGACATCCGCCTGTTGCCGCATCGGGGAGAAGAGGTCGATCCGCGACCGGTCAAGCGACGTCGCCGTCCGGTTCAAGAGTTGCCTCCCCCTCCTCCGCCGCCGATCGCTCCCGATCCAGCAGCGCCGCTGCGCGCGGCGGTCGATCCGAACCCGCTGTTTTTGCAGGCCGCCGCGGAAGAGCAGTGGTACGACGAAGTGCTCGACCTGCCCCCCAAGGAATTGCCCGCTCCTCCGCCTCCGAAAGAGAAGAAGCGGAAAGTGACGCCACGCTATAAAATCGTGCCGCGCGAATGGGACCGCGACTTTTGGCCGCTCGCCGAAGTCCCCTCGCCGCCGCCTCCCGAACTGGACTTGCCCGATGCCTGGCCGCTGGCCGTCGTGCCGCCGGCCCCCGCGCGCCCGGTCGCACCTGCCGCGACCCCCAAGCGGCCGATCGTCGCCCCGGCTCAGCCGACGCCGCCGCCCCCCAAGCTGCTGACGGCCCGGCCCGCGCGCCACCGCTTCACCTGGGAATCTCCCGAGATGTACTGGGAAGAAGACGCGTAGCGTCAAGCGACATCTCCTATTGGCGGCACATTCGTCACGTCCGCCGCTCGCTGCGCGCTTTGCCGGCGATTTGACTTGTCCCCCGCATGACCTAGGGTTTTCATGCAACCGCGCCTCGGGGAGGGGCGTTGGTTCTCGGCACGGCGGGGATAGCTGGGAGCTAGAGGGGACCCCGCCGTGTCTTTTTGTCCCCTTCGTTGTGCTGGCTAACTTCGTTCGTTCAAACTCGGAGATCCCCGCCATGGCTTCACGGCATTGGGCGGGCGACTCGCCCGCTCCCCACCGCCATCGTCGATCGAGCCGCCGCCGCGGCTTCTCGCTCATCGAGGCGATGGTAGCGATTACCATTCTGGCCCTCGCTGGCTCCGTATTGCTGCTGGGGGTGGAAAGTTCGCTGCAAACCACCAGCGATGCCGTCGATCGGACCATCGCCGACGGGCTGGCCCAGCAGTTGCTCGACGAGATTACCACGCGGCATTTCAAGGATCCGTCACAAACTTCCAGCACCGGCCCGCTGGGGCCGGAGGGCTCGGAAAGCTCGGCTAGCGGCCGCGAGCAATTCAACGATACCGACGACTATCACCAATTCGAGGCCCAACCCGTCGAGGGTCTGTGGGGCGAGCCGATCGGAACCGGCGACGACGGAGGCAATCCCCGGCATGCGGCGTTTCAATCGCCGGCCCAGCTCTTTCAGAACTGGCGGCAGCGGATCGAAGTCTATTTCGTCGATCCGAGCGATCACAGCGT
>JBBDYF010000293.1:0-62571 GCA_040901775.1 Pirellulaceae bacterium | reverse complement strand
CCAAAACAACCACCGTGCTAAACTCCAAATCCAGAACCTGGCGCTGTCCAATTAGGCGGCAGCACGCCGGATCGCAAACGCCTTCTGGAATTGAATCGAACCCGAAAGCGCTCACTGCGAGACTCGGGCTCCAAGGTCATACCCCCCGCGTTTTTAACGCAAAGAGGCAAAGCGCGCGAAGGCGCAAAGGAAGGCCGTCGTGTATTGCTTTGCGGCCTTTGCGAACTTGGCGCCTTTGCGTTGAAAAGAAAGATGGATGCCTTTGCGAGCGATACACCATTTCTTTGGTTGCCACAAGATGGCCAACCACCTGAAGCCTTCGTGAAGGTTGAGTGTAAAGGCCGAGTTGCTAGCGCTGCTGGCGCTCCTTGCAGATTGTCTGCAATTTTAGCGTCGCGGCCGCTTTTTCCCCTTGGAACGGACAAGCGGTTTCCGATACAAGAAGCAAGGGAAACCCTGCGCGGTCGCGAGGGGAACCTACCTTCCTCTCCCGGTCGGACCCATGGATGCCAAGAGGGCTACGCCATGCGGAAGAGGATCGTCTTGTTATCGGCGGCGATGATGCTCTCGCTTCACAGCGGGACGTTTTGGGGCGAAAGCCTCTTCGCTCAGGCTCACCCGCCGGATGGTGCGGCAGCCGCGCCACATTCCACCGACACCTTGTGGACCCAGACCGACTGGCTGCGGCTGGAGATCGTCGGCGGGCGAATCGTCCTGGAAAGCGCTCGCTGCGGCCAGCACTGCCTGGCGGTCGATTCGGCGGCGGCGGGCGAGGCGCGGCAGTCGCTCAAGCTCTGTGCGCAGCCTGGGTCGCTCGTGGCCCATTACGAACTGCACGACGAGCGGGGCCAATTGACGCTCTCTTTGGAGCGCAACAAGCTCGTCCTATCTCTCCGACCGAGTGGCACAAAGCAGCCGGCCGAAATCTGTTTCACTCAGCCGCCGCGGGGCGACGTAACGCTGGAAATCCGGGGCAAAACACCGCAAACCTGGACCGCGGCCGACATCTGGCATCTGGCGATCCTCGAACCGGAAATCGCCGAGCGGCACTTGTTTCCGCTGCTCGCCCAGTTGCGCCCGAACTGGCGCGTCGGCGAGCAGGCGGATCAGGTCGCCGCGGCGCTGTTGGCACGGGCGGGGCGCGACGTGCTGAGCGAGCGCCGCGCTTGGCGGGCCGCTGTGGAAGGCTTGGCTGCTGAAAGTTTCGCTCAGCGACAAGCGGCCGATCGTCAACTACGTGCGGCCGGGCAAGGGGTGTTGGCGTTCCTGCGGTCGCTCGACTGCGAATCGCTCGATACCGAGCAGCGGGGGCGGATCCAGCGGATTCTCGCCGACAACGCGCATGCCGGCCCCGACTCTCCGGCCCGTGTCGCCGCCTGGATGCTGGACGACAAGCGAGTCTGGCTCGCGCTCTTGGGCCGGGGCGAGCTACCGCAGCGGATCGCCGCGGCAGAGCACTTGTCGCAGCTCTGCGGCCGGTCCCTCTCGTTCGATCCCCAGGCGAGCGCCGACCAGCGGCAGGCCCAGTTGGCCGAGCTGCGGCTGAAGCTGGCAGAGAACTGATAGCGGGCCCTATTTAAGCCTGAAGCGCAAGCGAAGCAATTTGCGGATTGCTTAGCTGGCGCGTCAGGCTTATCAGCGATGCGGCGATAATCGGCCCCTCGCCGCCGCAACCTCGAAGTGTCTGGCCAAATTGCCTGGCCGGGTGCCAATGGAAACCGAAAATCACTCACCGCGAGAACTGGCTCAGGGTCCTACCTCTGCCTATTTAACGCAAAGCAGCAAAGCAGGCGAAGGCGCAAGGGAGGCCGTCGTGTACTGCTTTGCGGCCTTTGCGAACTTCGCATCTTTGCGTTTTGCGTTGAGAAATTGGGATGGCCTAGCGAGCGATGCGCCCGCGGATTCGTCGCCAGGACAAATGGCCGCTCGCACCTCTACTCTTGCCTTGCCCGCTTTCCGGGCCCTTCCTATAATCCGCCCCGCCTGATTCCAGGCGCAGCGTAAGCTGCTGGTGCGATTCGCTTAATCGCGGCTGCCCGAGAGCAGCCGCCGCCCGGCAAGGATGCCCCGATTCTGACACGCCACGGTTCGACCTGCCGCTCGTTTCGCGCGAGCGAGCGCCACGGCTTGCGCTCGGGCGCTGGTGCTGCGCGCGGAGCGGGGTCATCGGGATTCAACCATCGGCAACTTCGAGCGATTACGTTCATCCATTTTTGGATTTTGAGTTTTGGAGTTTGGATTGCCGGCGGCGCCGCTGCCGCCGACATCGAACTTCCCGTCGGCAGCCAGCACGAGCCGATTCGCATTCGGGCCACGGGGGCGACGCACTGGCCGCAGGGGAGCTACGAGGTTTGGGTGCTGCGCGGCGATTGCCGGATCGAGCAAGGGAATGTTTCGGCCCGCGCGAGCGACGCCGTGTTGTGGATCGATCGCGCCGAGGCGTTCAGCGGCCAGCCGAGCAAGGTGATCGCCTATTTCGAAGGGGGCGTGGCGGTCGAATTCGGCCGGAGCGGCGATCCACATTCCATCAGCCGCAAGAAGGCCCAATCGCTGCAAGACGAAACCTGGCTCGGTCGGTTCCACACGACGGCAGGGATTGAACTGGCAGCGCCGGTAAGCGGTCACTCCGTGGCGGAAACCGGCGCGGACCTTGCAAACTACCCGGCAATCTTCCAACGCGGGTTAGATGCGCGGCGGCCCGCTCCGCCGGGCGTGATGCCGGTTCAGTACGCCCGCGAAGAGATCGCGCCTCCCACTGGGCAGCCCTTTGCGCCCGGCCTTCCCGGCGCGTCGCCGCTCACCAATCGGATTCAAATTTTCTCGCGCGGCGGCGGTCGCTGGGATTTCCGCACCGAGGTCGATCCCGATCGAAACGAACGGATCGTGACGTTCCCCGCGCCCATCAAAATGGTCATTTCCGGAATCGACGAAGTAGGGACCGTTTCGCTCGAAACCGACCGGATCGTCGCCTGGGTGCCGAACGTCGAGGCGGGAGGCCCCAACCCGGCCGAACTGCTGGGCAACGGCCAGGGACCGCTCGAACTCTATCTGGAAGGGAACATCGTCTTCCGCCAGGGAGATCGCGTGATCTACGCCGACCGGATGTACTACAACGTGCTGCAAGAGTACGGCGTGGTGCTGAAGGCCGAGATGCTGACGCCGGTGCCGGAATATCAGGGACTGTTGCGGATCAAGGCCGACGTTTTGCAGCAGGTGAATCGCCAGCACTTCGAGGCGACCGGGGCGGCGCTCACCTCCAGCCGGATCGGCGTGCCGCGCTATTGGCTCCAGACCGATCGCCTGGCGATCGACGACGTGCAGACGCCGCTGGTCGATCCGCTGACCGGCCTGCCGCTGGTCGATGCGCAGGGGAGCCCGGTCGTCCAGCATCAGTACCTGGCGACTTCGCAGAACAATTTCATTTACCTAGCGGGTTTGCCCGTCTTCTACTGGCCTCTGATTGCCAGCGACCTGGAAGAACCGACGTACTACGTCGATCGGATCAAGGTCGAAAGCGATGGGATCTTTGGCAATCAGATTTACCTCGACCTCGACCTGTATCAACTGTTGGGGATCGAAAACCCGCCGGAGGGGAGCGAGTGGTCGCTCTCGACCGACTATTTGAGCGACCGCGGCCCCGCCCTGGGAACGAACTACAAGTATCGCGGCAACACCCTGTTTGGCGTGCCGGGCGAGTATCGGGGCTACCTCGACGCCTGGGGGATTCACGATTCGGGGCTCGACAACCTGGGCCTCGATCGCCGCAGCCTCGACTTTCCCGACCCTCTGCGGGGACGCGTTCTTGGCCAGCACCGCCAATATTTGCCGGGCGAGTGGCAGCTTTCGGCCGAGCTGGGCCTGATCAGCGACCGCAACTTCCTCGAACAGTATTACGAGCTGGAGTGGGACACCTTCAAGGACGAATCGACCGGCTTCGAACTCAAACGATTCGACGAGAGCAGCAGCTACGGCCTGGCGGGCGACGTGCGGCTGAACGAGTTCTTCACCCAGACCGAGGGGCTGCGGGCCGATCACTTTTTGCTTGGCCAGTCCCTCTTTTTCGACCGCCTGACGTGGCACGAGCACACCCACGTCGGCTACGCCCGGCTGCGCGAGGCCGAGCCCCCCGTGAATGCCGAGGAGCTGGCCGTCTATAGCCCGTTGCCGTGGGAAAACGATGTCGAAGGGCTGCGGGCCGCCACGCGGCACGAGCTCGACCTGCCGTTGGAACTGGGGCCGACGAAGGTCGTTCCCTATGTCCTGGGCGAGGCAGCCTATTGGGGGCAGGACGTGAACGGCGAGGAAGTGACCCGGCTCTACTATCAAACGGGGATCAAGGCGAGCCTGCCTCTGTGGCGGGCCGATCCGCAAGTCAAAAGCGAGCTGTTCAACTTGAACGGGCTCGCCCACAAGGTGGTGTACGAAGCCGAAGTGTTTCATGCCGAGGCGGACGAAGACCTGGGTCGCTTCGCACTGTACGACCAGCTCGACGACGACTCGACCGAGGCGTTCCGCCGCAGGATGGCGGTTAATACCTTCGACCAGCCGGTGGGAACATTCGTGCCGCGACGTTTCGACGAGCGCTACTTTGCCCTCCGCAGCAACCTGCAAGGCGACATCGCCTCGCCCAGCACCGAAATTGCCGGCGACATGACCCAAGCCCGCCTCGGCCTCCGCCAGCGCTGGCAAACAAAACGCGGCCTGCCGGGGCGCGAGCGGATCGTCGATTGGATCGTGCTCGACCTCGATGCCTCGCTGTTCCCCGATCCCGACCGCGACAATTTCGGCGAAGTGCTCGGCCTGATCGACTACGACTTCCAGTGGCACCTGGGCGATCGCTTTACGCTGCTCTCGGACGGTTTTTACGACGTCTTTAGCGACGGCTTGCAGCAGACGACGTTCGGTGCCCTGATCAGCCGGCCCGAGTATGGCAACGTTTATGCCGGCATTCGATCGACCGAGGGACCGATCAGCAGCACCCTGCTCACCGGCTCGCTGAGCTACCGGCTGAGTGAAAAGTGGATCGCCAATGCCGGCGCCTCTTGGGATCTGGGCGAAGCTGGCAACATTGGGCAGTCGGCGGCTTTGGTCCGGATCGGCGAATCGTTCCTGGTGAAGTTCGGCTTCAACTTCGACGCCAGTCGCGACAACCTGGGGGTCAGCCTGCTGGTCGAGCCGCGGTTCTTGCCCAACAGCCGCTTGGGCCGCGTCGGCGGCGTGCAGATTCCGCCCGCGGGGGCGCTGGGGCTGGAATGAATTCTCGACCAGTGGTCGATTCCCAAAGCCCCGACCAGTGGTCGAGCTTGTTGCCTCGGCTCGCCCGCTGCGGTTCTTCTCACGTTGGGCCGGCCCTTGGTCATCCCGGCGGCGGCAACTACAATCGCCACTTCACCTTACGCGTTACGCGGAAGAATTCCATGCGGATCGGCGCTGTCTCTTATCTGAATACCAAGCCCCTCGTGTATGGGCTGGCCAGTCTCGCGCCGCAGCACGAACTGGTGTTCGACCTGCCCAGTCGATTGGCCGACCAACTGGCGGCGGGTCGGCTCGACGTGGCCCTGATCCCGTCGGTCGAATTTTTCCAAAACCCCGACTACCAAATCGTTTCCGACGCTTGCATCGGCTGCCGCGGCCCGGTGCGGAGCGTGAAGCTACTCAGCCGCGTTCCCGCCGCCGAAATCCGCACCTTGGCCCTGGACGAAGGCTCGCGCACTAGCGCCGCCTTGGTTCGCATTCTGTTGGCCGAGCGGTTCGGCCTGTCGCCGGCGCTGGTCCCCTTTCCGATCGACGCCCAGCCCGAAGAAGTCGCAGCCGACGCGCTGTTGATGATCGGCGACCGGGCGATGCATCCCCCGGCTGGCCGGTACGTCGAAACGTGGGACTTGGGCGACGTTTGGTGTCGCTGGGCCGAGCTGCCGTTTGTATTTGCGATGTGGGTGGCGCGTGGGGCAGGCGTCTCGCCTGCCGTAAAGAGGTCAGAGGAGCTGGCCGAGTTGGCATCCGTATTGTCCGCGGCCCGCGATGCCGGCGTGGCCAATGTCGAGCAAATTGCCCGCCAAGAGCACGCTGCCAATGGTCTGACGTATGACGAATGCCTGACCTACTTGCGCGATCACTTGCATTTTACGCTCGGCCCGCGCGAGGTGGCCGGCCTGCGGCATTTTGAAAAACTCCTAGCCGGGACCAAACCTGGTCCCGGTGCGCCTCCGGTTCGTCCCTTACTAATGAACTCCGGGAGCAGGTTTGCTCCCGGCTAAAGAACGAAATCGAATGATTCAGCAAATTCTCGACAAAGCGACCGCCGGCGAGCGGCTGACGCCCGCAGACGGGCTGGCCCTGCTCCAGGGCAGCGACCTGACCGCCCTCGGCCGGGCGGCCGACGCGGTGACGCGCCGCCTGCATCCCGAGCCGGTGCGGACCTACAACATCGACCGCAACATCAACTACACGAACGTCTGCACGGCGGTCTGCGACTTTTGCGCCTTCTATCGCCAGCCAAAACATGCCGAAGGCTACGTCCTGCCGCGCGAGGTGCTCCTGCAAAAAGTGCGCGAGACGGTCGAGCTGGGGGGGGATCAGATTCTGATGCAAGGAGGCCTGCATCCCGACTACAAGCTGGAGTGGTACGAAGAGCTGCTGGCCGACATCAAGTCGCACTTTCCGCAGGTCAATCTGCACGCCTTCAGCCCCCCCGAACTGCACGCCTTCACGAAGCTCAGCAAGCTGCCGATTCGCACGGTGCTGGAGCGCCTGAAAGCGGCCGGCCTGGGGAGCATTCCTGGCGGCGGGGCCGAGATTTTGGTCGATCGGGTTCGCAAAGAGATCACCCGCGGCAAGGTGCTGACCGACGACTGGCTGAACGTGATGCGCGTCTGGCACGAACTGGGGGGAGTGAGCAGCGTGACCATGATGTTCGGCCACGTCGAAACGCTGGCCGAGCGGATCGAACATCTGGAGCGCGTGCGGCAATTGCAAGACGAGACGGGGGGCTTCACCGCCTTCATTTGCTGGACCTTCCAGCCCGAAAATACCGACCTGGCGCACCTGCCGCCGGCTGGCTCGTTCGATTATCTCAAAACGCAAGCGGTCGCCCGGCTCTATCTCGACAATGTGCCCAACATCCAATCGAGCTGGGTGACGCAGGGAATGAAGATCGGGCAGCTCGCCCTGCTGTTCGGGGCCAACGACATGGGGAGCCTGATGATCGAGGAAAACGTGGTGGCCGAGGCGGGAACCGTTCACTACCTGACGCTCGACCAGATTCGCGGCGCCATCGAAGAACTCGGCTTTATCCCCCGGCAGCGAAACGTGCGGTACGAACTGCTCGACCTGGCTCACGAGCAGCGAGCCGTCGCCGCCAATCGCCAGCAGCCAGCCTTGCCGCTGGTGCAACTGGCAAGTTAATCGATGTTTTTATGCCCCACGGCTCCGTCAGCGAGATCATCCCCGCCGCGAGCAGCCAGGTGTTCGACCTGCTGCACGACTACGAGCGGCGGTTGGCCTGGGATACGCTTCTGTCCGCCGCCTACCTGACCGACGGCGCAAGCCAAGCGGCGCTGGGCGCGACGAGCGTCTGCGTTGGCCGGCGAGCGCTGGGCGGAATTGCGTTCAAGACCGTCTATGTCGCGTTCGACCGGCCGCGACTTGCCGCCGTGAAGATGGTGAACCGGCCCCCGTTCTTCTCGACCTGGGCCGCCACGATTCGTCACGAGGATCTCGGCCCCGGTGAATCGCGGCTGACCTACACCTGGACCTTCACCGCCCGCCCGCGCGTGCTCGCCTGGCTATTGGAACCGATCATGCAGCGCGCGTTTACCTGGGAAACGCGCAAACGACTGCGGGCGCTGCGAAGCTACCTAAGGCTTGATCCAAATTGTGTCGTTCCTGCGAGATGAAGCCTTCGCTGATCTCTTATGGGCAGTACAGATCGCAGCCCCAGTCATGTTCAATAGACTTTTGGAAGTTGACCACGCTCGCGCAGGGCGAAGTAACAATTGCCAACGCTTTCAGGTCTCGAATTTGACGGAACACGCTTTGTTCGGAGGTCCGGCAACTCGTCGGGAAATGCCATGCACTCGCGATAAAGTTCAGGCTCGCTTTGCTGAATCACTGCGAGGATTCGCATCCACCGAGAACGGTTCCGCAGGTTCTTGTCGCTGTTCAGTCGCAATTTCTTGACAAGCGACTTCCCCGCTTCATTCAGTGCCTCTACTTCGCCACTCTCAGTGATCCGCAGGCAGTCTGCAAATGCGATGCTGCACGGATTCGGCACATCCAGAATGTCGCGCTTGGCATTGTTGCATGTGGCGCACGCGTAAAGCAGGTTGCCGTATTCCAACTTCCCATCCGGATTTGCAGCGGCAGGAAGGAAATGCTCGACATTGAACGTGGCTCCCCGGTCGTACCATTGCTCGCGGTGCAGGCAGTAGACGCACCGGAACATGAACTCATCGCGTATCCAATCGCGGTAACTCTCGTAATCCTGATAGCCACTAGGCCCATGCCGCCTAGCGTGAGGTTCGGTTGGATACTCAAATCCCTGCATCACACGCCTTTCTTCCTGATGGTCGTGCTTCCAAAAACACGGTCTTCTAGTTCCTCCAGCACATGCGTGGGGCGAGGCGACACTCTGTCCAGGTAATAGTCCGCGTATGCTTGGAGACGCCCGAGTTCTGCAGCCTCAACACCGGTTATCGTCCCGCCAATCTCTTTGTCCACAAGCTCGCCCCGTCTTCGATTTGCGGTCGGCCAATCCGATTCGTAAGCAACAAAATCAGAAAGGCCTATCGGCTGGCTCAATTCTGGCGGGAAGTAACGGTTCTGGTTGAAGGGCACGCCGACTCGATTCCAGCTCGTGAATATTGACAGCAAAGCCCGCTCAAGCTCGATTGGAAGCGCGTACTGGCGAAGTACGGCGGCATCGACTTTAAGCAAGAGCGTGTGAAGCGCTTTGGCATCAGATTCAGCCAAGGCAGCATTTAAGTACGCGCGCGCGGCAGGCTCGATTTGGTCGAACGTTGAAGGCATCGGGATCCTGCGCATGTCACCGACAAGGTTATGGCGCATGCCAAGATGGCAAAATGCGTATGCATTGGCCAATGGCGAGTTCAATATCGCCCAAAGGGATTCCAGCGAACATGTGCGGGGACGCACAGCGATAAAAGCACTCGTAATGGGCCGCCCTTGGCGATCGATAAATGCCTTCAGTCGCCATGGACCACGGCTGACGCGCGCGTAGCCAATTAGAATCTGCGGAATGCCAACCGTTGCACCCGCTCTTGGCGAACGGATGGCCGGCGCGGAGAGATTCATCCAGTACAGCTTTGGAAGCTGGTGAATTTCCAGGCCGCGTTCAGCACGAATATAGCCTTGATGGGCCCCTTGGAATCGCTCGTATGAATAGGTGGGAACACCCGTCGGCAACTTTTCTCCATGATAATCAAGCCCCTTCATAACGTCCGAAATGTCGATCAACTTCGGATTGTCTTTCAAAGCTAGCCAAACCTCTTCAAGGTCAGGAACGCGCATGACCCATTGCACTGTCTCGTTGAAACGTGATTGTTCAACGATCCGCGAATTTGGTGCGTCGTATGTTTCCCGAAATCTGGGCATTTGCCGCTCGCGAATCCGGCGATACCGAAGTGTCATCCTATTGCGCGAGCCTTCCGGCAGCCTTCGCCCCAGCAAAACAGCCGATTCCGCATCCGAGAATGAGAATACCTTGTCGGGAAACAGCGAGACTTCTCGGAGTTCGAAATGCTCGATCAAATATCGCCGCAGGTCCTGAGCGAATGTTCCGTGCAGCAGGGACTGGGGAACTACAACTCCGAACACACTTCCTGGTTGTAGCTCGGGCAATGTTCGACGAAGCATCTCAGCCGTTTTGTTGTTGACGACAATCGCCGTCCTAGCGTTTGGATGTGACGCGAGTTCATCAACGGAGAACTTCTCGAAGGGCGGATTGGCCAGGAGAATTGTCTTTCCGCGCATTTGCTCAGCGAGCCGGTGGCCGATAAACATGTCCTCGACGCGCAAGTCCCAGCCGTCCGGATTGGGAATGTCAGTAAGGGTAAGTGAAAGCCGTGCAAGTTCGACGGCGAACGTGTCTCGCTCGGTACCGTGGAGGCGACTACGAAGATAGGGGCCGCGGCGACTCGGAACGGCCTTTTCGGGGGGAAGAAGCTGGGTGAGTAGCCGCATCGCCGACACAAGGAATGCCGCGTGTCCGCAAGCTGGCTCAAACACGTTCCGGTCGTTTTCCGGAATTTCCTCAATCCAGTCGGCAAGGTTGCCAACGATGTAGTCTACAAGGTACGGCGGCGTGCTATGCGTACCGAGAGCGGCGCGCGTCTCCTTTGAGATCAACGTATTCTCATAGACATATGCCAGTGACTCTGTCGTCGCGAGCGCCAAACTGCTGAAATGATTGATCGTAGACGCTGATTCTTCAAGAGCCGCCAGCTTCTGCTTCGAACCCGCATGGAATGGAGTTGTGCCGTAGTGCTCGGCTACTCGAGAGAAGACATCCTCGATGTCTGCAAGTTCAATGTCTTCAAAGCCCGGAACTAGTTTGTCCCGTAGAAGCTTTCCTGATACTAGCCAGAAGACGGACTTAAGCAGCCAGTGCCCCTGCTCGTTAGTGATGTCGTTCCAGCCAAGTCGATTCTTCAGTCCAGATACATTTCGTTCGATAAGATGGCTTAGAGCCGCGCCTACCTCCGCCTCGACGAGCGGCAGGAGGCCCAGGTCAACAAAGGAAAGTTGAAATTCGCTCCGTACTCGCCCCAGCGTTTTTGCTCGATAAACGGCCTCTGGAGAGAAATCGTCTTGGTGGCTTTGAAAGAAACTTTCAACTCGGTCGGAAGGGATGCTTTCGATCCACTCCGCCGAAACCGCGCCCTGTTTCCACCACTGCAAGGTGTCGTGAAAGCAGACGAAAACGATAGGAGCACCTAACGCTCGGCAGGTTTCAACTGCTGAGCGCGGATCACCGTTCGACGCTAGCACGGCCACGCATGCCGACCGAGAATCCATAGGGATCTGCGCAAATCCGACAAGCGGAATAGACGCATCGACCCGGTAAAGGAAATCAGAACGAAGCAAATTCGGTCGGTACCCGCACAACCGAAGTGGCCCTTTCAGGGCCTCAGGTTTTATCGCCAAAGCGGAGATGGCGGCGACTCCTCATTTGCGTTCCCCATCCGACTGACTCAGGTCACCCCTGACCAGCCAGTTAGAAGATCATAATTGTATCGGCAACTAACGCCCGGTGCATCGCAAAGAGTTATCGCTTGACTATTCCCCCACCCGCACCAGCGCGTACTTTTTCTTTCCGCTCCGCAATACAATCACCGTTTCGCTCGCCAGGTCGGCGGTCGATAGTTTGGTGCTCACGTCGGTACGCGAGCGATTGTTGACGTACGCGCCCCCCTGCTCGATCGTGCGGCGGGCTTCTGACTTGCTTTTGGCCAAGCCCGCTTCGACCAGAGCATCGACCAGCGGCAGCCCTTCGCCCCCCAGCCGCTCGCGCGGGAGGGTCGTGCTCGGCACGTCGGCAAAAATGTCGGTCAGTTGCGCGTCGGACAGGTTTTCGATCTCCGCCCCGAAGAACACCTCCGTCGCCTTGCGGGCCGCGGCTAAGCCGCCGTCGCCATGCACCAGCCGGGTCAACTCTTCAGCCAGCCGCTTCTGGCTCTCGCGCAAATGCGGCTGGCTGGCGCGCGAGGCGTCGAGCGCTTCAATCTCGGCGTGCGGCAACTCGGTGAGAAAGCGGATCGCACCGCCGGCATCGGCATCGGCCACGTTCACCCAGTACTGGTAGAAGGCATACGGGCTGGTCCGCTCGGCCGACAGATAGACCGCCCCCTTCTCGGTCTTGCCCATCTTGGCGCCGTCCGACTTGAGCAGCAGCGGGCAGGTCAGGCCGTACAGTTGCACGCTGTGCATCCGGCGGGCCAGGTCGATGCCGGCGGTGATGTTGCCCCATTGGTCGCTGCCGCCGATCTGCAGCTCGCAGCCGTGCTGCTGGTGGAGCAGGACAAAATCGTAGGCCTGGAGCAGCATGTAGCTGAACTCGGTGTAGCTGATGCCGCTGTCCCGTTCGAGCCGTCCTTTGACCGAGTCCTTAGCGAGCATGCCGCTGACGGGAAAATGCTTGCCCACGTCGCGCAAGAATTCGAGGTAAGTAAAGCCGCGCATCCAGTCGAAATTGTTGAGTAGCGTCGCCTGGCCGGGGCTGAAGTCGAGAAACCGCCGGAGTTGCCCTTCGATCCCGGCGACATTCGCCTGCAACTGCTCGATCGACAGCAGGTTTCGCTCTTCGCTTTTGCCGGTGGGATCGCCGATCATGCCGGTCGCCCCGCCGACGAGTGCGATCGGGCGGTGCCCCGCTTTCTGAAAGCGCCGCAACAGCATCACCGGCAAGAGCGAGCCGACGTGCAGGCTGTCGCTGGTCGGATCGAAGCCGCAGTAGAGGGTCCGCCGGTCGCTCGCCAGCCAGGCGGGAAGTTGCTCGGGATGCGTCGTCTGGTTGACGAGACCGCGCCAGGCGAGATCGGCGAAGAGGTCCATGGGGAGGGGGGAAAGAGGTCGGAGGTCGGAGGTCGGGTGTAGGCAGCGCCCTCCGTGGCGCTTGCGGGCGTTGGCAAGCGTCATTCAACCGGCAGCGGTTCGGGCTGTCCAGCGGGAAGGGAGTAGGCGAAACGCAGTTCGGTTCGGTTCTGGGCCAAGAAAGCGGAGGAAACCACGAATCCCAGGAAACAACAGAAAACCGCATCGCGTACAATAATCAGCATGTCCGAATCATCGTCTCGCCGCCGATCGCGCCGCCGCTGGCTAAAGTCGGCCCTGGCGGGCAGTTGCGCGCTCGGGTCGGGCTGCATCGGCGGCGACGCGGGGCCGCAATCGGGTCGGCTCGAAAAAGTGTGGGGCCTGCGCGGCGGCACGCCCGGCCGGCTCAACAAGCCGCGGGCCATCGCCATCGACCAGGACGACCTGCTGTACATCGTCGATGTCACCCCCCGGATTCAGGTGTTTACACCCGATGGGGTGTATGTGCGGGGGTGGCAGACTCCCGATTTTCAGTTTGGCAAACCGTCGGGCCTGTCGTTCGACAATTCCGGCAACCTGCTGGTCGCCGACACGCACTACTACCGCATTTTGACCTATACCCGCGCGGGGAAACTGCTCGCTGGCCGGACGATCGGCGGCCAATGGGGCCCCGGGCCGGGCCAGTTCCATTTCGTGACCGACTGCGCGCAGGACTCGCAGGGGAACTACTACGTTTCTGAATACGGCGAGTTCGATCGAATTCAAAAACTCTCCCCCGATCGTAAGTTCCTGTTTCAGTGGGGCAAGCATGGCAACGAACTGGGCGAGTTTTTGCGGCCGCAAAAACTGGCGCTCGACAAGCGCAACCACCTGTGGGTCGCCGACGCTTGCAACCACCGCGTGCAGGTCTTCGACGCCACCGGCAGCGAGCCAAAACTGGTCGCCTCGTGGGGTCGGCAGGGCCACGCGCCGGGCGAGCTGAATTATCCCTACGACATCGTACTCGACGAAGAAGGGTGGGCCGGCCAGCCCGACGGACACGTCTATCTGTGCGAGTACGGCAACCACCGCGTGCAGAAATTCACGCTCGGCGGCCGGTTCGTCGGCCTGTTCGGCAGCAATGGCCGCCGCGACGGCGAGCTCGACCAGCCGTGGGGCGTGGCCCGCGATTCGCGCGGGCGGATGTACGTGCTCGATTCGTACAATCACCGAGTGCAGCGGTTTCGGCTGTAGTAATCTGGCGGCCGCCAGCGGTAAGATAACCAGGGGAACCACGAATCTCGCGAACCTTACGAATAAATCGAGAGCCGGGAGAAAGACTTGAACAGAAGCTAACGAAGGGAACAAAGGGTTTAGCAACAGCGCGATCGCAACTCGGATCAATCTCAATCCGTGTTTCATCTGTGTTCCATCCGTGGCTACTCCTCTTGAACTGTGTTGCTTCTCACCTTGGTTACGAACTGTTCCTGTAAAAATTTCCCGCTTCATTCGTGTAATTCGTCCGATTCGTGGTTGTCGTCCCGCCGACCTAGATCGCCAATTCGATCGACCAACGAGAAAATTTATGTTCGGCCTGACCATCGGTTTCGATCGCCCCTGGTGGCTGCTGCTGCTGCTGCTGATCCCGCTGCTCTGGATCTTCAGCTTCCGCACGCTGTCGGGGCTGGGTCCGTATCGCCGCCTGTTCGCGCTCGGCTTTCGCACGCTGGTGCTGGCGCTGTTGGTCACCGCACTGGCCGGCGTGCAGCTCAAAAAGATCAGCGAGCGGGTCACCGTGCTGTACCTGCTGGATCAGTCCGAGAGCATTCCCAAGCCAGTTCGCGAGGCGATGCTCGAGTACGTCATGAAAGACGTGGCCGCCCATCGCCGCACGGGGGATCTGCAAAGCGCTTCGGAAGACAAAGCGGGGGTGATCGTCTTTGGCCGCGAAGCGATGATCGAGCACCCCCCCTTCGCCGACGAGATCCGCTCGGTCGGCATGTTGGAAAGCCTGTTCGCCCTGCGAACCGATGCCACCAACATTGCCTCGGCGCTCAAGCTGGCCCAGGCCTCGTTTCCCGAAGACACGGCCAAGCGGATCGTGATCGTCACCGACGGCAACGAAAACATCGGCGATGCCCGCACGATCGCCAGCACGCTGAGCGACGCGGGAATCGGCATCGACGTGGTGCCGATCGAGCTCCCTTCGCAGCAGGAGATCGCCGTCGAGAAGGTCGCCCTGCCCAGCGACATTCGCCGGGGCCAGCCGATGGAGGCCCGGGTCGTCATTGAAAACTACACGCAGCCGACCAAGGCCAACCCGACGGGCGAGGTGCCGGGCCGCTTAACCGTGATTCGCCGCTACGGCGGCCAGGACGAACTGCTCGGCGACGGCGATCAGCAAATCGTCCTGCGGCCGGGAAAGAACGTTTTCACCTTCGAGCACACCATCGACGTGCCGGCGGGCTACACCTACCGGGCCGACTTCGTCCCCGACGACCCCGCGGCCGATGTGCAGCGGCAAAACAATTCGGCCAGCGCGTTTACCCACGTCCGCGGCAAGGGACGCGTGCTGCTGATTGAGGACTGGGAAAATCCCCGCGAATTCGAGTTTTTGATTCAGTCGCTCGGCAAGCAGAACATCGAGGTCGATGTGATGCCGAGCGACCGGCTGTTTACCGGACTGGCCGAACTGCAAGGATACGACTGCGTGGTCTTGGCCAACGTGCCGCGGGCCAGCGGCGGCGACGTCGCCAACAAGGAAGTCACCAATTTTTCCGACGAGCAGATCACCATGCTCGTCCGCAACACCGAACAGTTCGGTTGCGGCCTGGTCATGCTCGGCGGCGACCGCAGCTTCGGCGCCGGCGGCTGGACCAATACCGAACTGGAAAAGGCGCTGCCGGTCGATCTGCAGATCAAAAATGCCAAGGTCAAGGCGGTCGGCGCGCTGGTCATGCTGATGCATGCCTGCGAGATTCCCCAGGGCAATTATTGGCAGAAAGTGATCGGCGCCGAATCGCTGAAGGTGCTCGGCCCCAGCGACTATTGCGGCTGCCTGCACTGGGACGATTTCACCGGCCGTCAGAACTGGCTGTGGCGCGACTCGGCCAGCGACCGGGGCCTGGCTCGCATTCAGGACCGGCAGAAACTCTGGCTGGGCAAGATCGACCGGATGCAGGCGGGCGACATGCCCCAGTTCGAGCCGGCCATGGTCATGGCGCTCAAGGATTTTCAAGCGAACAACGCCTCGATCAAGCACATGATCATCGTCAGCGACGGCGATCCTTCGCCCCCCAGCCCCGCGGTGCTGGCCGGCTTCAAGAAGGCGGGGGTCAAAATTTCGACCTGCGCCGTCGGCGCGCACGGGCCGGCGGAAAGCACGCTCTTGCAGAACATTGCGACGGCGACCGGCGGCAAGTACTACATGGTCACCAACCCCAAGGCTTTGCCCCGCATCTTCCAGCGCGAGGCCCGCCGCGTCGCCCGCCCGCTGGTCAAGGAAGATCCCAAGGGGATTCCGATCCTGGTGACCGACCCCAGTCACGAGATGATCCAGAACATCGGCGAAACGGTGCCGCCGGTCACCGGTTTCGTGTTGACGTCCAAAAAGGAGAACCCACTGGTCGAAGTGCTGATGCGGGCGAGAAACATCGACGCGGAAAACGGCACGATCCTGGCCTCGTGGACCTACGGCGCGGGCAAGTCGGTCGCCTTCACCACCGATGCGGGCCGCAAGTGGACAGGCTCCTGGACCAGTTGGGAAAACTACGACAAGCTCTTTAGCCAGATGGTCCGCTGGGCGATGCGCCCGGTCAACGAAGAGGGGAAGTTCACGATCGCCTCGGACGTGAAGGATGGCAAGGTGCGGGTGGTCGTCACCGCCCTCGACAAGGACGACGAGTTTTTGAATTTCCTCAACATGTCTGCCGCCGGCAGCGGGCCGGAAATGGAGAACATCGAGCTGAATTTTCGGCAAGAGGCGCCGGGCCGCTACGTGGGCGAGTTCGCCGCCGACAAAGCCGGCAGTTACCTGTTGGCCGTCAATTCCGGCCAGGGGAACAACATGCTCCTGACCGGCGTGACGGTGCCCTACTCGGCCGAGTTTCGCGAGCGCGAATCGAACCAAGCATTGATCACCACGCTCGCCACGCTCAAGCCGGCCGGGGGGCAGGTGGGGCAGGTGATCGAGGGGGAAATGAAGCCGGGGGCCATCGACCGCCTGGTCGCTTCGGTCGATACGTTTCGCCGCACCTTGGCCAAAGCGATGAGCAGCGAGGATTTCTGGCCCATTTTTCTACTGATCGCCGCGATCGTCTTCCTGGCCGATGTTTTCATCCGCCGCGTCACGGTGCATTTTTACTGGGTCGCGCCGGTCCTGGCTCAAGCTTACGGCCGGATGCGTGGCAGCCCGGTCGATGCAGCGCCGGACGAACGCCTGGCGCGCTTGCGCAATCGCAAGGCAGCCGTTTCCAGCCAACTGGACGAACGCCGCGCCGCCGCCCGCTTCGAGCCGCAGGCGGATGCCGCGGGTTTCAGCGAGCCGCGCGACATCGACCAGGTACTGTCCGACGCTTCAGCCGGCGGGGCCAGCGCCCCTGCGCGGCCCCAGTCGCAGCCGCAGGCCCAGACGCCCCAGGCCGAACAGGACACGTACACCGAACGCCTGCTGGCGGCGAAAAAGAAGGCGAAGCGGGAGTAACCGGCATCTAACAAAGACCCTCTATGGCCGTTTCTTAAAGCGGTGTCGCGCCCAGGCCGATCTCGCCATCCGCGTGGTGAGTCCCCTCGAACTGGCCCAGGAAGAGGAACTATGATCCAGCGCAGCAAGTCCTTGTCCGAAATCTGACTGGCAAGCGGAATGGACTGTCGCTCGTCTGGCAACGGAGCTGCGCAGGCGGGCGGCGGAAAATAATTAAGTGGACCAATTGACACTTAGTCCGCGGCTGTGTATCATTTCGTTCGCGCGGCGCGGAGCGTGCGCGCCGGCTCTCTGGCAATTTGGTAGATCGCGATTCTACGGCCCGTTGCAGACTCAAAGTCGCGGAGGAGCAATGTGCGCGAAGGGGATGCCGAAAGTCATCGCTTGATTGCAATACGCTTCTGCGAAGCGTCGCTAAATTCAGTGCGCGACCAATGGTCGCGGCTATGCAGAGCGAGCAAACGAATGTCCATTACGCTTATCACCCGTATCAACAAAACGGGCATGGGAGTTTCGCTTATATTAGCGCAAGTGCCGTGCCTTCAATGGGTTGCAAGTTATTAGCGAAACGCGGGCTTTCGAAAAAACGGCAAAACGATTAGCGAAACCGGAGCGCCCGAGAAAAAGCCATGTCGTAACTAGCCTTTACCCTCGGCCACGTCGGCTCAGCAGGTATCCGAGCAGCGCCTTGTCGAACTGCATGCTGGTGTCGAGCGGCACGTAATCGACCCCGGTCTGAAAGCACTCGCGGCGATACAGCTCGCGAAAGGCTTCGATCTCGCTCTTGTAGTCCTGCCGGTAGCTGGTGGCATCGACGACGACTTTTTCCAGCGTTTCGGGATCTTCGAATTCGATCGTGCCGTCGTAGGGAAAATTGACCTCGGCCTCGTCGAGAACGTGGAACAGGATGACGTCGTGCCCCCGATGCCGCAGCCGGCGAAGAGCCTGAAAGGCGGGGGCCGGCTCGACCAACAGGTCGGAAAAGATCATCACCAGGCTGCGCTGGCGAAACATGGCGGCGATCTGCGTCAGGCTTTTGGCGACGTCGGTTTCGCCCGCCGGCTTGAGGTTTGCCAGATGGGCCAAGATGGTGCCGAGCTGCGTCCGCTTGCTCTTGGGAGGCAGCATGTCGCGGACCTGCTGGTCGAAGGTGATCAGTCCCACGGGATCTTGCTGATACACCATCAGGTAGCACAGCGAGGCGGCGAGGCAAATCGCGTAGTCGAACTTGGTCAGCTCCTGACGGTGCGTGAAGCCCATCGACTGGCTGAGATCCATCACCAGGTAGCCCGTGATGTTGGTTTCGGCCTCGAACTTTTTGACGTAGTACTTGTCGGTTTTGGCGAAGACGAGCCAGTCGATGTCTTTCGGGTCGTCTCCGGTCGTATATCGCCGATGTTCGCTGAACTCGACCGAGAAACCGTGAAACGGGCTGGCGTGCAGTCCCTGCAAAAATCCTCGGACCACGAACTGCGCGCGCAGGTCGAGCCGCTTGATCTGATTGATGACTTCCGGCTTGAGGTATTTTTCGACAGCCACGACGGAATCAACCTGCCACCGCGTCAACCGCGGTACGGAACTCCGCCTTGCCAGGTGTTGGTCGGCTTCGGCTCTTTCGCCTGCGCCAGGCGGTCGCACTCGCGCACCAGCTCGCGGGCCTTGGTGGCGGCCAGTCGCAACTCGGGCAAGCTCAGCGAGTCCTTATCGGCGACAGCCTTGCCGTCTTGATCGAGGATGGCAATGTGAATCATCAAGTCTCCAGCGGGGGAAGAAAAAGAGGAATGGTTGTCCCTTTCATTCTATAGTAACGGCGACCCGCGGACGGGCACCCGGCCAGCAGTGCGGCGCGACCGAGAAGGTCACTCCACCGCGTGAACCGTGGATTGCGGCCGGTTCTTGTCGATAATAGCGCCCAGAATGATCAGGTACGCCAGCAGCCGCAGCCAATAGATGAAATGGTTTTCGGTTGGCTCGTTCACCAGCACCATCGCCACGCGGGTGCTGCCCAAGATGAGCAGCGCTGCGCAGAACAGGACGAACAGCCGATCCTTGGTGCGAAAATAGAACTTCAGGAAGAACAGCGCCGCGACCGAATAGCCGGCGGCGATGGCGCCTCCCAAGAAGTGGTTCAGGTTGCTTAAGTCTGGCATCGCTTGAAGACCTCGCTTACGTCACTTCCCAAATGAGGCCGTAAATCAGGGCTGACACGCTGGCCAGCATTACAATGTTGGGCGGAACGGAAGACCACGCCTGATTCGGGAGCAGCACCTTGTCCACGAATAACAGGACGTTGTTCAGCGCCATTCCAAAGAAAAAGACCGCCCCCCAGATCAGCAGCCGGTTGCGCGGGGCCTGGGTCGAACGCCACAGCATGATGGCACTGGCCAAGCTGGTGATCGTGCAGATGATGTAGGTTGCTTCGGGCATGGCCGCGTCCTCTATTTGTCCTTTTTGAGCCGGAACGCATCCGCGAAACTCTGCACTTTGTCCGTCGGCCCGGAGTAGATCAGATGCGTGATCGACAGCCGCCGCTCGCGGTAGAAACCGGCCAGCGAGTTGACGAGCGGAACCCACTCGGCGTGGCGGGGCGCGAATCGATAGCCCCCATCGGGCTCGAGAGACAGCAGACCCGTTGCCCGCATCGATTCGAAGAACCCACGGGCCGCGTCCGGCGGCAGGTAAAACACGCGGGCCGCATCTTCCGCGCTGACGGTTTTGGCAGGTTCGCCGGCGAGCAGCAGCAGCAACTCCAGTTGCGCTATCGAATGGATGTGCTCGCTGACGAAACTTCGCAGATCTGCGGGAAGGTCTCCAGACATGACCTCGCCATTATGGTCCGCCTGGCCCGGCGAGGGAACCCAGGGGAAAGAGGAGAGGGGCTGGACTGGCTGGGGCTGGGGAAAATTCAACAGCGCGTCGGGCTGCCCGCGGGGCACGATTGGTATCAACTCGCCGGCATTTCCGGTGCAAGAGGAGCAAGCGGCGCTTTGGGCGTCACCCGGACTTGCACGTCTTCGCCTGCCACGCGGCACTCGAAGGCGTCGATTTTGATTCGCGGGTTGTCGCACCAAGTGCCGTCTCGAATGCAGAACCGCCAGGCATGCCAGGGGCAGACGACGGTGCCGTCGGCCACGTAGCCACCCGCCAGCGAGGCCCCCATGTGCGGGCAGAAATCGTCGATCGCGAAGTATTTGCCACCTTCGTAATAGACGGCGACCATCCGCCCGTTCACGGCGAACGCCTGCCCCGTTCCCTCCGGAATTTCCCCCACTTTGGCAACCGTGGTAAACTCTGTCATGATCCAGGCCGTGAGCAATGCGAGCGAAACTCGCATTCTAGGCCGCCACAGGTAGATTTTACAGGCGGCAAGAGGACGGGGCGATGCTGCACAGGGGACACCACCACCGCGCTCCCATCGCAAACTTTGCTGCGGCGGCAATCGCGGTGGCCATTGCCCTCGGCTGCGGGCTGGCTCGGGCGCAGGTGCCCGACCTGACAGCCGCTCGCTCGCTGCTGCTGAAGGGAAGCTATGAAGAAGCGGCCGAGCAGTTCGCAGCCGCCGCTGAAAAGGCACCCGCCGCTGCACTCGGCCTGGCGCGTTGCCGGCGGGCGGTCGGGCGCGACGACGACGCGCAGAAAACCTTGCAAGAAGCAGCCGGGCGGTTTGCCAAGTCGGCCGATATTCCGGCCGAACTGGCAATGCTGGCGCTCGACCGAGGAGATGCGGCGGCTGCGGCCAGGCATCAGGCGGCGGCGCTGGCGCTCGATCCCGATTGTGTTGCCGCCCGCTGGGTCGCTGCGGAGCTCTTGCGGCTGGCGGGCGATATGGACGGGGCCCAGCGGGCCTACGGCTGGTTCGTCGCGTACTATAACCGAGCGCCGCCGATTGCCGACCCGGCGGCGCTCGTCTGCATCGGCCGGGGAGTCGCCGAACATGCCCGCTGGACGCGCAACGCCGGCCAGTTCCGCCGGCTGGTGCAAGATGTCTATCCGCAGGCGCTGGCGCTCGATGCCGACCACTGGCCGGCCCACCTGCAAGCGGCCTTGCTGTATTTGGAAAAATATAACGAGGCCGACGCCGCGACCGAGATTACGGCCGGGCTGGCGATCAATCCGCAAGCCGCCGAACTGCACGCGGCCCGCGCGGCGCTGGCACTCGGCGCGTTCGATCTGGGCGCGGCCAAAACATCGCTCGACCGGGCGCTCGCAATCAACCCGCGATTGGTGTGGGCTCATCAATTGCGGGCCGATTGGCTACTCGCCGATGTCCGCCCGGCGGAAGCGATCGCCATTTTGGAAGAGGCCAGCAAGCTGAACCCGCACGACGAACGAACGCTGGGGCGACTGGCCGCGGCCTATGCCGGCGTCGATGGCCGGCCGGGAGGCAAGCCGTCGCCGCGCGTCCAAACGCTGATCGACGAAGCGATCGGGCGCAATCCGCACTGCGGCGAATTCTTCCTGGCGGCTGGCGAGGCGCTGGACCGGATGCGGCGATTTCCGCAAGCGGCCGAATATTTTCGTCTGGCCAACCAGCGAATGCCGCAGTTGCTGGCTGCCCGCGGGCAACTGGGGCTGGTGCTCATGCGGCTGGGCAACGAGCGCGAAGCGGCCACGCTGCTAGCCGAGTCGTTTGCCATCGACCCGTTCAACGTGCGAGTGAAGAACCAATTGGAAGTGCTCGACCTGTTGCAAAACTACGCCGTTTTGGAGACCGAACATTTCGTCATCAAGTTCGATCGCGGGCAGGACGAACTGCTCGCCACGTATGCCGCCAAATACCTGGAGGACGAGGCCTTTCCCGATCTGACTCGGCGGCTCGGCTTCGTTCCGCCCGAAAAGACGCTGATCGAAATTTTCAGCCGGCAGGGAAACACGTCGGGGCATGGTTGGTTCAGCGCGCGGATGGTCGGCTTGCCGTTCATCGGCACGGTGGGAGCCTGCGCGGGGAAGATGGTCGCCCTGTCGTCCCCCACCGAGTTGCCACAAAAATACAACTGGGCGCAGGTGCTGCGGCACGAACTGGTGCATGTGATCAATTTGCAGCAGACCGATTTCAACGTGCCGCACTGGTTTACCGAGGGGCTGGCGGTCTATCTGGAAGACCAGCCGCGGCCGCGCGCGTGGACCGAGCTGCTGGCGCGACGGGCTCGGGCGGGAACTTTGTTTACGCTCGACGACGTGACGCTCGGTTTCGTGCGGCCCAAAAGCGGCGACGACTGGACGCTCGCCTATTGCCAGTCAGAGTTGTATCTCGAACACCTGATCGGCCAGTACGGCGACGATGCTCCGCGGCGCATGCTCGCCGCCTATGCCGACCACCTTTCGACGCCCCAGGCGCTGGAAAAACTGTTTGGCATTTCGCAAGCCGATTTCGAGGCGAGCTACCGCAAATTCATCGAGCGGATCGTCGCCGAGGCGCAGGTCTCGCCGCCGCGGCCGGCGCTCGCCGAGTTGCAACAGCGGGCCAGCACCGCTCCCGAAAATGCCGCGGCAGCCGCCGAACTGGCCCGCGCCTGGCTCGACCGAGACGACAAGCCGCAGGCCCGCCGCTGGGCGCTGGCGGCCCAAAAGCTCGAAGCCCAGCAGCCGCTGGCCGCCTATGTGCTGGCCCGGCTGCAGGTTTCGATCGGCGACGCGGAAGCGGCAACCGCGCTGCTCGAGCAAGCTTTGGACGAGAGCGCGCCGCAAGAGGACGCGCTGGCCTTGCTGGCCGCCCTGCGGCTGCGGGCGGGCGACAAGGCCGCCGCGCAAAAGCTGTACGAACTGGGAGACGCGAAGCTGGCTCACTCGGATCGCTGGCTCAAGGGGCTCGTTAAAATTCATTTGCAATCGGGCGATGCCGCGCAGCTTAGGCCGCTGCTCGACCGACTGGCCGAGCAGGATCCCGACAACGTTGCCGCGCGCAAAAAGCTCGCCCAGTTGTCGCTCGCCGCGAAAGATTTCGCCGCCGCCGCCGACTATGCTACGGCGGTGATCCACGCCGACGTGCAAGACGCCGCCGGGCACGTGCAACTGGCGGCCGCCTTGGTGGGCCAGGGGGATCGCTCTGCGGCGGCCCAAGAGTACGCGGTCGCGCTCGCTCTCGACCCGCGGCATCCCGAACTCGAGTCCCTTCAGAAAGCGATCCAGCCGTGACGCAGACCCCCGATTCGCCCCTGCCGGCCGAGCCCCCCGAGGTTTCGCTGACCGATTTTCAGCGGCTCATTCGGGCGATGTATTACGAGAAGGATCTGGCCCGCGGCGTCGAGGGAACCTTCCTCTGGCTGATCGAAGAAATCGGCGAGCTGGCCACCGCCCTGCGCAGCGGCACCCACGAAGAGCGACTGGGGGAGTTTGCCGACGTGTTGGCCTGGTTGGCCACGATCGCCAACGTGGCGGGGGTCGATCTGGGCGAGGCGGTCGCCCTGAAGTACGGCAGCGGCTGTCCCGGCTGCGGCAAGATGGTCTGCACCTGTCCCGGCAGCGAGAAACCATAGCGGTCGAATCGTTGCGACTTAGGTTTGCCGATCGGCCGCACCCCTGCCGAGTGAGGCTTGAGGGAGCTATCTTAAACGGCCTGTCGCCCGCCACCGCACGCGCGAACCATTGCTTCGCGACCAGCGTAAACACATCAGATTATCCGCCAGCTCAGACCGCAACCTCGCCATGCCTCTTTGCCGCACGTTCTGGATGCTGGTCGCCGCCGGCCTGTGGTTTGCGACCGGCTACGATCCGGCGGCTCGCGCGCAACAAACGACACCGGGGCAAGAAACGAAGCAAGGGCAGACTCAAGGGCAAGCGCCCGGCCAACGGCTGTCGATCGAGTTGGCCACCGTGGGAATCGGCAACCAGTGCAAAGCGGGGTTTTGGGCACCGATCTGGCTGCGAATCAAAGCGGGTCCGCAGGGAGCCCGGGGTCAGCTCGAAATCGTCGTCCCCGACGGCGACGGCGTGCCGGTCGTCTTCTCCGATTCAAAAGACACCGCGATCGATCTGTCAGCCGGCGAGCAGCTCTCGCTGTTGCGATACGCGAAGATCGGCCCCGTCGCCGCTCCGATCACCGTCCGCCTGCGCGGGCCGAGCCAAACGCTCTGGTCGCTGGCGCTGGCCGGGCTCCCTTCCCGGCTGAAGGCGACCCAAGAGTTGGTCGTCGGGATCGGGCCGGCAGTCGGCCTGCCCGAGGCGATTGCCACCCTGCGCCGCGCGCCCGAGCTGCGTTTGGCCAGCGTTCAGATCGAGCGAGCAGCCGACTTGCCCGACCGCTGGTGGGGATACGAAGGGGTCGATGCCGTCGTTCTGACAACCGGCGACACGAAGATCATCGACGCCATGACCGAGGCGCAAACGGCTGCGCTCGTGCAGTGGGTCCAGCTCGGCGGGCGGATGATTCTATCGGTGGGCAGCCAAGGCGAACGGGTGCTCGCCGCGGACGGTCCCTGGGCCGCTGTCGCGCCCGGCAAACTGCTGGAGGTATCCCCTTTGCGCGATCGCGCGGGGCTCGAGTCGTTCGTCGGCGCCGATCTGCCCGACGACGAGGTGTTCCAACGATCCCGGCCGCTCGTTACCCGCCTGGCCGAGTTCGACGGCGTCGTGCTCGTCGATGAACTGGCAAGCGGATCGAATCGTCCGCTCGTCATTCGCTCGGCGCACGGTTTGGGGGAAGTGATATTCGTCGGTTTAGACCTCGATCATCCGGCGCTGGCCAACTGGCCCGGCCGCACCCGGCTGGTCGCCAGTCTGTTGACGGCAAACCGGCAGCGGGGAGGCGAGCCCGAAGTCGAAGCGAGTCGCAGCATCACGCACCTGGGCTACGAAGACCTGGTCGGTCAGTTGCGCGTGGGCCTCGACCAGTTCGCAGGCGTGAAACTGGTCAACTTCACGACAGTCGCGGTGCTCTGCGTCGCGTACCTCTTGCTCGTCGGCCCGGCCGACTATCTGTTGCTGAGCCAGTTGGGCCTGCCGCGGCACTGGACGTGGGGAACTTTCGGGTTGATCGCCGTCGGCTTTGGCGTGGGTGCCTGGTACCTGGGACGCGAGTCGCACGGAGACCGCTTCCGCGCGAACCAGGTCGAAATCATCGACATCGACGTCGAGCAACGCCTCGTGCGCGGCACCGTTTGGACGCACCTCTACAGCCCGCGAACCGTGCAAGTCGATTTGCAGCTTGCGGTCAGCCCCGAACGCCTCGGCCTCGAGCAAACGGCTGGCTGGCTCGCCTGGCAAGGGCTTCCCGGTTCGTCGCTGGGAGGACTCGATTCGCGCCAGGTTTCGCTGGCGGCGGCGCAGGCGTATCGCCTGAATGGGCCGAGCGAGCAGGCCGGTTTGCAGGGCGTGCCGATTCACAACGCCTCGTCCAAAAGTTTGTCGGCCGTGTGGTGGGGAACGGTCCAGCAGAGCATTCCCTCGCAACTTCGGCAAACCGAATTCGGCCCGCCGACGGGCGAATTGACCAACCCCTTGCCCGTGGAACTGAGCGACTGCCTGCTGGTCTATCGCGATTGGCTCTTTCGCCTGGGGACGCTGCCGGCGGGCGAGACGATCGCGATCGATCCCCGCGACTCGCTCAACCTGGAGTATCGTCTGACCGAACGGACGATCGTCGGCGACAAGGACGTTTCGACCCGCTGGGACCAGGCCTCGACCGACATCCCGCGAATCGCCCGGATGCTGATGTTCCACGAAGCGGCCCGCGGCCAAACCTATACCGGCCTCACCAGCCGCTACCAGGCAAAGCTCGACCTGAGCGACCACGTTCGCCTGGGGCGGGCCGTGCTGGTGGGACGAGCCGCGCAAGGCGCGACCGTGCTGACCGACGCGGGCCAGCCCGTCGTCCGGCCCGAGGATGCCGCCACCTGGACCTGGTGCCGTATCGTGCTTCCCGTTCAACCGCCAGCCCAACCGACGACCACGCCGTGATCAAGACGCACAACCTGACCAAAAAATACGGCGAACTGTACGCCATCCGGTCGATCGACCTCGATCTGGCGGCCGGCGATCTGTTCGGCTTTATCGGGCCCAACGGCGCGGGCAAAACGACCACGATGAAGATCCTGGCGACGCTCTTGAACCCGACCTTCGGCGAGGGGTACGTTTGCGGCCACTCGATCTATCGCGATCCCAAGGAGATCCGTCGCCTGGTCGGCTACATGCCCGATTTTTTCGGCGTGTACGACGACATGAAGGTGATCGAGTATCTCGAATTTTTTGCCGCCGCCTATCGCATTCGCGGCGCGAAGCGCCGCCAGGTCTGCAACGAGAAGCTGGAACTGGTCGATCTCGATTTCAAGCGCGACGCCTACGCCAACACCCTCTCGCGCGGGCAAACGCAGCGGCTGGGCCTGGCCCGCGTCTTGCTGCACGAGCCGCAGGTGCTGCTGCTGGACGAACCGCTCAGCGGCCTCGACCCGCGGGCCCGGATCGAAATGCGGGCCGTCTTGCGCCGCCTGGGGCAGCAAGGCAAGACGATCATGGTTTCGAGCCACATCCTGCCCGAACTGGCCGACATGTGCAACAAGGTCGGCATCATCGACAAGGGCGTGATGGAAGTGAACGCGACGGTGGCCGACGTGTTACGGCAGGTCCGCGAGCAGATTGTCCTGCACATTACTGTCACCGGCGACTCCGCTGCCGCCGCCAGGCTGTTAGAGCAGCACGACCTGGTCGATAGCGTGCTGCCGATGCCCGAGTATTTCGCCGTGAAGCTAAAAAAGGGCATTGAGGATTACAGCGACCTCTCGCCGCTGCTCGTCCAGGCCGGTTACAAGATCAAGCTGTTTCGCGAGGAAGAAGTGAACCTGGAGTCTGCCTTCATGGCGCTGACCAAGGGGCTGGGCAACCGGGTGTAAGAGCAAAACCATTGCCCTGCGTCCACCGCAAGCGGACGCTGACATCACGCATGGTTCACAACCTATCGGTTTTTACCGCGCTGCCGCAACGAACGCCCGGGCCGGAACGGATTGACGACCGTCAAGCCGCCGTAGTCTTGTCCAGCATTCAGGTCTTCGGAAAGGACTTCCCGGCAGCCGAGCGCGCGTGCCGCTTCAATAATCGCGGCGTCCCAATAGGATAATTGGAATCGCTGGCTCAATTGGACCGCCGCGCGCAAAATGTCCACGGAAATCTCTTGCACCGGAAATCGTAGCCAGGACTGGATCAGCGCGGCCGCCTGCTCGCGAGTCAAGCGATCGGCTTTATTGGGCCGGGTGGCTTGGACGTAGGATTCTTGCAAAACTTGAACCGAAAGCGCCAAGTCAGGTTCGTCAAGCAAGGACAGCGCTATAGCAGCCTTGCCAATGTCGGCTGGGGCTTTACTGACCGCATAAAGCAGCGCGGGGTAGCGCCCTGGGGCGTTAGGTTCAGGTCGCGGCTTTGTGCTGCAGGGCAATCGTGACGAGCAGCGACGAGTCTTCCTGGGCGACCAGAGAGTGCTCGGTCCCGCCCTCCATATACAGCAGTGTTCCCGCGGACAGCTCGCGTTTTAGATCGCCCAGACGGAAATCGACGCGCCCCTCCAGGCACTGCACCGTGACCTCGACCGAAACGCGATGCGGTGGGATTTCTTTACCCGCCAGCACCACCAGGCGAATCACCTCTAAATCCTCGGCCTTGAACAGGGTCCGCGTCTTGACGCCGGCAAGGTTCGCACCCAGCGGCTCGACGCCGATCACTTCACCAGATTTTGCATGGGGAATCGCCATTAGGTTGCCCTCCGAAAAGAATGACCCGTTTTCAGTCCTGCCACAAACAGCACCAGCGCCACAGCGCCGAAGAAGAACACCGTATCGCCGGGAACGCGCATCCAGCGCAGATTCTGCATCAGCGGTGTCTGCATGAATTCGCTGCTGCGCGCGTACCAATAGCCGTGCTCGACCGAGGCCCACGTTTGCAGCAGGCCGACAGGGAGCAGGCTCAGCAGGCACATCGCCATCAGCCCGCCATTTAGCGACCAGAAGGAAAACCGCAGCAGGCCGTCTTTCCACTCGACGCCTGGAATCAGGACGCGCAGGCAAACGAGCATCAGGCCGATGCCCAACATGCCATACACGCCGAACAGCGCGGCATGCGCGTGGAGCGGCGTCGTATTGAGCCCCTGCATGTAATACAGCGCGATCGGCGGATTGATCATGAAGCCGAACAGCCCTGCGCCAACCATGTTCCAGAAGGCGACGGAAATGAAGAAGTAGATCGGCCACTTGTAGCGCAGCACCCAAGGAGAGGATCTGGATCTCCGCAAATCCTCGGTGGCGTCGAAACCGACCAGGACCAGCGGAACGACTTCGAGCGCGCTAAAGACGGAACCCCAGGCGAGCGCTACGGTGGGAGTCCCGGAAAAGTACAGGTGGTGACAGGTGCCAATGATCCCGCCCGACAGGAAAATCGTGGCGGAAAGCAATGCCGCAGCCGCCGCGATTCCCGGCCGGATGAGGTGCAGCCGCATGAAAATGAAGGCGATGACGGTGGTGGCGAAGACTTCAAAGAATCCCTCGACCCACAGGTGAACCACCCACCAGCGCCAGTATTCGACGATGGTAAGATGCGTGTGCCGACCCCAGGTCAGGCCCGCGCCATAGAACAGCGCAATCGCCGCGGTCGATACCGCCAGCAGAGCAACCAATTGTTTCTGCTCGCCCGGCCGCCGCAAGGCGGGGAGGAGCGCGCGAATCATCAGCACCAGCCACAATAGCAGGCCCACGAACAAGGCGATTTGCCAGACCCGGCCCAGTTCCACATATTCGTATCCCTGATGGCCGAAATAAAACGACACCGCGTCCGATAGCTTGTTCTGAACGCTGAGCCATTCGCCGGTCAGCGAACCGACAACCACAACCAAAAGGGCCACGAACAGGATGTTGACACCCAATCGCTGCCCGGCGGGCTCTTGCTCGCTCACCAGCGGCCCGATGAACAGGCCCGCCGCCAGCCACGCGGTCGCAATCCAAAACAAGCCGAGTTGAATGTGCCAGGTGCGCGTCACACTGTAGGGCAGCCAATCCGAGAGCGGAAACCCGTAGAAGCCATCCCCTTCGACGCCATAGTGAGCCGTGACCACGCCCAGCAGCATTTGCACCAGGATCAATGCCGATACGACCCAAAAGTACTTGATTGTGGCGTGCTGTGAGGGCGTAGCCTTCCAGGTTGCCAGCGGGTCCGATTCCGGCGGCGGCTGCTCTTGCTCGTCGCTCCGGCGGGCGGCGTACCACCAGGCCATGCCTGAAATCCCCGCCAGCAGCATGATAATGCTGACGCCGGTCCACACGACCGCTTCGCCGGTGGCCCGGTTTCCGACTAACGGCTCGTAGGGCCAATTGTTCGTATAGGTAATGTTGTCGTCGGGGCGGTTCGTTGTGGCCACCCACGACGACCAGAAAAAGAAAGCCGAAAGCGCCCGCAAGCGCGATTCGTCCGTTACCGCACCCCGAGGAATTGCGTAGTCGGCTCTGCCTTGCGAAAAGACCTCGGAATAGTGGGCCAGATTCGCGGCGAACGCTTCGGCTCGCAACGGGTCCACCGTGATCGTCCCGGTTGCGGGGTCGAAGGTGTTGCGGCGGATTTGCATTGCCAGCCGGCCGCTCAACTGGGCCTGCCGCTCGTCGTCCAATTGTGCGTAGTCGCTGCCGAACTCGTCGTTGGCCCAGCGATCGAGCATGAACATCGCTTCGCGATGCAGCCAGTCCGCCGTCCAATCGGGAGCGACGTAGCTGCCGTGCCCCCAGATCGAACCGACTTGCATCCCGCCCAACGATTGCCAGACATTCTGGCCCGCCTGGATTTCGCCTTCGCCGATGACCACCGTCCCGTCGGTCGTGACGACGCGATCCGCAATCGGCGGCGCTTCCTGATAGATCCGAACCCCAATCCAACTGAGAACTGCAAACGAAGAAATCACAACGACGGCAAAAAAGATCCACAGGCGCGTCATTTTTTGGCTCGCTGATGCTTGCAACCCGGTGTCTGTATGGTCAGAAGATGGTGACGCTTGAGCGTGCAGATTAAAAGGGGAGGGAATGCTCGTTTCATGGCTTGCGAATGGGCATCGTGATGACGAGTCCCGCCGCGCGGCGGAGCTGGCAATGGATGGGATAACGAGTGGATCACTCGATCGGCATGGAATAGCTGATGGCCCCGATCGGCTCGCCTTTCTTGGCGTCGGCGTAGTGCGGGTGGCACATGACGCACTTCTGCATCACCACCGGCACGGGCGTCAGTGCTCTCAGGCGGGCTTTGCCATCTTTCTCGACCACCTGCTCGTAGTAGGCTTCGCCGCTCTTCAGCTTTTTCAGCCCCTCCTTCTCGAAGGCGTCCTGCGCCACGTTCTTCGCCTCGTAGGGCGAGCCGGTCGCATCGATCAGCCGCACCTCGTGGCTGCCCGACGCCGTAATATTGCGAAACAGCAGCACGGCCGCGCTGCCGGCCGGAAAGTCGTCCTCGCTATGCACATATTTGTCGGTAATGAGCACGATGGTCTGCTTGTAGATATTGTCGAGCATCTGGACCGTCTTGCGGGTTCGGGCAACCGCCGCCTCGTCCGGCTTGCTATCCGGCTTGGCGGTTGGAGGGGCGGCTGGTTTGGCTTCTTCCGCCGAAATCGCGGACATTAGGTGAATGTCCCGCCAGACAAATAGGGAAACGGCAACCAGCACACCCAGGATCAAAAATCGTCGCATCGAAAAAAAGCCTTTCAAAGGGGAGAGAGGAAGGGTAGGTGGCGTCACGATTCAGTTCCAACCGGCGGCGCTCGCCACGAATCCGGCAGGCAGGGTAATGTCTCGCGCAAAATTTCCAGAATGGCCCGCCGGTCTTCGGCCGTCAGATGGGCAAATGGTTTCGTTTGATCTTGCCCGCTGAGGATGCTCCACAGTCGCTCGAAAACATAATCCTTGGCTTCGCGGGGCAAGGCTTGAAAACTGGGAGAATACACCAGGTAACTGCACGGATACTCGAACAGCCGGCGCTCGAGGTCGAAGTCGCGGAGCGAGCGACCCCGGCCATCGCGCGGCCCTTGTTTGGCGAATTCTTCCTCGAATCCCGAAGTGCCACGAATGCGGTGCGTCAACTCCGCCTCGCCGCTGAACAGCAGGTACTCGACCAGCGGTTCCCCGACGCTCTTGATGCGAGAGCGAGTGCTGTCCCACACATGATCGTCCGATTCGCCCAGTTCCCGATTGAGGGCCTGCTGATAGTGCAGCGCCTGTCGCGTCTGAAAGCTGGCTCGCGCGATGCGGTTGTGGGCCTCGGTTTGATGCTCGAGGACCATCAACGCGACCAGATCGCTGTGCTGGCTCAGGTAGGCCGAGGTCATGAACCGGTCGCCCAGATCGGTCACGTTCATCCCCGCCGAGTTGTCCACGCTCTCCGGCACGCTGCTACCGCGAACGACCAGGTTGCCCCGATGCTTTTGCGGGCCGTGCGTGCCGGTGACGTACCACCCGCCCCAACGCTGCTCGAAGGGGCTGGTCTGATCGATGCGGTACGAGCCGGCCGACAAAATTGGCAGACCCGAAGGCTGCACGAACACCGAGCGGAGCAGGTGCCCGGGAATTTCCTTGGTCTGCGAAGAGCCGTGGCAGATCAAGCATTTGTCGCCCTGGCGCACGAGGCTCGGCTTGGCGAAATCGTCTCGTTCCAGGGTGTAAAACACGGCACCCAACCGCGGGTCGGCCACCGAAATCTCAAGTACGTCGCCCCCCTTGCAGAAGCCGACGTACACCTCGTCGTTGAAATACAAGGCGCGGGGCGTGCGAGGCGTGATCCGCTGCCGCTGCATGCTCGTCTTCGAATAGACCAGGGTCTGCGACGACTCGGGAACCTTTAGCGCTTGCAGCAGCGAGCGCAAGTAACTGAACGGGGGTTGATGCTCGAGGACCACTGTTCCCGCCGCCATTTGCTCGCCCAACCGGGAAACGGGATTGTCGGGCGTCGATTCGCTATAACGAATCGGCTCGTCGTCGTAATCCTGGGCGGCAAGATCCTGAACGACCAACGACGCAGCGCTGGCCGCAAAGAGAACTACGAACGCTATTCGTTGCGAGTCTGTCGGCGGTAACATGACTGGCGTCCGGTCAGAATCCAGGTTGACGAATCGACTCGCTTCGACCAAAATTGGACAAGCGAGTCCAGTACCTGCCAAGAATATCGTTTCTATTCTGGATGTCAATATCCCATTTAACTTTTTGAGGCGCTTTCGTGCTTTCGCAAACCGTGGAATATGCCCTCCGAGCCGTCGTCCATTTGGCCAGTCAAGCGCCGCAAGGTTGCACGACGGACGAGATCGCCGAAGCGACTTTGGTGCCGCGTGCCTACCTGTCGAAGGTGCTGCAAAGCCTTCGCCGCTCGGGACTTGTGAATTCCCAGCGGGGCATCGGCGGGGGCATGACGCTCACCAAAACCCCGCAAGAACTGACCATTCTCGAAGTGGTCAACGCGGTCGAACCCGTGCAGCGAATTCGGACTTGCCCGTTGGGCCTGGCCACGCACGGAGTGCGGCTCTGCCCGCTGCACAAGCGGCTCGACAACGCCTTGGCAATGGTCGAAGAGGCTTTCGCCAGTTCGACCTTGGCCGACGTGTTGAACGAGCCGACCCTCAGCAAACCGTTGTGCGAGTTTCCGTCAACGATGGCACCGCACCGCGGATAGCGATGATCTTCGCGGATGGACAGAACTTAGGACTCCGTCCCAGGGGGGACCCTGCGGACGGAGAGGAAACTTGGGCTCAGCTATTTGGGCAAGCCCCGCAGGTCTGCGGGCAGTTCGGTCTGGTCCGATTTCCGCTCGGTAGCCAGCAGTTTCTGTAGCTCGGCGACCTTTTGCGGCTCGCTGGCAGCCAGGTCGGTCGTCTCCGACGGATCGCTCAGCACGTTAAACAGTTCGATTCGCCGGGGCGAGTGTTCGATCAGCTTCCAGCCGTCGTGCAGCAGGGCGCTGGCCTTGTTGTAGGCCCAGTAGATCGTTCGCGGCTGGTGCGGCAGGGCGCTTCCCGCGATCGCTGGCCACATATCCTGGCCGTCCCAGTTGAGCGGCTCCACCACTTGCACCCCCGCGACGCCAGCGAGCGTGGGGCACCAATCGACCGCATGCATCGGCGCCGCAAGTTTGCCCGGCTTCAATTGACTGGGCCAATTGGCGAAGGCACAGACGCGAATGCCCCCTTCGTAAAGGGTCGCCTTCTGTCCCCGTAGCGGCTTGTTGTCGCTGAGCACGGGCGTCGGGGCGACTTCGCTGATATACGCATTGCCTCCGCGCTCGAGTCCGCCGTTGTCGGACGTAAAAACGACCAGCGTCTCGTCGCGCTGGCCGGTTCGATCGAGAGCGTCGATCAGTTGGCCCACCTTGGCGTCCAACTGGCTGACGAAGGCCGCGAACCGCTTGAACGATTCGTCGTTTGCCGGCTCGTCGTGAAACGTTTGCCCGTCGTACAGCCGCTTATATTCGGGCGGCGTATCGATCGGGATGTGAACGGCGGTAAAGGGGACGTACAGGAACCACGGCTCGCGCTTGTCTTCGATCCACTTGACCGCCTGGGCGGCGAGCAGCTCGGTTGCGTTTCCTTCTTCCTCGACCATTTCCTCGTCGCGGTGCCAGGTTTTGGCGTAAGGACCGACGCGATATTGATGGGTCCACGGATCGGCCGCCCCGGTTAGCGAGCCGTAGCTATGCCCAAAGCCATAACGGTTTGGCCCCCATTCGAATCGCGAGCCCAAATGCCACTTGCCGCACAGATACGTTTCGTAGCCCCGCCCGCGCAGCAGCGAAGCGATCGTCGGCGTGTTCGGCGGCAGCACCCGCAAGTTGCTGGGGACCAGGGCTTGCGGTCCAAACCGGCTGGGATAGCGGCCGCTGAGTAGCGCGGCGCGGGTCGGCGTGCAAACGGGCTGCACGTAATGACGGTCGAGCTCGACGCCGGCTCGCACCAGCGCGTCCAGCCGGGGAGTCTTGATCTTTGAACCGTGCCAGCCCACGTCGTTCCAGCCCAGATCGTCGGCCACGATCAGCAGGATGTTCGGCTTGGCCGGCGGATCGGCCGCACGGGTGCCGGAGGCAATTGCCAGGACTGCCAAAATAACCGCCGCCAAGACCGCCGCGATCGTGCGTTGTCTGCGTGGCATGACTTGAATCCTCATCGAGAAATCCTCATCGAGAAAAAAACGCCCGCGTCGAATGGGGTTATGGTAGCCTGCCGGCGGTATCGCTGGCCAGCGTGACAAGCGGGTCGCTGTCGAGTATGAAACATTGGCGGCCGATTTTTCCTTCCACCTTTTCCGGTTGAGGCACCTTGCATGGCTCGCATCTGTCGCTCGATTTCCGCTGTACTGGTTGCGTTTCTCTGTTGCGCGGCGTCGGCCGCCGAACCGACGACGCTCGATGTTTGGCCCGGAGCGGCCCCTGGCGAAACGGGCAACATCGGGCCCGAAGCGTACCAACCGCAGCGCGAGGGAGAAAGAGAAGTCGCCCGGCTGACGAACGTGAGCAAGCCGACGATCGCCGTGTATCAACCGCCCGAAGAGAAGCGGACGAATGCGGCGGCGATCGTTTGCCCCGGCGGGGGCTACCACATCCTGGCCATGGACCTGGAGGGAACCGAAGTGGCCGAGTGGCTGAACTCGATCGGGGTGACGGCGATCGTGCTGAAATACCGCGTACCTAGGCGCGACGAGAAGGCACCTCATGCCGCCCCGCTGCAAGACCTCCAAAGGGCGATCAGCCTGGTCCGCAGCAAGGCCGAGGAGTGGCAAATCGACCCGAAAAAAATCGGCGTTTTGGGCTTCTCGGCCGGCGGCAACCTGGCCGGCGCGGCGTGCCTGATGCACGCCCAGCGGCACTACGAACCGATCGATGGCGTGGACCAGGTCAGCCCGCGGCCCGATTTTGGCGTGCTCATTTACCCGGGCTACTTCATCGACGATGCGGGCAAGCTGAAGCCCGAGTACCAGCCGACGGCCCAGACACCCCCGCTGTTCTTCGCCCACGCGGCCGACGACCGCGTGAAGGCCGACAACAGCATTGCTCTGTTTCAGGCGGTGCGGCAGGCGGGCGTGGCGGCCGAGTTGCACATTTATTCGGCAGGAGGGCACGGTTTCGGGCTGCGCGTGAGCGAGTTTCCCGTCTCTTCGTGGCCGCAGCGGTGCGAGGCCTGGCTTGTGCAACAGAAGATCATCGTCCCCCAGCCGGCGCCGATGCCGGGGGCGAAATAAACGAGCCTGCAGCGCGCGAAGCAATCCGCGAGTTGCCTCGGTAATGTTTCAGGCTGGTGAGAAATGGCGAGCTAGACCAGAGGGAGGGACGACCGCGCGCAACGGCAGCTTGCGCTGACCCCGCGCGCACGAATTGCGCGACTACCCGGCGGGTATCAGCTCCAAGCAGATCAGCCGGTCGTCGCCGCGCAGGTACAACAGCCCGTGCGAGACGATCGGCGCGGCCCAGGCGGGGGCCTTCAAAACCGGCGCCGGCGCGCCCAAAAGTTGCTTGCCCAGCGCGGGATCGGCATAGTCGATGACCGCCACCTGTTCGAATTTTTTCGGATTGGCTTTGAGCAGCCAGAGCTGGCCCAGTTCGCCCAGGCAGAGGAAGTGGCCGTCGATCCACAACAGCGACGCGCGGGCCATCCCTGGCTGACTCCACTGCACTTTGCCGGTCTTCCACTCGATGCAGCGCAGTTCGGCGTTGTACTCGTGCCGGCCCGATGAGCCATACAGAAAGCCATCCTGATAGACCGGCGTGTTCCAGTGCGTCTGCATCGCTTTGGCCCGCTGCCGCGGGCTGTCTTGCCAGACCACCTCGTGCTTGCCGGGAGCGACCTTGAGCAGCGTGCTGCCGGGGCCGTAGGTTTCGCTGATGAAAACCTCGCCCCCCGCCACGACCGGAACGCTGGCATTCACGCTTTCCAAGCCCGGATCGCGCCACGGATAATGAAAATCGACCTGGCCGCTCGCCGGCTCCATGCCGACCAGGCCGTCGCGGCAAAAGGCAAAGCACCAGCGGCGGCCGGCGATGGTCGCCAGTTTGAGCGAGGCATAGCTGGCCAGTTCGTCGGCTGCCTTGTACCGCACCTGGCCCGTCCGCTTGTCGAAAGCGACGAGGCCGCTGCCATTGGCAACGACGCGATTCAAAGCCCCCGGCGGCA
Organism: Pirellulaceae bacterium; assembly: GCA_040901775.1. Classification (GTDB taxonomy): domain Bacteria; phylum Planctomycetota; class Planctomycetia; order Pirellulales; family Pirellulaceae; genus CAYLLN01. The sequence goes on along the minus strand of JBBDYF010000293.1, from coordinate 26,245 downwards.
CGCTCTGCGATTCCGGCGGGCTACCGCCGACCATCGCGATCAGGAGGTCTCCTTCGATCACCGGCGTGCTTCCCACGCCAAAGAAATTCTGAATGACGCCGAACTCCTTGATGGTATCGACTTGCCACACCAGCTTGCCGTCGGCCGCCTGGCAGCAAAAGAGCATTCCATCGACGCCATAGGCATAGACCCGGTCGCCATCGACCACCGGCGAGCAGCGCGGCCCGTTGTTGTAGCCGTACAGATCTCGATAGTCGGTCGAGTATTCGTGCTGCCAGATCGGCTCGCCCGTTTCCGCATTCAGGCAGTACAGCCGGGCCCGGTTGACAAAGCGGTCGAACTGAAACAATCGCCCGCGGCTGATCGCCGGAGCGCCGTACCCTTCGCCGAGCGGCCTTTGCCAGACCAGCTTGAGACCGGTCGCCGGCCACTCGGTCAGGATGCCCGTTTCGGTCGATTGGCTGTTGCCCGACGGCCCCAGAAAGACCGGCCAATCGACGCCCTCTTGGCGCGTCCACAGGTTGGGCAAGTCGTCCGGCGCGGCGGGAGTGGACGAAAGCTGCGATTGATCGATCGGCGGGGACTTGGCCTGGCTGCCGGCGGGCGCTGCCTTCTGCTGGGCATCACCCGCTGCTGCCGCAGGGGATTTGGCAACCGTCGAGGGATTGCAAGCAGCCAAGCAGCACACAACAAGCATTACCAGTGCCAGGCCAAACAAACGCATCACTTGGGTTCCTCCGCGCGGGTCTTCACGGCTGGCCGAACCTGCCAGCCTCGGCGTAATATAACCTTGAGCGGGAAACCATGCTGCAAATTAACTCCACGATCGCCATTCCCGACGACGAACTGCAGTTCTCGTTTTCGCGCAGCAGCGGGCCGGGGGGGCAAAACGTCAACAAAGTGTCGAGCAAGGCGACCCTGCGGTGGAACGTGCGCGGTTCGTCCAGCTTGCCCGCCGACGTGCGGCAGCGGTTCCTCACCACCTACGCCAGCAAGATCACGAACGACGGCGAAATTCTGGTCGTCAGCCAGGAATCGCGCGACCAGCCCAAGAACATCGAAATCTGCCGTAAAAAACTCCACGACATGATCCTGGCCGTGGCCCGGCCGCCGAAAAAGCGCCGCGCCACCAAGCCGACCAAGGGCTCGAAGGTTCGCCGCCTGAACGACAAAAAGAGCCGCTCGCAGGTGAAGGCAAACCGCCAAGTTCGCGACGAATAGTGCTCTTCAGTGAATCGTCGTCAGTGAATCGTCGTCAGCGCGTCTTCGTGGGGCGCACTTCGGTCAGCGCTCCACTTTCGCCCACGACCAGCACCCGCCGCCCGCGTCCGCGCCAGCGCGACCAGGGGCGCGGATCGTCGATCACCAGCACGTCTCCCGGCCGGCCGACTCGGCCAGCGTACTGCTCGAACAATCGGACGGCCGGCGAGAACGGCACGGATAGGGGCGTATAGGACCGGTAGAACAGCGACTCGCCGCCGCCGGCCAAGGATTCCTCGGACGGTGTGCGACCGCCGACGGCCAGGCCCGGATGCAGATGCGCCTCCGGCAGGTTGCTCGAATAGACGCACCAGGCGAGATAGCCGTCGCACAAGTTCAGGTAAAACAACGCCGGATAAAAGAGCACGACGGTGGCCACGCCGTTCCAAAGCCATGTTCTCTTCGCTGGCTGCGCAGGAGCTGGCCAGGCCCAAAGCGGCTCGTGCCAATTGCGAAACAGGCAAAACCCGGCAGCCGCCAGCGCCAAGTTCCAGGGCCAGACCGCCTGGTTCCATTGCTGAGCGACCAGCGACAGCAGGATGCCCCCATGCAGCAGGACGGCGAGCGCCGGCACCAGGCGGCGCGTGCGGGGGTGAATCGAGATCGCCCCCAGCGATAGCTCGGACAAGGCCATCCCCACCCCCATCGTGAACGCTTGCCGTTCGTTCAGCCCGGCAAATAAGCCGCGCGCCAAGTCCGGCCCCGTTTCGTGCAGGTAGGCGGCGCTCAGCAGCTTGTGAAGCCCCGCAAAGCACCACAGCGAAATCAAATGGCACCTGGCCACCAGCAACCAGCCCCGCCGCGGCAGCGTTCCGGCCAGCAGGATGGCGACCGAAACGAACTCAGGCTGGATGCGGAGTTGATCCAGACAGATCGCGACCAGCAGCACCAAGCCGTGGGCGATCGCGCCGATCCGCGGCCAGAGCACGACCAGCACCAGGGTGATGAGCAGCGCCTCGCCCAGATTGGGTTGCCAGCGGTTAAGCAAAGCCAAGTCCAGCAGCGGCAGGTTCGGCGGACCCGCGGCACCGCGACGCGCTTGCCATAAAGGCCAAGTCACCAGGATGGCAGTCGCCTGGCAAACGGCCAGCAGCAGGCGCAGCCGCACCCGGTCGGGCGCGGCGTCCGTCGCGTCGGCGTTAACGAGGAGTGTATTCACGGTCAGTATTGTAGCTCAGGTTTTTACGGAGCCTTTGCTCGCGCCATCAGCTTTGCTACGCTGGTGCCTGGCCAAGCCCTGGCCAAGAACCGTTTCACCTTTGTTGGAGAGCCATGCCATGCAGACTAGAATGTCGCTGCGACCGTGGATCCTAGCGCTGTTCGCATGCGCTTGTTCGTTGGCGGGGCCAGGGACCAGCCGGCAGGCGAGTGGGCAAGTGCCCGCGCCGGAGCTACCCGCAGCGTTGCAGGGCAGCGTAGGAAAGGAGTTCATCACGCTCTTCAACGGACGCAACCTGGCAGGGTGGACCGCGGTGCTGGCCGACGAAAAAACGAAGGCCGAAGACGTGTGGAGCGTCGCCGACGGAGTGCTGATCTGTAAGGGTGAGCCGCGCGGATACCTGCGAACCGAGCGCGACGATTTTGAAAACTACCTGCTCACACTCGAGTGGCGCTTCCCTGCCGGCAGCAAGGGAGGGAACAGCGGGGTGCTGGTACACACCACCACGCCCATGGCGCTGGGCATTTGGCCGAAGTCGATGGAGGCGCAACTGAACCATCTCCATGCCGGCGACATTTGGGTGATCGGAACGACCTGCCAGATCGACAACGCGGACAAGCGGGTGCTGGGCCGGCGGCACTTGAACCTGACCGACGATTCAGAAAAGCCGATCGGCGAGTGGAACAAGTACGCCATCCATTGCCAGGCCGACAAGCTTTCGATCCTGGTCAACGGCGTGCTGGTCAACCACGTCAGCGAGTGCAGCGTGCGCAAGGGAGCCGTCGCGCTACAGTCGGAAGGGGCTGAAGTTCACTTTCGAGACATTCGGTTGTGGCCGCTGAAGCCATGAACGCCTGGGCGCGGGCGCGCGGCGGGGTAGAATGCCCGCTGGCGAATCTGCGAATCCTGCCTGCGCTTCCCGACGATCATGCTTCGTTTGCCCGAACCTTGCTGCCTGGGCCAAATCTTCCTAGGCCAAGTGTCCGCGTATCGGGGCCTCGACGGGTTTCTCCCCTTTGGCCGCGGCTCGCTGATGCTCGATGTCGTCTTCCTGGCGATGTTCGTCGTCGTTCCGCTGCTGGCCATCAGCCTTTGGCAGGTGAAAGGTCGCGGCAACTATCGGCTGCACAAACGGCTGCAACTCGGAATGGCCGGCGTCTTGCTGGTGGCGGTGCTGCTGTTCGAGATCGACATTCGCGTCAACGGCTGGGAAGAGCGAGCCGCGTTGTCGCCCTACTTCGATCCGGCGCACGAGTGGACCTGCCCGGCCGGCATCAGCCTGATCGTCCACTTGGCGTTTGCGGTTCCCACGTTCTTTCTGTGGATCTGGGTGGTGGCGCAGGCACTTCGCAAGTTCAGCCGGCCGCCCGCGCCCGCGCCGCACAGCCGAGCGCATGCCTTGTGGGGCTGGCTGGCGGCGGGGGGGATGTTTTTGACCGCCGTCACGGGCTGGATTTTTTACTGGCTGGCGTTCGTGGCGACCCAGGCCGCGTGAATCGCGCCGAAAAGGCCCCTCACAACTGGCTGAAGTCGGGCGGTCGCTGCTCGTGCTGCAAAGCGTTTCGTCGAGCGGCCCGATCGTGTCCGTCCGAGCCGCGATACCAGAAGAACACCACCACGATCACCACCAGGGCCATCCCCAGCGCCGCCCCGACCAGGGCGTTGGAGATCCAATAGCTGGGGGACGAGAGCTGGACGATTTGCGGCTCGAACCCGATTACCAACGGGGCGGGCTGCGGACGATCGAACTGCGACATGTAGGTCGAGCGAAAGGCCCACAATTTGAAGAAGACGGCTTCAGCCCGCAACGGTTCGGCCAGGTTGTCCCCCTCGGGCACCCCCGGAGGAAGCTTTCGGGCGACGAGCGTGACCGGAAAGCTGTTGCGAAAGACCGGCGCCTGCTCGCCCGCCGCCGGCTTGCCGAAGCGGAGCGTTTTGTCTCCCAGCGGCACGAACAGATCGATCTCGTAGTAGTGGTCGATCCCAAAGCGCCGCCGCACGTCGGCATCGCTCACCGGAATCTTTGTAATGCGACGGGCGATCCCCTGCACCACCAGAAAGTCGCCGTGATGCTCTTGCGGCTTCTCGATCAGCGGCACCACATTGAGCGGCTTGCCTTTTGCCAGGGTCTGGCCGGATTCGTCAGCCCGTCCCAGGGCCGCCAGCAACTGATAGAACGCCTCGCGGTCGGTGCCCAGCAGGCCCTGCCCGTTCCCCTGGCGAACGTCGTCGAACAAGCCGACGTCGAAACCGAGCCCGGCCAGGGCGATCTGGTCTGGCCCGACGAACTGCTGCGGCTGCGGCCGGTCGGGCAGCCAGGCGACGCGGCCGGCCGCAAAGATGAGCTGCGCTGCCGTGCCCTCCCCGCCGCCGAGCTTCAAAAACAACCCGTCGGCTGCCGCCGGCTGGTCGATCGTCTGGCCCACGGCCCAGGCTTCCGGCACTTGCCGCGTGCAGATCAACGCTTGGTACGGTGCGTCGTCGAGCTCCAGCGTCACGCGATAGTAGCGGTCGAACTCCAAGAGCTCGGCCAGTTCCGGCAGCAGGGGGTGCTCTTCCACCCGAGTGACTCGCCCGCGGAGGGAAAAGAACTCCGCCCGATAGTCGTTCGGCGCCGCCGCGAGCTGATCCCAGGCGACGTTTTTCTTGGTCCAACGCTGAATGTTGTCGAGTCCCAGGCGGGAAAAACGGAACAGAATTTTGGCGAGCACGTCCTCCTCGCCGGGGCCGAGCGGCTGGCCCTGGACGAAACTGTCGAGTTGGCTGGGACCAATGTCGTACCGTTCGAGGATTTCGCGCGGGCTCGCGGGCGGTCGCAGGATCGGTTCCGAGTTCCGCGTGCGGAGCCGCTCCCAGGGCAGTTTTTTCGTCGCGGGCCGCGCCGTCTCGGCTTGGGGCGGTTCCGAGTGCGCGGGTATTGACTGGGCAAACGTCTGACCGCCCAACCGCGACAGACCCAGCAGCATCGCGGCCAGAATCGCCAACATCATCGCGAAAGAAAACCATTTCATAGGGCAACACTCAGCAGCAATCGAGTCCGCGGAAAAAACTTCAAACGCGGTCTTGCTCGTCTTGGGCAAGTTGCCGCAAAGCTTCCGCGGTTCCGGGACGCAGTTGCAAGCCGCTCAGATCGGGCGGAACGGCTTGGCCCGCGGCAGCCCGGCGCGATTCGGCTTCGTCGCGCCGCAGACGCCACCAGACCAATCCAAAGCAGCAGGCGGCAATGGCGAGCGCGGCGGCGACCGTCGGTACGAGCCATGCCGGTCCGAAAGCGAACCGCGAAGTGGTCTGCAAACTCAGTTGGCGCTCGTTCCACCGCGGCACATTGGCGATCAAGAGCGGCGCGGTGTAGGTGCCATCTTTGCCCAGGTAGGCGCCGCGCTTGAGAAAGAACCCCGTCAGCTCGACATCCTCGTGCAGCTTGGTCAGGCCGCCGTCGCGGCTCGCTTCGATCGCCGGAAATCCCGCTGGCATCGCCAAGGCATAGACGACCACCGGCGACGTGGGGCCGCCATCGGGCATGATCCACAGGACGTAGTGCTCCGTTACGCCCAGACAGTTGTCGCTGGCCGGCGTCCGGTAGGCAAACTTGACCGTCCCCCGAACGGTGACCGGCTGGCCGCGATACTCGTCCGGTTGTTTGAAAAGCTGCAAGTAGCCGACCTTGCCCAGCGCTGCTCGGCGCAAGTCTTCCGGCGCGGCGTCGCGCGCGCGGGCGGTCAGGCGGAGCCAGATTTCCCGTTCCGCCGGGCGCAGAAAGAGCGTGTCGTCCTCGACCTGGGCGAGGGCGATTTCGTCCAGCGTTTGCTGGAACCCGGACAATAGCAGTTGTTCGTTCTCGGTCGGCGTGCGGCCGTCGATGATCGCCTGGAGCGAGGGTTGCACATCGCCGCTCCACCGCGCGTTGACCTGCCGCAAGACGTCGATCCATTCCTGCCGGTCCTCTTCCGGCAAGTTGACCAACGATTGGAACGCCGCCGCCTGGTAGTCTTCCCACAGGCGGCCGGCCAGCTCGAGCGCCCTCGCGGCCGGCTCCTGCCGCTTCGCGGGCAGCGGCAGGTGCTGCTCGGCCGCGTAGAGCAGTTCGAACAGCAGCAGGCGCTGGCGCGAATCCAGCCTCTCGAAGACATCTTTCCAGCCTTGCCGCCAAGCGCGACTGGTGGGATCGAATGGGCCGTCGGCCTGGCTTGGCGTTTGCCCCGCGACGGTTTCCGAAGCGTTCTCGGCCGCGGCAATAAAGCTATCGGGGGCATCCGCTGCCGTGCGCATCGGCTTGGGCGTCAGACGGTTCTGGATCTTCTCGCGGGGAGTAGTGTTTCCTCGGTTCAGCTCCGTCAGCCACTTCCAGGTTTGCGGATCGCGAGCCCGGTCGGCGGCGGCCAGCACCAGCATGAGCAAGGCCAGCATCATGAAGATGCGCATTCGCACGCTCCGCCGGTTGTAGTCGGGGGGGAGGCGTTGGCGCAACCCACGGGCCGCCAGCGGGTTTCTGGATTCGGTCGAATCTGGCATCGGGATCGATTCGGGGGTTCGTCGAGGGAAGGGACACACGATTGCATGCCCCACGCCATTATATCCTGCCCCCCGGAACAGCTTCCTAACGCAATCGCGCTTTCGCGGCAGAACTTGGGGCGGTCGCGGTTGAACGTTCGTCCGATGGACTATAATCTGTCTATTATATCTCGTCTCGTGCTTTCGGCTGCTGCGGACATTCTGCCCGTCGCCTCCCGATTAGGACCGCTCGAGCGCAGCCCCCCGCGCGCCGCTGGATAGGCAGGCGATTGCACCGCCCCGTTCGAGGAAGCAGCCATGCGACATCATCCAGCCCTGTTCCGTGCCCTCGCGCTCGCCGGTCTGGCGGTGCTGGCAAACGCAGCTCCGGCGGTCGAGCCGGCGCAGGCCTTTCTCGACGGCCTCCGCAGCCGCGGGTATTTTGACGTGGCCATCGACTACCTCGAGTCGGCCCAGAACAATCCCCACGTCCCCGTGCAGTTCAAGCAGACCCTGCTCTACGAAAAGGGGTTGACGCTGGTCGAGGGGGCCAACCAGCAGCGCGATTCGGCCTTGCGCGAAACGCAGCTCGACGAGGGGCAGAAGGCCCTCCGCGAGTTCATCGGGCAGCAGCCGAATCACCTGTTGGCGATGGCCGCCCGCAACCAACTGGGGAATGTGCTGGTCAAGCGGGCCGGCAATCGGGTCGAGAAAGCCCGCAAGCTGGCGCCGGTGCAGAAAGCGCCGGTCATGCAAGAGGCGCGCCAGCTTTATCAGGAGGCGATCGAGGAGTTTGGCTCGCTCGCCACCGAGTTGGGCGAGCGGCTCAAGCAATACCCGACCGTGCTGGACGACCAAAAAGACGCCCAGCGGATCGCCGAGCGCGACCAGTTCCGGGCCGACTATCTGCTCTCGCAGTTGCTGACCGCCGCCGCCCAAGAGGAACTGGCGGGGGCCCTGGATAAAGACTCCAAACAGCAGACCGAGACGTTAGCCGCCGCGAGTACTGCCTACAAAGACATCTCCGAAAAATACCGCACGCGGCTGGCCGGGTTGTATGCCCGCATGTACTACGGCCGCACGTTGCTCAAGCTCGGCAAGCCGAAAGAGGCGACCGCCATCTTCAACGAGTTGTTGGCCAACCCCGACCAGGAAGAGTTTCGGGCCCTCAAGCTGAAGGTCATGCCGCTGGCTGTCGATGCCTGGTCGGCCCAAGCGCTGCACCTGGAGATCATCAACAAGGCGGTCCCCTTTATCGACGCTCTGCGCCCCGCCGAGGCGCGCGAGAACGAGATGCTGGGGATGCGGCTGGCGGTCGCCAGGGCGTGCAAGGCCTATTCCGACGAGATCAAAAAGACCAAGCCGAAGGATCCCCAGGTCCGCCAATTGCTGACCGAGGGGCGGAAACTGGTGACTTTTGTCACCAAGCATTCCGGCGAATTTCAAGACGCCGCCCGCAAGCTGCTTCCCGACTTTACCGGGGGCGATTCGCAGAGCGTCGCCGAGCGACCCGAGCCGACCACCTTTACCGACGCCTCGGCGGCTGCCCGCGAGTCGATCACGGCCATGCAAGACGCCCAGCAGATCATCCGGCTGCTTCCCGCGCGCATCAAAACCGAAAAGGATGCCGCGACCAAGGCCGAGCAGGAAAAGCAACTGGCCGAGGCGCAACAAAAAGTCGCCGCGCATCAGGACGACGCCCTGGCGTATTGTCGCCTGGCGCTCAAGCTGGCGGACAAAGAGACCGACGTGGACGCGCTCAACTTGATCCGCTACCTGCTGTGTTATCTCAACTACCAGGAAGAGCGTTACGTGGACGCGGCCGTGATCGGCCAGTTCATTGCCGAGCGCTATCCGGCCAGCGCGGGCGCGCGGCAATGCGCAAAAATCGCGATGGCCAGCTACCTGAAGCTGTACACCGAAAACGAAGCCGAGGACAAAGCCTACGAAACGGCTCGGATCATCGGCATTTGCGATTACATCACCCAGAAATGGCCCGACCAGCCTGAAGCGGCCGAAGCGCTCAACACGCTCATCCCGTTTATGATTCGCGAGCAAAAGCTCGACGAAGCACAAGCCTATCTGGCAAAAATTCCGGTAGAGTCGCCCCATCGCGGCACCGCCGAGCTGAAGACCGGCCAGGCGATGTGGGCCAGCTACCTGGAAAACTCGCGCGAGCTGCGGCAGTGGGAAACCGGCGAAGTGCAGATGCCCGCAGGAGTGGATCGGGCCGCTCGCAGTCAAGAGTTGGAAGCACTGAAAACCAAGGCTAAACAGACGCTGGTTCAAGGAGTCGAGCGAATGCAATCGGCCGGCGACACTGGGCAGGTCATGGCCACCGCCGTTCTGTCGCTGGCGCAAATCTACGTCGATACGGGCGAAGCGGCCAAGGCGGTCGCTCTGCTCGAAGACGCGATGATCGGCGCCCTGACGATGGTCCGCAACAAGAACCCCATTGCGACGCGGCCCGGCTTTCCGGAAGAGACCTACAAAACGGCCCTGCGGGCTTACATTTCGTCGCTCGCCGGGGCAGGGGACGCCGCGCCGCTGGTTGAGAAGGCGAAAGGGGTCATGGCCTCGCTTAAAGAGCATATGGGAGACGATCCGGCCAGCAAGCAAAAGTTGGTTGCCATTTACGTCAGCCTTGCCCGCGATCTTCAGCGGCAAATGGAGATTGCCGCTCCCCAAGCCAAGTCAGCGTTGGGGCAGGGTTTTGAAGCGTTCCTTAGCCAAGTTGCCCAGGACGCGAGCGAGTTGGACGTGCTCAATTGGGTCGCCGAAACTTACCGCGGCATGGGGGAAAGCTTTGTCGGCGAGAGCAAGCAGCTTTCGCCCGAAGCCAAGACTTATTTCGAGAAGGCGGCCCAGACCTACAACAAGATTCTCGCTGCCGGAAAAAAAGACCCCAACTTTTTGCCGGGAGGCATGCAAACCCAGATTCGCTTGCAAGTCGCCAAGACCCAGCGGAGCAGGAACGACTACGTCGCGGCGATGGACATTTTTGAGTCGATCCTGAAAGCTTCGCCCGCCAGGCTGCCGGTGCAAATCGAAGCGGCCCGCACCTATCAGGATTGGGCCGCCCTGGGCAAGCCCGAACTGTATCGGAGTGCGATGCTCGGCGCTCGGCCCGACAAGACCAACCGGGGCAAGAACACCGTCTGGGGATGGGGCGAGATCGCCAATCGCACCGCTGGCGACGATCGTTTTCACGATCAGTTTCACGAATCTCGCTTCAATCTGGCGCTTTGCCGGTACAACTACGCCCTGGCACAGAAAGGGCAAGACCGCAAGACCGAGTTGTTACAGCTCGCCGCGCGCGACATTACGGTGACGATCGGGCTCTACGGCTCGTCCGCCGACGAAAAATGGCGCAAGCAGTACGACACCCTGCTGAAGAACGTGCAGAAGGCCCTGGGCGAGCGAGCGACCGGTTTGAAGTCGCTCGAAAACCAGTTGCCCGCTGCCGGGCAGAATACCCGAACCGTTACGACCGCGACCCAGGCGTCCGGCAACTAAAAACACGCAAAACCAACGAGATTGGTACTCGGAGAATTCGATGTTTCAACGATTCGCTTGGATGGTGCCGCTGGCGCTCGTCGCCGCCCTGGCCGGGGCAAATGCCGCGCGGGCTCAAAGTCTGGATCAGGTGCAGGTGGTCAAGGGCCCTCCTTCCCGCGGCACGGTCAGCAAAATCACGAAGGACGCGGTGACGCTCGATATGAGCGGGATCGGCAGGCCGTTTCCGGTCAACGAGATTACCCGTGTCCTTTTTGAAGGCGAGCCGAGCGAACTGGCGGCTGCCCGCATGCACGTCCTGCAAAAGAACTATGGCGCGGCGCTGCAAGAGCTGCGCAAACTCGATGGCCAAAACGGTTTCAAGCCGTTTGTGGCCGCCGACATCGCCTACTACAAAGCGACTTGCCTGGCTCAGCAAGCGATGACCGAAGGGGGAGACAAGCCGGCCGCGCTCAAAACGCTGTTGGACTGGGTCAAATCCAACGCCGACAGCTTTCATTTTTATGAGGCCGCCGAAACGCTGGGCGATCTGGCCGCCGCCTCGGGCGATTACGCCAAGGCCGTCACCTACTACACGGGCCTGAGCGGCGCTCCCTGGGGCGACTACCAGATGCGGGGGAACATCGCCGTGGGACGGGCCCTGATCGCCCAAAAACAATATTCCGAGGCGCTGCAAAAGTTCGAGAGCGTCATCGCGGCCGATCTTTCGACGACCGAAGCCACAACCCAGAAGCAGTTGGCGACCGTCGGCAAGGCAGTCTGCCTGGCGGAAACCGACAAGGTGGACGTCGCGTTGGCGCTGCTCAACGACCTGATCGCCAAGAACGATCCGGCCGATGGGGCGTTGTTCGCGCGGGCGTACAACGCCCTGGGAAACTGCTATCTCAAAATGGATCGCCCGAAAGACGCACTCCAGGCGTACCTGCATACCGACATCCTGTTTTATGCGGAGACCGAGGCCCATGCCGAGGCTTTGTACCGACTCAGCAAGCTATGGAACGATGTCAACAAGGCGGATCGCGCGGTGGCTGCCCGCAACACGCTTCGGGAACGTTACGCCGGCAGCGTGTGGGCCTCGCTCGAATGACCAACAGGCCGCCCGGGGGCGGGGATCCTCCCCCGCTCTAGCTGTTCGTGCCGGATAATCCCTTCGGTTCGCCTCTCACAATTCGGTAGCCGCACAAATCCGCGGAGCTTTGGTTCTTTACGGCTTCGCGGTCGCGTTTAGAATGGAAATTCACAAATCCTGGCAGGTTCTCGTCCGGCAGGTTCTCGTCTTCCGCCCGGAGGGATTCTAAAGGCAATCAATCGCGCTTTTGGTGCGGAACTCCAGGCGGCGCGACTTCAACACACATTACCGGCATTGCGGAACTGGGGAGAGATTTACATGCAGCGTTTGGCGAGTTGGAAGGCGGGGACCCTCATCCTGACGATGATGGCGGCCGTCCTGTTTTCAATGGAAATGTTCGGGGCGTTGGTCGGCAGCCGCTCGATGGCCCAGGCCCAGGAAGAACCCGAGGCCGAACCCGCCGCCGACGCGCCGCCCGCACCGGTGGCAGAGCAAGAGGCCTCGCCCCGACGGCAAAACTATCTGGAGTATTTCTTTGGCGCGCTGGGCTGGCGCTACACAATCGCCTTTCTGATCCTTTCATTCACGTTCGTCGCCTTTCTGGTGATGAACCTACTCAGCCTGCGACGCGATGCCGTCTGCCCGCGGCACCTGGCCGAGGCCTTTGAAGCCCAGTTGAACGAGAAGAAGTTTCAGGAAGCGTTCGACCTGGCCAAGAACGACGATTCGATGCTCGGCCAAATGCTGGCCGCCGGCATGCAAAACTTGCAGCAAGGCTACGACAAATCGCTCGAATCGATGGGCCAGGTGGGCGAAGACGAAAACCTCAAGCTCGAGCACCGCCTCAGCTTTTTGTCGCTGGTCGGGTCGATCGCCCCGATGGTGGGCCTGTTAGGCACGGTGGACGGGATGGGTGCTACGTTCCAGACTATTGCCATGAGCGACGCCCAGCCCAAACCTTCCGAGTTGGCCGAAGGCATTTCGATGGCCTTGATCACGACGCTCATCGGGCTGGTGATCGCCATTCCCGCCATCGTCGCCTTCACGCTGTTGAAGAATCGACTGACTCGCCTGGTGATGGAAACCGGCATGCAAGCCGGCAACCTGATGAGCCGTTTTGAAGGCATGGGCAAGAAGCAGTAGCCGCCGGTACGGCCGGCGCTCTGGTGCCGGCAGGAGCGAGAAGCATGAAACTGAAAGCCCGCGGCGCGGAAATGACCGAGATCGACTACACGCCGATGATCGACATGACGTTTCAATTGATCGCATTTTTCGTGATTTTGATCAACTTTGCCGACGCCGAACAGGACGAGCGCGTCCAACTTCCCTCGAGCGCGCTGGCCAAGCCGCCGCAGGCGCCTCTGGAAACGCCGATCACCATTCAGATGGTGCGCGACGGCAGCATCGTGATGGGGGGGCAACTCTATGCCGATGCCGACGCAATCAAGCCGCTGCTGCTCAACGAGCAATACGTGCTGGAATCGCAAGACCGCTCGGCGACCGACGCCACGATCATCATTCGGGCGCATAAGGACGCCAAGACGGGGCTGGTGCAAAACGTGATCAAGGTGTGCCAGGACGTGGGCTTTGAAAAGTTCACGCTGCGGGCCAAATCAGAGGCCGGCTATTAACGGCAAGGAAAGAGAGTTGTCATGGCTGTAGGGTTCAAAAAACGAGGTCTGGCGGGAAAAATTCCGATCGACATGACCCCGATGATCGACGTTGTCTTTCAACTCCTCGCCTTCTTCTGCATGACGCTGAAGATCGCGGCCGCGGAAGGCGACTTCAACATCAAGATGCCGCTGGCCGCTCCGCGGGCCGGCAACCCCGATATCGACCAGTTTCCGCCGCTCAAACTGCGGATGCAGGCCGATGCGCAGGGCAATCTGACCAACCTGATGCTCGCCGAGCGGTCGTTCAACGGCCCCGACAGCGAACGCTGGACGCAGCTTCACAATTACGTCGCCAGCGTGGTGGGCGAAGGGAGCGCGGCCGCCTCGGCCGAGGTCGAGATCGACTGCGATTTCGGCCTGAAGTACGAGAACGTGGTCAAGGCGATCACCGCCGTTTCGGGCCGCGTGGGAGCCGACGGTCAGGTGATCAAGCTGGTCGAGAAGATCAAGTTCGCCCCGCCCCGGCCACCGGTGCCGTAGGCTGCCCGCCGGCGCTAGGCCCGCGGGTGGAACTGCTGGTGGACCCGCTTCAGCCGCGACTGTTCGACGTGCGTATAAATCTGCGTGGTGGCGATGCTGGCATGGCCCAGCAGTTCTTGCACCTGCCGCAAGTCGGCGCCCCCCGCCAGCACATGCGTCGCAAAGCTGTGCCGCAGCGTGTGGGGGCCGATGTTGGGGTTCACTCCGGCGCGGCGGGCATAGCGTTTCACCAGTTCCCAAATGGTTTCGCGCCGCAGGCGTTTGCCGCTGCGCGACAACAGCACCCACGGCGGAGGCGATTTCGCCACAGCCGCCAGCCTGGGCCGCTCGTCCGCCAGGTACTCGCTCAGCGCCCCAATGGCGGCCCGGCCCAGCGGTGTCAGCCGGTCTTTGTTTCCCTTGCCATGTGCCAGGCAGTACCGCTCGGACAAGTGCAAGTCCTGGGTTTGCAGGTTCGACACCTCCGACGCCCGGCAGCCGGTGGCATACAACAGTTCGAGCAGCGCCCGGTCGCGCCGCCAGTAGGGATCGTGCCTCTGCGGCCCGGCCAGCAGCTTTTCGACCATGCCGGGCGACAGCACCTCGGGTACGCGCTGCCAGGTTTTTTGCGTTCCCAATAGCTCGGCCGGGTTGTCCTTGACGATCCCTTCCAACTGCAGGTAGCGGTAGAAGATTTTCAAGGAGACCATGTGCCGGGCGATGCTCGAGGGGGCGAGCGATTTCGTCCGCAGCCAGCCCATGTAGTCGGAGAGATCCCGCACGGTCAGCTTGGGGACGAACCGCCCCCCCAGCCACTCGCTAAAGTGCGTCAGGTCGCGGCGGTAGGCGGCAATGCTGTTGGCCGCCAGATGGCATTCGGTCTGCAGATACGTCAGGCAAGCCGTCACCCAGCGCTGCGACTGGCTGCCGCTTCCCACGGCGGCCGCGGGGACCACCAGTTTGGGCTTGAGCGGCTTCATACTCCTGCAATCGGCAGGCCGGCCCAAGCGGCGTGACGCCAGGCCGCCGGGGCTATCCACCCTGGCCAGAATCGCGCCAGGCGTTAGATTCATTACGGATTGCACATGCAGAATTGCGGAGCAGCCTAAGAAGGACCCCCACGATGCGAATTTTGGTTTCCGGCGGCGCGGGTTATGTCGGGTCGCATTGCGTCCGCGAATTGATGCGGGCGGGGCACGAAGTCTGGGTGTACGACAACCTTTCGCGGGGGCACGCCCAGGCGGTCCCCAAAGACCGGCTCATTCTGGGCGATCTGGCCGACCAACCCAAGCTGACCGGCGTGCTGGGCGACCTGCGGGTGGAGGCGGTCATGCACTTTGCCGCATTCGCCCTGGTGGGAGAGTCGGTCGCCCAGCCGCACATGTACTATGGCAACAACGTGCTCGGCTCGTTCCACCTGTTGGAAGCGATGCGGATTGCGGGCGTGGGCCGGTTCGTCTTTTCGAGCACGACCGCCACCTACGGCACTCCCGAGAAAATGCCGATCGCCGAGACCACCCCGCAGCAGCCCATTAATCCCTACGGGTTCTCGAAGCTGGTGGTCGAGCGGATGCTGGACGACTACGCCGCCGCGTACGGCTTGGGTTTCGCCGCCTTGCGGTATTTCAACGCGGCGGGCGCCGCTCCCGAAGGGGACCTGGGTGAAGACCACGATCCCGAATCGCACTTGATCCCGATCGTGCTGCAAGTCGCCCTGGGTCAGCGCGAGAACATTACGATCCTGGGGGACGACTACCCGACGCCCGACGGCACCTGCATTCGCGACTACGTGCATATCGTCGATCTGGCGACGGCCCACCTCGCCGCGCTCGACCGGCTGCAACCGGGCCAGGGGATCAAGCTCAACCTGGGGACGGGCCGCGGCTACAGCGTGAAGGAAGTGATCGACGCCTGCCGGCAGATCACGGGGCACGCCATTCCCGCAGTGGTTGGCCCGCGGCGAGCGGGGGATCCACCGGAACTGGTGGCCGACGCCCGCCTGGCGCGGCAAACGCTTGGCTGGACGCCCCAGTACGCAACGATCCAGCAGATCGTCGAAACGGCGTGGCGCTGGCATCGCAGCCACCCGCAAGGATTCGCGTCCTGACCTAAGCTGCAACTTCGCGAAAACACGATTCGCCGGGTGTTCCCACGGGGCGTCGCATAGCCTACTTCAGCCGCACGAGCTTGCCCGCCTCGACCTCCAGGTCTTCTTCGATCCGACTGCGATCGACGTACACGTCGTATTTGCCGGCCGGAACAACCATGATCTCGCCGTATTTTTTCGCCTGTTGAACCTTGGTCACGACGGCGCTCCGTTCGCCCGCCTTGACCGCGTAAATCTCCTTGGCATCGCCCGTGCCATCCACCTGGATCATCCCCAGCACGGTATCCGGCTTGACATCGATCACGCGGCGCTCGGGAATCGAAAAATCCCGCAGCAGAAATACGCTAAAGCCCTCTTTCGGTTCCCACAGCACGGCGTACTTCGTGGTGCCGGAAGGGATTCGCAAGTAGTCGTCGTACTTATCGACGGAGCCGAGCTGCGTCCTGACCGCAGACCCGGCTTCCTTCTCTTCGATCAGGGTGATGCTCTTCATCTCCGGCAGGTCCACCTCGGGCTTAAGCACGCGCACGGCCCGGCGCGACGTATCGATCACCTCGGGGGGCTTGGCCACGGCGATCAGCTCGGTGGCCAGGGACAGCATTCGCTCGGCCAACTCTTCCGAGCTATCGGCGTTGTAATACTTGCCGTTGCCCGCCTCGGCGATCGCTGCCAGGGCCACGTCGTCCGCGTCCTTCACGCCGAACCCGATCACGTTGACGCCGAAAGAAATTTTCAGGTTGGCGAGCAGGTCGGCCGCTTCGCCGGCTGGATTGCCCCGGCACGACTCCAAGCCGTCGGTCAGCACGACCATCCCGCAGAGGGCGTCGTTCTTGGCCAGTTCGGTGCCGGCCAGCCGCATGGCATTGGCAATCGGCGTCGCTCCGGTCGGCTTGATGGTCGCGATGTACTTGAGCAGCGCAGCGCGTCCCGCTTCGTCGAGGGGCCCGAGCGGCCGAACCACCTTCACGGCCTGGCAGTTGCGCGGATCGTCGGCCCCGCCAAATACCTCGTGGCCGTAAACGACGAACGTCAGGTTCAACCCGGCGGGGATCTTTTTCACCAGGTCGGCGACGATCCGCTTGGCCGCCTCCATCTTGGTTTCGCCCTCCTTCGTCAACTCCTGCATGCTGCCCGAACAGTCGAGGATGAGCGCCAGGTCGGTAATGTCGCGGGCCGCCGGAGCCGCGGGGCGATCCCCCTTGAGCGCGGCCAACACCTTGGGCGTCGCGCCCGCCTTGACCAGTTCGTCCTCCTGGGCCGCGCCGAGCGTGAAGATCGGCGGTGTCTTGGCGATCCGCTGAAGGACGGTCGCTTCGTCCAAGCCGAGCGAAATCAGTTGCAGGACTTGCTCGTAGGTAATCGGCACTTCGGTTTTCGCGGCGGGCGCGGGCCGGGCCTTGGCGGCGGCTTGCAAAGCGGCAACCACCTTCTCCGACGCTCCGGCCGCTTTCAGTTTCGCGACGACGGCGTCGGTTACCTCAAAGGCCACGGGGCCCTTCTCGATCCGGGCGACGATGGTCTCTTCGTCCAGTCCCAAACCCAGCAGAGCCTGGACCCCTTTCTCATCGAGGGCCGCTCCTTGCTGCTGACAGGGGGCCACCCGGGCCGCCGACAAAACCAAAACCAGGACTGCAACCAAAAGCGGAATTCGAGCAAGCATGGCAAACCTCTGTTGGCTAGGCCGAAAGGCGGGCAGGCACACCGCGACGCGCGCGATGACGATTCTAGGGCAGCCGCGACCCAGGTGCAATTCCACCGGGTCCGGAAGCGCCACGCCAGGGCGTTGCCCACAACCCTACGTGTCGGTGTGCATGTCGTCCCACTCCTGGTCTGGTACATATAGCTCGTCAGCCAGTTGAGGGCGTAGTGCCGCTCGAGAATTACGTCGGGATCGAGCCCTTCGTAGCAGGCCAGGCCCGCCTGCCGGGCGTTGACGGCGTGCCAGTGGGCCCGGTAATAAAAATCGAGCTCGTCGAGGATTTCGGTCGCGTCGCGCAGCGTGGCTCGCTTGACGAACGGGTCGGCCGGCGCGGCATTGACGATCTTGATGGATCGCCTGGCATCTCCTTGCGCGCCGGGCGGGCCGAGCGAATCGAGATGCCCCAGCGCCCAGAGCAGGGTCCACAGCGCCTCGTATCGCCAGGTCAGCTTGCTCATCTCGGCCGGATCGGGACGAGCCTGATTGAGGAACGCTTTTTCGTCGGGAGACAAAGCCTTTACCAGCCCGCGCTGTTCGAGGAATTTGGCGACCTTGGTTTGCTCGATCCCCTCGGCCCGCATGGCGACTGCCATCAAGCAGACCGCGCGGCGGGCGACTTCATCCGGAGCGGCAAAGATCGCCTCTTCGTCCGCCACGGTCGTTGGCAGCGAATTGGGCGTTGCCAGCCCGAGCATCGCCAACCGGCCCCCCGAACGCTCGCGTCGCGCCTTGGCCGAATCGAAGCTGTAGGTCACCCCTTCGCCCCGCTCGTTGTCGGGCCCCAAGATCAGGCGGCCCCAAGGATCGGTCAACATGCCCCCGACGAACACGAAGCCGCAAGCGGTCTCGGCCAAGGCGGCGACAAACTTGGGGGCGATCTGCTCGTCCCAGCCGGGTTCGATGGTGATGCCGAAGCATTGGCGGGCTTTCGAGGCGGCGTAGTAGATCTCCCACAGGCGGCCATCCATCTGCCCCTCGGCCAGGCTGAGAACATAGTTCAAAAACCCGCGGATATGCTCGGCGAAGTCAGGCTCTTGATAGTGGCTATGTCGGAGCTTGATGGTCAAGTCCGGCCAGGCCAGGTCGTACCACTGCTCGCCTTCTTCGCCTTTCCGCGGCGTGCAGATCGCCCCCTCGGCCAGTTGGGCGATGATCTCGCCCGGCATCAGGTCGGCGACGGTCGAATAAATGGCCAGGTTTTCGGGCATGGATTTGGCGGAAATGCTGGTCTTGCCGGCTTTAGCCGGTGCCGGTTTGCTACCACCTTTAGGCGGTGGATGGATTCCACGCTTCGCCCCGCAGGGGCGCACGAATATAGCCGTGGGTGCCAGCCCACGGTTGCCAGGGCAAATATTCGCAGCCCCGAGAGGGGCGAAAGATCAGTCCCAGATGGTCGCCTCGTCGTATTCCACATGGTTCTTGCGCAATAGCGTCAGTAGTTCACTCTGAAACTCCGACGCCCGATGGTGCTCCTCCTGGTTCTGAATGTAGTTCCGAACCCGCGAAACCTGCGAGAAGCTGACCGTGAACGCAGCAAATCCATCCTGCCAGCCGAACTTGCCTCGGGCGCGGTTGGTCTCGTTGATCCATTTGGAAGAACCTGCTTTGATGTCGCGCACGACATCGGACACCGAGAATTTTGGTTTCAGCTTGGCCAGCAGATGAACGTGGTCCGGCATGCCTCCAACGATCAACGCGATCCCCTCATGCTCGCGGACGATGCCGCCCAGGTAGGCGTGCAAGTCGCTTTGCAGTCCGCGGCTGATTAGCGGGAGCCGATTTTTAGTGCTGAAGACAATGTGATAGAGCAGGTTGGTGTAGGTGCCGGACATGCTGCAAGCTCCTTTCTTTTGCCCCTGCGGGGTTGGTCGGAAAACGGGTTTCTCCACCCCGTGGGCTGGCGCCCACGGCTTTATTCTTGAGCCGCTGCGCGGCGAAATGCGCGGTCAACCTGGCCTCGCGGCGTTGTACTTCTCCACCACCGCCACGAACTCCCTTGCCAGGCCCTCGATCTTTTTCAAATCCCGCGCGGCGAGCGCCGCCTGATCGACCAGCGAACTCCCCACCCCCAGGGCGCAGGCGCCGGCGCTCAAAAAGTCGGCAGCCGTTTGCAGATTGACGCCGCCGGTCGGCATCAAGCGAATGTGCGGCAGCGGGCCGTGCAGCAGTTTCAGGTACTTGGGCCCGACCAGATCGCTAGGAAAGACCTTGACGATGTCGGCCCCGGCCTGCCAGGCGGCGAGCACTTCGGTCGGGGTGAACGCGCCGGGCAGCACCAGCTTGCTGTAGCGGCGGCACATTTCGATCACCTCGAGATTGACCGCCGGCGAGACGATGAACTCGGCCCCCGCCAGGAAGGCAATCCGGGCGGTTTCCGGGTCGAGCACCGTTCCGGCCCCCAGCAGAATGCGATCCCCCAGTTTGCCGGCCACTTGCTCGATGACCCGCGCCGCCCGCGGAACCGTAAAGGTCACCTCCATCACCTCGACGCCGCCGGCCAGCAACGCCTCGGCCACATCGACCAGCAGGTCGGGGCTTTCGGCCCGGATGACGGCGACAATCTTGCGATCGAGAACGCGGCGCAGGTTCTGGTCGGCGGTAGCGGGCATGGGGATTCTCGTCGAGGGAAACGGGTTTGCGGCCAGGATTATCGCCTGAATGGCGGGGCCAGGGGAGTGGGACAAGAGACGGGTTATGCGTCGCGACTACAGCCGGTGGTAGTCGCGCCTGGCTCAGCTACAAGATATAGTACAACTGTTTACAAAACGGGACGAATCGGTTTGAATGATCTACCAGCAGCCAGCGGCGGTTTGAACGGAAGGTAATCAAAGCAAACGAAGGGGAGGATGCTCCATCCGTGCCAGACGATCGGCGGTGACATGCTGCTAATCGCCACGATCAGCAGAACTCGCCAGCTACCCTGGCTTATCAGTCGTAAGTCGTTTCATCAAATGCAGTTACACCAAGCGGATCAAATCGGTGTTGGGAAAAAAATCGAACAGCGATCAGCAAAACCGACCCGCGAGAAAGAAAATTGGCGATGGCTGACCCGGTCTGAACCGCCTGCGAACCCGGCTCGTAGGAACGGCATCTCAAGGGGGACGCCGAGGAGGCTTATCTGGTTGTCCCCAGGCGAAGGTTTTTCGCGGCAGGGATGTTGCCGGTTCGGGTGGCGCGGGGAGCGGGGCAAGCCCTACCTCGTCGAAAACCTGGACTGCGAATCGTCAAACGCGCATAATGCATCGGTTCGTTCGTGTCGGCGAAACTTTGCCGTCCGCGCCTGCCGAGCACGCATCCCATGCTTTCGACCGCGACCCTGATCCAGATCTTGATCTCGCTGGGCGTACTGGCCGGGCTGATCGTGCTGGCGGTGGTCGTCGTGCAAAGGTTTCGGGGTGGTGCGGCTGACGAGCGGCGCAGCGATGCCGACCTGCTGACGAAGTTCCAAGAAATGAAGCACGAGGGTGACATCAGCGAAGCGGAATACCGAACAATAAAGTCGGTGCTGGGAGAGCAGCTCCAGCGCAACGTAAAAGGCGGTAAGAACAAGGGTTAGAGTCAGTCGAGCCGGTTGTGACGAAGGCGTCCGCCGGGACTGGCTGTAGCGTGCGGGCCACGTGTGCCCGCGGCGTAGCCTGTGTGGCCCGCGAGGTTGCGACTCGGCCTGGGAGGCCGGCTGCACCGATGTGAGAAGACAGTCGTAGCTCGATCCAACTGCGGACATGGACGCCCCTTCAGGTCGCCAACCGGAACGTCCGGCGGGCAACCTTCGAGCAGCACCTTTGAATCATTCGCCGACGCGGGCAGCCCGCGCCGGCAGACCGAAAGGAAACAACATGCCCGCAGGAAAGGATCTGGGCGGAGGGCGTCGTGGGGCGAGTACCACGAAGAAGAACGCCTTCTGCTCGTTCTGCCGCAAGAGCTACCGCGACGTCGGCCCATTGGTCGAGGGGCCGGGAGACGTTTACATCTGTGGCGAGTGCATCGAGCTGTGCCAGTCGATCCTGGAACAGGAACAGCGCCGCCGCGGAACGACCAAGCCTTTGTTCAACCGCATTCCGACGCCGCGCGAAATCGTCGCCCAACTCGACGCTTACGTGGTGGGCCAGGGTCAGAGCAAAAAAGTGCTCGCCGTGGCGGTTCACAACCACTACAAGCGGTTGTCGCTCGGATTCGAAGGCTCGGACGTCGATATTGAAAAGTCGAACATCCTGATGCTGGGGCCCACCGGTTCCGGCAAAACGCTGCTGGCCCGCACGCTGGCCCGCGTGTTGAACGTGCCCTTCGCCATCGGCGACGCCACCACGCTGACCGAGGCGGGCTATGTTGGCGAAGATGTGGAAAACCTGCTGCTCAAGCTGCTGCACGCCGCCGACTTCGACCTGGAGTCGGCCCAGCGGGGCGTCTTGTACATCGACGAGATCGACAAGATCGGCAAGACCAGCCACAACGTCAGCATCACCCGCGACGTATCGGGCGAAGGGGTGCAGCAGGCACTTTTGAAAATGCTGGAAGGGACCGTCGCCAACGTGCCGCCGCAGGGAGGCCGCAAGCATCCCGAGCAGCAGTACATCCAGATGGACACGACCAACATCCTGTTCATCTGTGGCGGCACGTTCGTCGGCATCGAAGACATCGTTCGCAAGCGGCTGGGCCGCAAGACGATGGGCTTTGGCTCGACCTGCGGAACCAAAAGCGAAGCCGATCTACACGAGCTGCTGCCGCAAGTGCAGACCGAAGACATCTTGGAATTCGGCCTGATTCCCGAGCTGGTGGGCCGGTTGCCGGTACTGTCGTCGCTGTCGCCACTCGACCATGCGGGCCTGGTCCGCGTGCTGACCGAGCCGAAGAACGCCCTGCTTCGCCAGTATCAAACGCTGTTCGAGATGGAGGAATGCCACCTCGAGTTTTCGTCGGACGCGCTGCGGGCGATCGCCGGCCGGGCGCTGGAGAAGAAAACGGGCGCGCGGGGATTGCGGTCGATTGTCGAGCAGGTGATGACCGACATCATGTTCGAGCTGCCCGATCAGCCGAAGGGAAGCAAGTACCTGATCGACGAGGAAGTGGTTTACGGGCGACGGCAATTGTTCCCGACGCAGGAAGCGGTCAGCAAGAGCGCCTGAGCCGCAGGCCGAGGATGACAGGCAGCTTGGCGGCTTTCAAAAAAACCGCAGGAATATTTTAAGAGTTACGAAGGATTGAGCGACGCGTTGAGTGAAGAGTTGCCCGGGCCCGGTTTCTCCGCCGGTCCCGGGCTTTTTCGTTGGACCAATGCCGCTACGGAGCAATCTCCAGCTTCCCCAATTGCCGGAGATGGTCGTCCAGTGTCACGACTGTCCGAATGCGCAAGTCGTCAATCACGATCTTGGTGGTACAGTCGGTAAAGCTCCATCCAGCGGTAGCTCGCTGCTGAAATAGAATCCATGCGCGGTGAACCTGCGCCTCGGTGATGAAGCTTATCTGCGCAAGATTCTCGTGAAAGTATGCCTTACCCGCGTCAAGGGCCCGCGACAATCGCTTGCGAGCAACCAGCAAGGTGAGCGTTTCATCGATGCAATAGTCGCTCGTCAAAAGCGGCTGTCGATTGGAGGCGAACCAGGAGGCGACTCGTTCGTGCCAAGGATCGGCAGGGACGAACCAGGCGAACCAAGCGCTGGTATCGACGAAAACCATCATGACTCTCCGTAGAGAGCCCGATCGTGGTCCGCACCGGAAAAACCGTCGTCTGGATTTTCATCGGGCAACGAAGCGATGCGCTGGGCGATGGTGACGACTCGCGCATGCTCCTTGTCGGACAGACATGCGTCGGACATACATGCTTCTCCCGTCGCCCCCCCCACGACGACCGTCACCACCGTGCCGTTCGGCAATGCCATTCCACCTGGGAGTTGCACGACACCATCGTGTATTTTGCCTTCAAAGGTCATAAGCAAATTCTATCCCGGCGAGCAGCGCGTCGCCATCCGAAGTTGAGTTTCGCGAAAACCGAAGGCATGGCATGGCGCGACTACCCAAATGTCTGCGCCAGCTCGCGCAGGTAATCCAGCGCTTCGTCGAGTTCCGGCGCTTCCGCCCCCGGCACGCGGCCGGCCCGGTCGCAACGGGCCAGTTGCATCAGCTCTTCGTAGTTCTCCGATTCCAGCAGCCGCCGCTTGGCCCGCGCGCCGAGAGTGCCGTCCAATATCTGCTGCGCCTCCATGTGGTGGGCGATCAGCCAGCCGGTGCGCTCGGTGATGTAGCCGGCCACCGCTTCCAATCCGGCGGCGACGTGGTCGTGCGGGTCGATGGCCTTTCCCACGTCGTGCAGCAGGGCGGCCAGCAGGAACTCTTCGTCGTAGGCCAGGGCATCGCGGGCGCGGTCGAAGACTTGCAGACTGTGGTAGAGGGCGTCCCCCTCGGGATGCCATTTCAGGTTCTGCTTGACGTTCTCCAGCGGCAACAGCAGGCTCTGAAAAACCTGGAACCGATCGACCCGCTCGGCCGCGTCGGCCAGGGCCGCCTCGAGATCGACGTCGGGATACTCCGCCGCCATAAACTGTTCGAGTTGGGCAATGCTGGCCCGCTCGATCGCCTTTCCCGTGATCGAGCTTTTGAAGACAAAGTGGGCCTTATCGGAAGGATAGACAGTTAGTTCGAAAGGGAAGCGGTCCTGGATGTGGATGTGCGTGAAGATCCGCTCTTCGTCGTGCTTGCGAACCCGCTTCCGCTCGACATCGTAGATCAGGCCCTGCTCGTCGAGCGCCGTGGCGATCAGCTCGGCGCTGTCGGAAAACAGA
Source organism: Pirellulaceae bacterium (assembly GCA_040901775.1). GTDB lineage: Bacteria > Planctomycetota > Planctomycetia > Pirellulales > Pirellulaceae > CAYLLN01. Next base: position 2,036 of record JBBDYF010000293.1, on the reverse strand, counting down.
TGCAGGTCGATGTCGCTGCCGGCGCGGATGTGGCCGGTCATCACGCTGCCGATCAGGCGCGGACGAAACCGCGCGAGAATTCGCATCAGGCGCAAGGCCTCGAGCCGCATCTCGCGCAGGTTGTCGGTTCGGGCCGCGCCTTCGTGCAGGCGGGCGAACGACTGAATTTCGTCGCGGATTTCCGCGTTGCTGGGAAGATCGGCCGGCTTGACCCAGCCCTGGCAAATGCGGTGGGCCGCCTTTTGCTTGGCGCGGAAGTACTCCGACTCTTCGCGCGAGTACATCAGCCGGGCGGCTTCCCAGGTGATTTGCCGTCGCAATTTCGAGCGGTTCATGACAGGCGCCGTAAGCCCAGTGGTGCGGCGCGTGGCAGCGAGAGGTAGCGGTGTCTGGTTAAGGAAAGTTCGGCTCCCGGCCCGCTGGACCGAGAGCCGAACCTGTTTTCATTGTACGCAGTAGGCATCAAAACGGATGACAAATCCGTCCTACACCATTTCCTTCAAGCCCTTGAGCGGTCGGACCTTGACGACGTTTTTGGCCGGCTTGGCGGCAACGTCCATCATTTCGCCCGGCTTGAACGGGTTGGGCACGTTCTTTTTGGCGGGCTGGGCCGGCTTGCGCACGAGGATGATCTTGGCGAGTCCGGGGATCTGGAACACACCGGTTCCCTTCTTGCCCAGGGCCTTGCCGATCTCAGTGGTCAGCGCATCGAACACGGCACCGACTTCCTTCTTGGTGAGGCCCGTTGTCGTGGCGATGTTCGCGAACACCTCCGACTTGCCGGCCGCCTTGGGACTGGGAGCTTTTTTGGCCATCGTTTGCCACCCTTCCTTGCGAGGTAAAATTGAGAAACTTGATCGAGCGGTGGTTTGTCCGTCCGCATCGGGGATTGGCGGCAGATTAGATACATTGCTCCCGAAAATGCAACCCTGCTCGGCCAAAAAAGGCCCTAAAATCCGCAAAAGTTGCACCCTCGGACCAGGCCGCATCGGCGGGCAAGACGATTCTCGCCAGGCGCCGGGGCCGGCTGATGGTTCGCGCTGGGCGGGGTGGCAGGGCGCTCGTCGCACTGCAAATGAGAAGCGGATCCCGCCGCGCATGGCCGCAGCATCGGCCCGTGGTGGTTCGCGGTCGGGCGGTTTACGTCCCGGAGTCCGACCGATCCCAAGTGTCACCCGCCGCGCACCCCGTGCAGCCCGCCAGCGGATGACCAAAATCGCGTTGGTTGCCGACACCCCTGCCGTTTTGTAAGATACTTTTACACAACGGGTTAGGTGCATTTCGCCCCTGGCCCTCACCCTCGACTCGCGGCCCTCTCGCCGCACGGGGTACAAAGCATGGTATGCGACCGGCGTTACCGACCTGGGTGGAAGCATTGGGGGGCGGCAACGACGTTTGCCGGGTGCTTGGTGCTGGCCCTTTTGGCCGCCGCTCAGAACCCGCCCGATGCGGGTCGCGAGATCGGGAACATCTTTCCAACCGCCCCCCGCGAGCTCCGCCAAAACCTGAACCGGGCTCAGCAGGCGATCGCCGACGAGCGCTTTACCGACGCCGCCGACGAATTAGGACAAATTTTGGACAATCCGGCCAGCGACGACTACTTTTTGGGCCGGCCGGGGCAGCCGGACGCCCAGCAAAGCCTGAAGACCGCGGCGCTGGCACTGATCGGTTCGATGCCCGCCAAGGGGCGGCAGATCTACGAAACGAAGTTCGGTTTCGACGCCCGGGCCGAGTTGGAACAGGCGCTGGCCGAGGCCAGCCTGTCGAAACTGACCGAAGTTTCCCGCCGCTATTTTCACACCAAGTCGGGCTACGAAGCGACCCTGCTGCTGGGCCGAACGCAGCTCGACCAGGGTCGCCCGCTGGCGGCCGTGTTGACGCTCAAGCGGATCGCCGACGTACCCGTCGCGGCCGCCCAGTACGACCCGGAGCTATCGGTCCTGCTGGCGACCTGCTGGGTCCATGCCCGCGAGCCGGGGAAAGCGACCGATACGCTGCTCGCCCTCAAGCAGCGGCTTCCCGCCGCGAAGGTCCGG
>JBBDYF010000292.1:0-11567 GCA_040901775.1 Pirellulaceae bacterium | reverse complement strand
CGAACCCAAGGCGGAGTACGAGGCCGGCGTCGCGAGCTTCATCCAATCGATTCTGGCCGACGACGAGTTCACCGGCAGCTTGCAGCAGTTCGTGCAGCCGCTGGTGGCGCCCGGCCGGGTCAATTCGTTGGCTCAAGCCTTGGTGAAACTGACGAGTCCCGGCGTGCCCGACATTTACCAGGGAACGGAACTTTGGGATCTGAGCCTGGTCGATCCCGACAACCGGCGGCCGGTCGATTTTGCGCTCCGCCGCAAGCTGCTGGCCGAAGTGGTTCACCTGACGCCCGAGGAAATCCTCGCCCGCGGCGACGAAGGCTTGCCCAAGCTGTGGCTGACGCGGCAAGTCTTGCATCTGCGGCGGCGGCATCCGCAATGGTTCGGCAAAGAAGGGTGTTATGCGCCCCTGCTGCCGGAAGGGGCGCGAGCCGGCAGCCTGTTCGCTTTTCTACGCGCCGACAGTTGCCTGGCCGCCATTCCGTTGCGCGTCCTATCCACGCAAGGGCAATGGGGCGACACGCGACTGCCGTTGCCCCAGGGAGAGTGGGTCAACACCTTGACCGGCGAATCGTGTCGGCAAGCCGTTCCCGCGGCGGATTTGTTTGCTCGCTTTCCCGTGGCACTCTTGGTCCGCCAGGACTCGCTCCGCGGTCCCCAAACGGCGACCGGCGCAACGTAGCCATCACGACTCCAACCTCCCTGCTTTTCCATGTCCAACCCGAGCGAGCAGTGGTACAAAGATGCGATCATTTACCAGCTCCACGTGCGTTCGTTTTGCGATTCGGACGGCGACGGAATCGGCGACTTTCGCGGGCTGATTCAGAAGCTCGACTACCTGCAAAACCTGGGTGTCACCGCCCTCTGGATCATGCCGTTTTATCCCTCGCCGCTGCGGGATGACGGCTACGACACCGCGGACTATACGAAGGTCAATCCGAGTTACGGCACCAAGGCCCAGTTCCAGCAGTTTCTGCGCGAGGCCCACCGCCGGAACCTGCGGGTCATCACCGAACTGGTCCTCAATCACACCTCGGACCAGCATCCCTGGTTCCAGCGGGCCCGCCGGGCCAAGCCGGGCAGCCGCCACCGCGATTATTACGTGTGGAGCGACAATCCTAACAAGTACAAGGATGTGCGGATCATCTTTCAAGACTTCGAATCGTCGAACTGGACCTGGGACGAAGTGGCCAAGGCCCACTATTGGCACCGCTTTTATCATCACCAGCCCGATTTGAACTACGACCATCCCGACGTTCGCAAAGCGATGCTGCAGGTGCTCGATCATTGGTTCGAGCTGGGGGTCGATGGCTTGCGGCTCGACGCCGTGCCGTACCTGATCGAACGGGAAAACACGAACGGCGAAAACTTGCCCGAGACGCATCAGTATTTGCAGGAATTACGGGCCCGGATCGACGAGCGGTTCGAAAACCGGATGCTACTGGCCGAAGCCAACCAGTGGCCCGAGGACGCCGTGCAGTACTTCGGCACGGGAAACGAATGCCACACGGCGTTTCACTTTCCGCTGATGCCGCGGCTGTTCATGGCGGTGCAAATGGAGGATCGCTTTCCGATCCTCGACATCCTCGATCAGACCCCGGCCATTCCCGAAAATTGCCAGTGGGTCGTCTTCTTGCGGAATCACGACGAGCTGACGCTCGAAATGGTGACCGACGAGGAACGCGACTACATGTATCGGGGCTTCGCCCGCGATCCGCGGGCCCGCATCAACCTGGGCATTCGCCGTCGCCTGGCGCCGCTGGTCGGCAACGACCGCCGCAAAATCGAACTGCTCAACGGGCTGCTCATGTCGCTCCTGGGAACGCCGGTCATCTACTACGGCGACGAGATCGGCATGGGAGACAACATCTTCCTGGGCGACCGCAACGGCGTGCGAACGCCCATGCAGTGGAGTCCCGACCGCAACGCCGGCTTTTCCAGCGGCAATCCCCAGGGGCTGTTTCTTCCCGCCATCATCGACCACGAATACCACTACGAAACCGTCAACGTCGAAACCCAAGAACGAAACCCGCACTCGTTGCTGTGGTGGATGCGCCGGCTGATCGCGCTGCGCGGCTCTTTGCGGGCGTTCAGCCGCGGGACGGTCGAATTCCTGTTTCCCGACAACGCCAAGGCGCTGGCTTTCATTCGCAAGTACGAAGGCCAGCAGATTCTGGTGGTCGCCAACCTTTCGCGGTCGCCGCAGTTCATGCAGCTCGACCTCTCGGCCTACAAATCGTTCGTGCCGATGGAGTTGTTCGGGCGCACCGAGTTTCCGCGAATCGGAGCGTTGCCTTACCTGCTGACGCTGGCACCCTATTCGTTCTACTGGTTCGAGTTACGGCCGACGACCGAAACCACCCAGCCGGCGGCGCCGCGGCAGCCGGTCTCGGGGACGAAGTACGACCCGCCGACGATTCGCGCCGCCCGGCTTTTAGAGCGGGATTTCGTGACCGAGCGCCGCCGCATGCTCGAACAGGCGCTGCCGGCGTTCTTGCCGATCTGTTCCTGGTTTCCCCTCGGCAGCCGCACGATCCAGGCGGCTCAGGTCAAGGACGCCGTTCCGTTGCCTTCGCCCAGCGACTATCCGCTCTGGCTGGTGCTCGTGGAAGTGGAGTTTTCGGAAGGAGAGTCCGAGCTGTATGCCGTTCCACTAGGCATGGCGGCGGGAGAAAAATCGCGCAGCCTGGCGAGCGAGCAATCGCCGCGGGTCATCACCTGGATTCAGGTGCCCCACTCGGCCGAGCGGGCGGCGCTGTTCGAGGCGTCGGACGATCCGTTCTTTGCCGCCGCGGTGCTGGAGCTGATCGGCAGTCGGCGGAAGCCGGCCGGCGAGGCGCCGTTGGAGGGCCGCGCGTGGCCCGCTTTTCGTGGCTTGCGCGGGCCAGCCAGCGAAACGCTGCCCGCCACGTTCCCCACCACCGATTTCAATCGCTCGCTGATCGTCTATGCCGACCGCTTGTTCTTCCGCCTCTTCCGCCGCATCGACCGCGGCCCGCATCCGGAGGTCGAAGCCGCCGTCTGGCTGACCGCCCTCGACAACTTCGCGGCTACCGCTCCGCTGGCCGGGGTGCTCGAATATCGCAGCGGGCAAGAGACGTTCGCCATCGGCGTGTTGAAGGGGTGCGTCCGCAACGAAGGCGACGCTTGGCAACTCGCCCAGCGCTCGGTTCGGCAGTTTCTCGATCGGGTGTTGGCGGCCGACCCAAACCTGCCCCCGGGCGAGGCCGAGTTGCCCGCGGCCGATCCCGTCTTGCTGGCCGAAAAGGCGATGCCGCAGCGCGTGGACGAGCTGCTGGTGCCCTTCGACGACTCGATGGAGCTATTGGGCCAGCGGACGGCCGAGCTGCACGTCGCGCTGGCGTCGAACGTGGACGATCCCAGTTTCGCCCCCATTCCCTATACCCTGTTGTATCAGCGTTCGCTCTATCAGGGCCTCCGGTCGTCGTGTCGGGGGACGTTTCGGCGTCTCAAGCGACGGCTGAAAGAGCTGCCTCCCGAATTGGCCGAGCGGGTCGAAGCAGTCGCGCGCCGCGAAGCGGACATTGTCGGCCGATTCGCCATGCTGTTGGAACGCAAGCTGGATGCCGCCCGCATCCGCACGGTCGGCGACTACCATCTGGCCCGCGTGCTGCACACGGGCAAGGACTTCGTGCTGCAAGACTTGGCGGGCGACGAGGACCGCCCCCTGGGCGAGCGGCGGATCAAGCGCTCGCCGCTGCGCGACGTCGCCAGCATGCTGCGGTCGATCGCGCTGGCGGCCTACCTGCCGCGGATCGCGCCGCCGGCCGACATGAACGTCACCCAGACCCAAGCCCCGACGATCGAGCGGTGGCTCGACGTTTGGGCGGCCTGGAGCGCGGCGGCGTTTCTCAAGGGCTACCTGCGCACTGGCGGCGTGAGCGAGTTGATTCCCGCCGCCGCCGCCGACCGCCGCAAATTGATCCTCGTGCTCGAACTGGAACACGCCCTGCGGCAACTTTCCTATCTCGTGGACCGCTCGCACCCCTGGGCCGGCGCCGTGCTCGACGAGATCGTCCGCCTGCTGGATCGGCGATCGTGATGGACCCTTCGCGAACTGCGGAAGTCATTTTCCTGCCGCTCCTTCTTCGCGGGCCGCCGGCGATTCCACTAGATAAATGTAGATCGAATAGCCGACCCGATCGACCGGCTTGAGGCGTTGAAAATGCACCAGCGCGTTGGCCGGCGCGGAGATGCGCCCTCCCCACGGGGCCTGCACGCCGTACTCTCGCCCTTGCAGGAGCGTGGCACTGATCGCGTACCAGCCCGGCGACAGCGGGGGCTGCTCGCCCGCGGGAAGTGGGCCAGCCGAGGCAAACTGGGGCAAAAGCTGGTAGTCGATCCCCGCATAGACCGGGTTGACCCGGCCGTTGTAGGCGAGAAAGATCGCCTCCCGCGGAGCGCTGGCCCGCTTCCACTGGGCGAGCAATAGCAAATCTTGCCCCCAGTCGATGTTGCTGTTGTCGAGTTGCCGCAAGCCCCCAGTGCCGCCACCCACCGCTTCGTTGAAGTACGACAAGCTGTGGGGAAAATTGGCAAGCGACGAAAACGCCGTGCAAAGCACCAAGCCGCCGGCCAGCGCCAGCCGGGGGCGCCGCCACGGGCCACAGCGCGTCGTCAGCCCGGCCGCGGCGATATACAGAAACGGCAGCACCGGCAGCACGTACCGCACGTGGTGGTTCATCCCCGTGTTCATGCTCGCCAACAGAAACACCGCCGTGGGGCAGACCAGCAGCAACCCAAACGCCCGCAAGTGCCCCTGGCGCGAGCGGGACCACTGCCGGTGGCATTTCCAGCGGAGCACCACTCCCAGCCAGAAAAGCACGGCCAGCCCCACGAGCAACAGGCTTCCCAGCGGCTCCTTGACCGCCAGGCCGTAGGCGTAGTAGTAGTACCAGCCGTGCATTCGCCACTCGCCGCGCAGGAACGAGCGGTTGGGGCCTTCCAGGTCGAAATATTGCCGGTCGATCCCGACGACATAATCGCGCGGCACCGGAAGCGGCACTTGCCGCAGGATGGGCCGGACGCGGGTTCGCCCATCCTCCTCGATGGAGCCAATCAGGCGGCGGAAGAGGCGCGACTTCATCGGGATCGTCCCCAGCGGCGCGCCGAGATCTTTTCCGCCATAGGACGCCACCAAAATCGTCCAGGCCAGGAGCAGAATCGTCGCCAACTGCAGCCCCTTGGGCCGGGTGGCGCTCGCGGGCAACTGGGCCCGAAAGGCGAGCCAGACGAGCGGGAACAAACCAAACAAAATGATCCAGGTCGATTTAGCCGCTTCCGCCAGGCCCAGCACCGCGCCGGCCCCTAGCGCCCAGCGCCAACTGCCGCTCGCCAACCAGCGGGCAAACAGGTAGCAGGCGCAAACCCCCAGCGCCGCCCCGGCGGCGTCGGGCGTCATCAGCGAGCCGTGCCCCAAAACGAACGGCGAAAAACTCCATAGCGCCGCGGCGCACAGGCCCCCCTCCTTGCCGAACAGCAGCCTGGCCCAGGCAAAGCAAGCCAGCAAACCGGCGAGCGAAAACGCGATGCAGGGCAGGCGGGCAATCGTGGTGTAGTAAAAGATGCGGCTGCCGTTGGCCTGGACCAGACTCTCTCCCGCGCTGAACTCGCCCCGCGTCGCCAATTCTTGCCAGCCCTCTTCCCACACGGTTTCGACGTTCGTCAGCAACAGGGGGGCGGTTGCCACCAGGCGAACCAGCGGCGGATTCACCTGGTACAGCGAAAAATCGCCGCGCCGCCAATGCGAGAGGCCCGCCGCCAGATGCGCCGGCTCGTCGATCACCGGACTGTGGATCGCGGCCGAATAGCCGAGCAGCCCCGCATGAATCGCGCATAGGGCGAATAATATCGTGCGCTGGTGCCGGCTGGCGCGAAGCTGGCGAAGTCCGCCCAATAATTGCATGTTCGCCCTCGGCCGGCAGGCCAACTCATGGTCCGGCGGGGGGAGTCCCCTGGTCGTGCCGGTTGCCCCGCTCGCGGTGCAGTTCGCGGTCCACTTCGTGGCTCACCCAGTGGACCGAACCGTCGGCCAGGGCGATGCAAAAACCGGCTGGATGCGCGCTGCCGAACGAATGGTCGCTGGCGGGGCGCACGTCGGGCCGGGGCGGGTCGTCCGTGGCTCGCAGCGTATCGCGATCGCAGCCGACGAGCAAATGCTGGTCGTCGTTTTGCGGGGTGCCCGAGTGATACTCCCTGGCCGCCAGGTGTTTTTCTCCCACCAGGTAGGTGTTCGACAGGCCGTCCCGAATCATGGCAAAGGTCACCGTGCTGCGGCAAAAGACAACGCCGCTCAGGTCCGTGTCGGTCCACTCGAACCCGCGGGAATCTCCCTCCGCGAGCGACACCGGGCCGCGCCCCTGCCCCGTCCCCGCGTCCCCCGCGCTGGCCGCATAGTCCGAACGGGCCACCGCCGCCGGCCGGGCCATGTTCGCGAAATCGACCGTCGAGACGAACGGAAACGTGCCGGGGCTCCGCCGGCTGGGGCAATGAAAGATCGCGACCGGCACGCTCGCCCCTTGCGACAGGGCCTGACTCTTTTGCGGCTCGGGCAGGCCCGCCCCCATCTCGCGCAGCGCTTGCTGCTCGATGAACGGCAATACGCCATAAATCCAGCCCCCCGGCTGCCGCGGGCCAAAGCCCCGGTCGGGATCGCCGTGCCAGCGCCAGCCCCAACCGCCGGTGGGCAGATGGCCGTGCGCCGCTTCGTGGGCGTGCATGGCGAGCGCGATCTGCCGCAGGTGGCTGCGGCAACTGTTTTGCCGGGCCACCTCCCGGCAGTATTGCACCGCCGGGAGCAGCAGAGCGACGAGCACGCCGACGATGGCGATCACGGCGAGCAGTTCGACGAGGGTGAGTCCGCGGCGCGGGGCGGAGCTTGGAGAATGCATGTGAGAACCCGCTCCTTTATTCTGGCACCGTGCATTTCGACAAGTCTACCTTGGGCTCACGGTCGTATTCTGTGCCTGCGTTCTTTTCCTCCCAGCCTGCCAGTGGATCCGTGCAGGTATGCGTGCAAGTGTTCCATTCCCAGATGTAAACACCTTCACCGGCGATGCTGTTGCATTCTAAGTTTTCATCACCGCCGTTGACCCACGCTCCCAGGTGACAAAACTTGACGGAGACTTCGTCCATAGTCATATCATCAATCAGATAGGCACCATAGCACAGGGTCTCGTCGTACTTCCCGAAGAAATTGCATTCCTTGCACTTCTGCTCGCAGGCCGCAAACAGGGCCTGACTTTCCGCGCCGGCTAGGAGCAAAAAGCTGGCGACCAGAGCGCACTTGCCCACCAAACCACCGATCAAGAATTGCACGACGGCCAACAGTGAACTTCGCATGATCTCCTCCAAACTGGTTAAGGGGACCGAAAACCGAACTTCCAACGCTGCCTCGTTACGTAGAGGCCCGCGATAACACAAACTGCCGCAATCACGGCCCCGGCGATCCAGGGCCAGTCGCGACCGTTTCGTTTCGCAAGATACTCATTTGCCGCGAGCAAGCTGTCGAACCGCTGCGACTTGTCGCCCGTGATATAAAACTCCATCTCGTCCAAATCGAAGGCAATCGAGCCGTCCGGAGGGACCACCGTGAAGACCGAATCGGCAACCGACGCGGGGCGTGTCAGGTTCTCAACCTTGTAAATCGTTTCACATTCCAACACTCCGCGCTCGCCATAGGGATATTGCTGGACGGTCCAATTCTTCACGGTCGGCCTGTCAGTCGCGGGTTGATACTCGATTTCGATCACGTGGGTCGGCGTTCCCTCTAAGTAACGCACGAAGCGGCTGGCGACGTATCCCAGGTCGGGACGGAGCGTGTACTCGTGGCTGACGCTGGACCCGCCCGGTTTGGAAACGAGCACGGTAAGTTCGCGGCCAGCCAGGGTGATCGATCGCGGGGCGCTCCACTTCTCCGGACGGAACGGAGGGAGCCGCTCGCGGGTGGTAATAGGCTGATCGGGAGCAGGGAGACAACCTTCCGCCAGGTAGGAAGGATACGCGTCCGAAACCGTGCGGCCCTCTGGCTCAGTAGTCCTCAGCCGGCGCACCCTGACTTCCCGTGGAATCGCAATGCCGGGGGTAAGTTGCGACGGGTGCATGGAGTTTCTGTCTCTTACCGTGATAAACCCGGCGCCGTCGAACGCCCCTTCAGAGTGGCTGAGGTAGCCGATGAACCGCTCGGTTCCGTCGGCGTCCTTCTCGATATCCCAGAGGCACGCCGAGCCCTTTCCCCGATATCGGCCCGTCCGGTAATCGACAACCAACTCACGCTCGGCTTCGAGCACCACGTCTTCCTCCGGCAAAAACGGCGCAACGTTGGCAGCGTGGGGAGGATCGGCCATTCGATTCTTACATCCCTTGAGCCACTTCTTTTTCTCGATCAGCGTAAACTTCGTGAACCCGGCCCCTTCGCGAAGCGCGTCGAGCGACGCCTTGATCGTGGCCAGATCGGGCGGCGCGGCCCGCAAGTTACCCGCCAGCCACAGGGACGTCCCTACGCTCGCCAACACGAGTAGCGCTTTGGCGCAGCTAAGAATCGGGGTGCCACGCCCAAGGCACGGGGGACATTTGAATGGGATTGGACGCCGACGCCGTGGGCGTGCGACTTGTAACACGCCCACGCAAGCGTGGGACGTGGCACCCCGCGATAAATTCGTGCAAAACATTGCAACTTCTCCTACGGAACTGCCCCCGCCGTCGTTTTCACGGGCTCGCCGCTGTACCAGACCGGCACGCTCGCCGTCGCCACTTCGCCCGACGCGAACTCATAGACCAGATGCACGTCGCGCTGGCCCGATCCCACCCGATCGACCACGAACCGGACGACCACCTCGGCCTGTGCGGCGCTTGGCCGCTCGATGTGTACCTCGGTCGCGTCGTCCTGGGGCGAAGCATCGATCAGTTGCCCCTGGTCGCAGGCGACCAGAATCCGCGCTTCGACCGCCGCTCCCACCGGCTTGGTCCCAAGCGACACGACCTGGGGATAGGTCGGAATCGGCGAGATCACCTGGCCCCGAATCTCGAACGTCACGAAGCCGCGATCCTTGCCCGCCGCGTCGCGCGACACGAGTTTCACCTCGGAAGTGAACCAGCCCAATGGGCGACTGGCGTCGGGCCGCACCGCAATCTCGATCGCGCCGGGCGGTTCGGCGAGCTTGACAATTTCCACCACGTCGCCCGGATGCTGGGGCTGGGCCGTTAGCTGGATGTCGCCATCGGCCAGCGAGGCCCGAATCGACTGCGGCGGGGGCTCTCGGCCCGCCAGAATTGCCTGCGACCCGGCGAAGACGATTCGGTTGCTCTCCAACAGGCAGGGAGCGACGATGGTTCCGGTCAACTGCCACGCCGCCTGCGGCGCGACCACCCCTTCAATCACGGGCGTAATGCGGACGGCAATCGGGGCGGTGTGGGTCCGCGCGCCGTCGCTCCCCGAAATCGCCAGGTTGATTCGCAAATCGACGGTGGCGCTTTGGCCTGCCGCCAGGTCGATCGGTTGGGGATTGGCCCGGGCGCAGTCGCACGAAGTTTTCAAACCGACGACGCGCACCGCCCGGTCGGAAACATTTTGAATCTTGATCTGCCAGGGAAACTCGGGGGTGGCGTCCACCTTTCCCAAATTGAGCGTCGCCGGATCGGCGGCCAAAAACGGGCCGGTCGGCAAAGCTGCTTGTGTACCGTTCCAGCCGATTGCAGCCCCCAGGAGCGCCCCGCCGGCGAACAGCACCGCTAATCCCAGGCCGCGCCAAATCTTGCGGAGGGGCATGTTACTCGTCCCCGTTTCAGCGGCTGGAAGCATCGCCCCCCCGCTAGTAGCGCCGGCTAGCGGCATTGCCGCCGGCCGGTTTGCAGAGATTCGCTGGACATCGAAAGGGTTCCTCAGAACGAGGAAGTGGACCACCTTGAAAGATCGGTCGAACGCGATTCTACGCCTACGAAACGCCGCGTCAACTACCAAAATCGAAATCCAGAAAAAGATTTTTCTGGTTGTGGATCTCCTCACTCGAGCATCACCAGGTAGGCGGCCATCGCCAGGCCGATAATCGCCAGAATCACCGCCACGCAAAGGGCCAGGATCGACCGCGGAATGGCGCGCGGCGCGTGAACGTACAGCTCGCGCTCGATCCGCGAGTGCTGCCAGGCGGCCAGCAGGTTGACCGCCACCCCCAGCAGCACCAGCGCCGTGCCGATCCAGAGCGACAGGCCGGACCGCGCTGAAGTCGGCAGGTCTTTGAGCATTCCCAGCTCGCGTAGGAACAGGCCGAACCGGGCGACGAGAAAGCCAAAGCCCATCATCGACAAGCCGGTGCGAATCCAGGCGAGCAGCGTCCGCTCGGCGGCCCAAATGACGCGCGGATCGTCGGGGGGCAGATCAGCCATCGAATGCTCCTAAAGGTTGCCTGCAAAGCCGCCGAATTGCCGCCGTTTTCTCGCGCAGGGCGATTGACCGAAAGCTAAGTTTACAAAGCCGTTACAACCGTTAGGGCCGGGCGAGAACAAAACTTAGGGGTAGATCGTCTAACCTAGCGGCTGGTGGCTGCGCGGGGCAGATTGGGCAGTTCTACCCAGTAAGCTTGCCGTACGGAACTAACAGAACAAAGGCGCTACGCATGCTTCGTCCCTGGATTCTTGGGCTGGTTGGTTTTGTCGCCGTGCTCGCTGGCCCGGTGGTGGGCCGCGGGCAGGAAACGCCCCAGCCGCCGGAACCGACGCCCGCTCCCGTTGAGGATGCCGAGAAGGTGGCCGCGTCGCGCGATCGAGCCATCTACATCCCTTATACCAAGCTGCGGGCCATTTTCGAGAAGGACGGCCGGGGGGTCTTTGTTCCTTACGACAAATTTCAGGAGCTGCTCGAAACGGCTCGCGAAGCGACCCGGAAGATCGAAGATTACAAGCCGCCGATCGGTGCCCTGATCGCCGAAATCGACAGCCAAGCCACGGTCGGCCGCGACGTGATGAACGTCGAGGCCAAGGTTTCGATCGAGGTGCTGACTCCAGGTTGGCACGAAATCCCGTTGCGGCTGGGCGACGCCGCCATCCGCTCGGCCAAGGTCGCAGATAAGCCCGCCACGATCCTCTTCTCGGCCGAGCAGGGGTATCGGCTGCTGCTGGAAAAGAAGGAGAAGCAGCCCCAGCGGGTCGAGCTGCTGCTCGCATACAGCAAGGCCTTCACCAAGTCGCCCGGCACGAACAGCGTGCAGTTCGACGCTCCGCAGGCACCGGTGAATCGCTGGCAAATCAAGATCGCCGAAATGGGGGTGAAGATAAATGTGCATCCCAACCTATCGGCCAGCGATTCACTAGCCGAAATGCAGACCCAGGCCGACAAGCCGGCGGATGAGCCCTCCGCGGAGCCGGCGGATATCCCGCAAGAGACGCTCGTAGAGGCTTTTGTCGGCGCGGCCGAGCAGGTGCGGATCGATTGGACGGCCAAGGCCGAAGGGGCCGCCGGGCTGACGGCGCTAGCCACGGTTCAGGCCCGGCAGGAGGTGGTAATCGTAACCGTTCACGCTAGCAGAGATTTGGAGCTTTTCGGGCAGGACGCTAAGTTG
>JBBDYF010000291.1:0-11571 GCA_040901775.1 Pirellulaceae bacterium | reverse complement strand
TTCCGCGCGAAGACCAATTTCCTCCGCTCAACCCCTCGGGGTGTGAACGGTTACCCCACCCGCCAATCGGGCACTGGACCGCTTTCGCATGCAGAATCTCTCTTGGAACGAGGTCCGCGACCGGGCGCTCACTTTCGCGCGCCGCTGGTCCGGCGAGGCGAGCGAAGCGGGCGGCAAGCAGACGTTCTGGAATGAGTTTTTCGCCGTCTTTGGTCTCGACCGCCGCAGCGTCGCCGCGTTTGAAGTGGCGGTGCGCAGCCTCCGCGGCCAATACAACTACATCGACCTCTTGTGGCGCGGCATGTTGCTGGTCGAGCACAAGAGCTTCGGCAAAAGGCTGGACGCCGCCGAGTCGCAAGCTTTCGACTACATCGCCGACCTGGCCCGCGCGGGCCGCAGCGAAGAAATCCCCCGCTACGTCATCGTCTGCGACTTCGCCCGCTTCGTCCTCTACGACCTGGAGCCGGACGAACAGCAGAACCTGCCGATCTTTGCGGGGATCGCCTATTCGCAAAAGAGCTTCACGCTCGACGAGCTGCACGTCGTCGTCCGCGATTTCGCCTTCCTGCGGGGCGAGCGAACCGTCCGGCTCGACCCGGAAGACCCGGCGAATGAAAAAGCCTACGACCGGATGTGCCAGCTCCACGACGAGCTCGCGCGGGCCGGCTTTCAAGGGGCCGATCTGGAACGGCTGCTGGTGCGGCTGCTGTTTTGCCTGTTCGCCGAAGATACCGGCGTGTTCGACCCCGCCACGTTCGAGACTTTTCTCCGCGAACAGACCCGCAAGGACGGCAGCGACGTGGGGCCGCGGCTGAATCAACTGTTCGCCGTGCTTAACAAGCCGCTCGATAAGTGGCGGCCCGCCGAGCAGGAGACCTTTGCCGGCTTTCGCTACATCAACGGCGACCTGTTCCGCGACTCGCTCGACTACCCGCCGTTCAACCGCCAGACGCGCGCGGCACTGCTGGCGGCGTGCGAGTTTCAGTGGGCCCGCGTTTCGCCGGCCGTCTTTGGCAGTTTGTTTCAGGGCATCCTATTGGCGAAGGAGCGCCGCCAGCAGGGAGCGCACTATACGTCGGAGCGCGACATTTTGAAGCTGATCCGCTCTCTGTTCCTCGACGATCTGCGAACCGAGTTTGAGGCGATTCGGGCCGACCGCTCGACCCGCCGCAAAGTCCGCCTGGAAGAGTTTCATACCAGGCTGCGCAAACTCAAATTCCTCGACCCCGCCTGCGGTTGCGGCAATTTCCTGGTGATCGGCTACCGCGAACTCCGGCAGTTGGAACTGGAACTGCTCAAAGAGCGATTTGCCGACGACCAACGGCTGTTCGACGTCGAGGCATTGATCCGGGTCGATGTCGATCAGTTCCACGGAATCGAACTGGCAGAGTGGCCGGTGCGGATCGCTGAAGTGGCGATGTGGCTGATGGACCATCAGATGAACCAGCGGGTTTCGGAGGCTTTCGGCAAGAGCTTCGAGCGCCTGCCGCTGGAAAAAAGCCCGCACATCGTGCAGGCCAACGCACTGCGGATCGACTGGCGCGACGTGTTGCCGCCGAGCGACGACGTGTGTGTGATGGGCAATCCGCCATTCATCGGCAAGCAGTACCGAACCGCCGAGCAGCAGGCCGACATAGAGTTGATTTGGGGCGGAGTGAAAGGGGCCGGCGTTCTGGACTACGTGACTTGCTGGTATTGGAAGGCCGCCGAGTATATGGCCGGCACCGCCGCTCGCGCGGGCTTCGTTTCAACCAATTCGATTACGCAAGGCGAGCAGGTCGGCATCCTGTGGGGCGGGTTATTCGATCGTTGGCGGATCAAAATTCACTTCGGCCATCGGACCGTCGCCTGGGTTAGCGAGGCGCGCGGCAAGGCGCACGTGCATGTGGTCATCATTGGCTTCGGCGCAACTGATCGACTGGAGAAACGCCTTTACGACTACCAGGCGGGCAATTCTCAGGCACTCGTTCAAACCGTGCGCAACATCAGCCCCTATTTGATCGCGGGGGGCGATACGGTGCTCGCCAAGCGAACAACGCCGCTGTGCGACGTGCCACCGATTGCGTTTGGTTCGATGCCCAACGACGGAGGGCACTTGTTGCTGGATAACGAGGAGAAGGCGGCCCTGGTCGCCGCCGAGCCGGACGCGGCCCCGTACATTCACCCCTTCGTCGGTGCCGAGGAGTTCATCAACGGCCAAGAGCGGTGGTGCCTGTGGTTGGTGGACGCCCATGTTGCAGCGCTGCGAAAAATGCCGCTACTACGCGAGCGGTTTCAAGCAGTGCGGGAACATCGACTCGCCAGCCGGCGGGCGACTACCAAAGCCCTGGCGACGACTCCGCACCTCTTCGGTGAAATCCGTCAACCGCACGAGAATTACCTTCTCGTTCCCGGGGTGTCGAGCGAAACGCGGCGTTACATTCCCATCGGATTCCTGCGGCCCAATGTGATTGCCAGCAATCTCGTCAACGTCATCGCCGGCGCATCGCTGTTTCACTTCGGCGTGTTGACCTCGCAAATGCACATGGCGTGGGTCCGGCAGGTGTGTGGACGCCTCGAATCCCGTTTTCGGTACTCGGGGCAGATCGTCTATAACAATTTTCCCTGGCCGGCTGATGTACCTGCCGCCAGACAAGAGCGTGTCGCTGACGCCGCCCAGCGGGTGCTCGATGCCCGCCGCGAGTGTGGCGATGGCCGGCATGGATATCTGCCGGTCAAGAAGAAAAGCGGATCAGCCAGTCTGGCCGCACTGTACGATCCGGTGATGTTGCCCGCCACGCTAGCCAAGGCCCATGCAGCCCTCGACAACGCCGTCGATCGCTGTTACCGCACTGCCCCGTTTCAGAGTGACCGAGAACGGGTCGAACATCTGTTCGAGCTTTACGAGCAACTGACCGCTCCCCTCCTTCCCGGCACGAAGAAATCGCGCAGACGATCTCGCTAGCACGCGGCACAACAACAGGAGCGAATTTCCAGTGCTCTCGAACCGAAAGACGCCGATTTCCAAGGTTCCGCCCATGACGGTCGGCTCCATGCCGAACGACGGCGGGCACCTGCTGCTTGGACACTTGCAGCGGACGGTGATCTTCGAGCTGGAGCCGGATGCACGGGAATTCCTTCGACCGTTTGTCAGCGCCCGCGAACTGGTCGATGGCCGTCGCCGCTGGTGTTTGTGGCTGGTCGATGCGGGGGCCGGTCGATTGCAGCGAATGCGACTGGTCTTGGAGCGCCTAGGGGAGGTCCAGCGACATCGCTTGCGAAGTTCTCGACGCGCGACGCAGAAGTCCGCCCGCGCACCCTATCTGTTTGCGGAGATTCGGCAGCCGACCACCGAGTACCTCTTGATGCCCAGTGTTTGCCGCCCATCGTGGCAGCATCTGCCGATCGGTGTTTTTCAGCCGGACGTGATTGCCAGCAATCTCGTCAACATTGTCGCCGGCGCGACGCTGTTTCACTTCGGCGTGTTGACCTCGCAAATGCACATGGCCTGGGTCCGGCAGGTGTGCGGGCGGCTGAAGAGCGATTTTCGATACTCGGGGCAGATCGTCTATAACAATTTTCCCTGGCCGGCCGATGCCCCTGCCGCCAGACAAGAGCGCGTCGCCGAAGCCGCCCAGCGCGTGCTCGATGTCCGCCGCGAGTATGGTGATGGCCGGCATGGATATCTGCCGGTCAAAAAGAAAGGGGGAGCAGCCAGCCTGGCCGCCTTGTACGATTTGCGGACGATGCCCACCCCGCTGCTCAAGGCCCATGCCGCGCTCGACAAGGCCGTCGATCGCTGCTACCGCGCGGCTGCGTTTCAGAGTGACCGCGAGCGGGTCGAACACCTCTTCACGCTCTACGAACAACTCACCGCCCCCCTGCTTCCCGCCGCTCCCAAAGGGCGCAAAGGGCCGCGAAGCAAGTAGCAATGGCGGCTGGGCGCAGTAGGCTCCGATGAACTGCCGCAGGCTGGTTTGATACTCGCGGCGGCGGGCGGCGACAACATCCCGAACACAGCGAAGTGTGCGAATCATCCGTGCGAACTTCCGAAATGGTTCAGCCCCCTGCGATGAGGGCCACAAAGTGCGATCCAGCTACTTCGCAAGGAGTGCATTGTCAAGAAATAAAATTTAATTTCAAGCTATGCGATGGTCGCAGTGATCGTGGAAGAGCGCGAGTCGAGGACTACGACCACGCCTTCGTTGCCGCGGAGCGTGATTTTGTCGGTCGCGGTCGAGTCGGGCCACTCCAGGTGGGTCGAAAACAGGATGCGTCCCTGCCGGCCAAGACCCGCGAAGCGGAACGAGTACGTGTCGCCGGCCAGGTTGAGCAGTACGAGCAACCGCCGTCCGTCCTGCTCGCGGAGGTAAGCGACCGTGGGCGCCTGCCGCTCGATCACCTGCTGCGAGCCGCGTTGCAGTGCCGGCTCTGCTTTTCGCAAGGCCAACAGCCGGCGATAGAGATTGAGCAGCGACTGCGGGTCGTGCTGCTGCCGGGCAACATTCACGTCGCGATAGTTGTCCGCGACGGGAAGCAGGGGATCGCCCGCGGTAAAGCCGGCGTTCGGCGAGTCGTTCCACTGCATGGGCGTGCGGGCCACGTCGCGGTTGCGGTGGGGCTGGATCCTCCCTTGGGGATCCTCGGTCATTTCCGGTGGGATGGAGACGTTGCTCATCCCGATTTCTTCGCCGTAGTAGATGGAGGGGGTGCCGCGGAGCGTCAAGAGCAACATGGCTGCGACCCGCTCCTGCTCGACGGTGGCCCGCTCGCCGATGCGGGGCATATCGTGATTGCCGTTCGCCCAGGTCGGCCAGCCGTGCGCGGGAATCTCCTTCAAATATTGCTTGATGGCGGCGGTCAGTTCATCGGCATCCCACCGCTGGCGGAGCAACGAAGGGTTGAGCGGCAGGTGGAGTTCGGGGGCGCTTCGCGTGCCATAATAGCGAACCAGCTCTTTCACCTCGATGTACGCTTCGCCCAACAAGACCCGCTCGGGAAACTCGTCGCTCACTTGCCGCATTCCGGCGACCAGCGGATGCAAACCCGGCTGGTTGCGGGTATGCAGGTGCAGCACGGCTTGATCGAGCGCTTCGTGCGGATTGAACTTCGGGTTGGGAGGGTTGTCGGTCAGGTCGCTGGTTTCCAAAACCATGTCTAAGGCATCGATCCGAAAGCCGTCAACGCCGCGCGCCAGCCAGAAACGCAACGTGTCGTGCATTGCCGCTCGGACCTGGGGATTGCGCCAGTTCAGATCGGGCTGTTCGCGCATGAAGGCGTGAAAGTAGTACTGCCCGGTGTCGGCTTCCCAGGTCCAGGCGCTGCCGCCAAAAACGCTCAGCCAGTTGTTGGGGGGCGAACCATCCGGTTTGGGGTCTTGCCAGATGTACCAATCGCGGCGAAGACTCTGTCGACTCGACCGGGCCTCGGTAAACCACGCATGCTCGCGCGAGGTGTGATTGGGAACCCAATCGAGAAGGATCCGCAAACCGCGGGCATGGCAGGCCGCCACCAGGCGATCGAAAATGGCCAGCGTTCCCAATTGGGGATGGATGTCGCAATAATCGGCGACATCGTAGCCGCCGTCGCACCAGGGCGACGGGTTGATCGGCGTCAGCCAGATGGCATCGACGCCGAGCAACTGGATGTAGTCGAGCCGGTCGAGCAAGCCCGGCAAGTCGCCGATGCCGTCGCCGTCGGAGTCTTGAAACGAGCGAACGAGCAACTGGTAGATGACCGCCGTTTTCCACCAGGGGAGAGTTTCCGCCATACACGACTCCGTCAATCACACCGTGCTTTCCGTTACGCCGGCAGGACACGTCAGCTCGTACACACGGGCTTCGTAGGGCCGTAACGCGATCAGCCGAATATCTTCATCCGCCGCGACTTCATAGTTGGCAATCACCAGCCGAATCGGTTCGCATTCGATGTGCGTGGGCAGGGCAAACACTGTTTCTTCGCGCGAGAAGTTGAGGATGACCAGCCACTTTTCCGTCTTTAGTTTTCGCAGGTAGGCGTAAATCTGTTCGTGAGCTTCCAGAATCAGTTCGTACGAGCCGTATGTCACGATCGTATGTTCGCGGCGCAGGGCGACGAGGCGTCGATAGTAGTGAAAGATCGAGTCAGGGTTTGCGAGTTGGTCCTCGGCGTTGATCTGCGCGTAGTTCGGGTTGACCTTGATCCAGGGCTCGCCGGTGGTGAAACCGGCTTGCGGCGCGCGGCTCCACTGCATCGGCGTGCGGGCGTTGTCGCGGCTTTTGGCGTGGATCGCCGCCAGGATGTTGTCGCGGTCGGCGCCCCGGTCGTTGACCCACTCGTCGTAGAAATTGAGGGTTTCGATATCGCGGTAGTCGTCGATACTCTCGAAGGCGACGTTCGTCATTCCCAGTTCTTCGCCCTGGTAGATGTACGGTGTGCCGTGCAACAGATGCAGGAAGGTGGCCAGCATTTTGGCCGACTCGACGCGATACTCCTCATCGTTGCCAAATCGGGAGACGGAGCGGGGTTGATCGTGGTTCGAGAGATAAAAACTGTTCCAGCCGCGACCCTCCAAGTCTTTTTGCCAGCGGGTGATGATTTGTTTGAGTTCCAGCAGATCGTAACGCCCCATCCGCCACTTGCCCGTAAAGACCGGCGCGTCGGGCTGGCTGAGGTCCATGTGCTCGAATTGGAACAGCATGTTCAGGCTGCCCTCTTCTCCAGTAATCTGGGCGGCGTGTTCGGTGGTGACGCCCGGCGTCTCGCCGACCGTGAACACATGGTACTTCGACAGGACCCGCTCTTTCATTTCGTTCAGGAATTCCAAGAGCCTCGGACCGTGCAGAAAGTATTGTCCACCCCACTGGTACGGTCCGTCGGTATTGATCGGGGCGTCCGGCAGGCCGGGGACTTTTGAAATCATGTTGATGACGTCGAGCCGGAAGCCGTCGATTCCCTTTTCGAGCCACCAGATCATCATCGCGTACACATCGTCGCGGACGCGCGGGTTCTCCCAGTTCAGGTCGGGCTGTTTGGGCGAGAACAGGTGCAGGTAATATTCGTCCGTGGCGGGGTCGAAGGTCCACGCCGAACCGCCAAAGCAGGAGGCCCAGTTGTTCGGCTCGCTCCCGTTTTTGCCGGGCCGCCAGATGTAATAATCGCGATACGGATTGTCTTTGCTTTTGCGCGACTCGACGAACCAGAGGTGCTCGTCCGACGTGTGATTCACCACCAGGTCCATTAACAGGCGGATTCCGCGGGCGTGCATTTCGCTCAGCAGTGCCTCCCAGTCGGCCAGCGCGCCGAACTCCTGGTCGATCGCGCGATAGTTGCTGATGTCGTACCCATTGTCGGCGTTAGGCGACTCATAGACGGGGGACAGCCAGAGGACATCGACCCCTAATTTTTGCAGATAGTCCAGCTTGGCGGCGATGCCTCGTAAGTCGCCAATGCCGTCGCCGTTGGTGTCGAAAAAGCTGCGCGGATAAACCTGATAGACCACGCACTCTTTCCACCACTTTCGCTTCATCGTCGTTCATCCCTGTTGTGACGCGTATGCCAGTTACGCTAGCGCCAAGTAGAGCAAACGGCGTTCCGCCCAAATCGCTAATTGCTCGCGAAAGATCTTGGCGTTGTGACGGATATCGACCGGCAGCGAATCCCGCAGCAGAAAGTCGCGGATTTCGGCGGTATGAGGGTGTTCTCCGGCCAATCGTCGTAAATCGCTCAGCAACGACTTCTGGTCGGCAGGTGACCTGGCTCTTTGCTCGGGCCATGACTGGACAACGACCACCGGGCGTTGCTGGCCCGGCTTGCCTATGCCCACCAGGGCCGAGCGATAGACCCGCGGATGCTGGTTAAAGATCGCCTCGCAGGGAATGGTGAACAGAGTGCCCTGGGCCGTGATGACGCGGTGCGATTTGCGGCCGCAAAACCAGAATCGCTCTCCTCGCACGACGTTGTTCGAGGCCGGCTCCAAATATCCCACATCCCCCATGCGATGCCACAGCCGCTCGCCGTCCCGAATCTTGTGCAGCGGGTTGCAATCGGTTCGCGTGACATACTCGCTGGTCACTACCGGCCCGCTGACGATCAGTTCGCCGATTTCTCCGGGGGGCAGAATTTCGGCCTGGTCGAGCGTCGCGATCGGCCCGTCGTCGATGCGGATAACCCGCCACTCGATTCCGGGAAAGCGGCGGCCCACGCAGGTGCCCGCCCCCACCGCGCTGCGGGCGGCTGTCTCGGCCAAAACCTCGCTGGCGGCGATCGAGGCGACCGGCAGCGCCTCGGTCGAGCCGTAGGGCGTATGCACGTCCCCGTCGGCGGGAATCGCCTGTTTCATCCGCTGGAGCACATGCGGCGGCACCGGAGCGCCGGCGGAAAGGACTCGCCTGAGCGTCGGCAGGACGACCTGGTGCTGCTCGCAGTAACGACCCACCACGTTCCACAGCGCCGGCGAGCCGAACGCTTGCGTCACGTTCCAGTCGCGCACCGCTTCGAGGATGTTCCGCGGATCGACCTGCGCTGGTCGAGTCGGGTCCATGTCGGGGAGGATCGTCGAGACCCCCATCGCGCAGTTGAACAAGGCGAACAGCGGAAAGCCGGGCAGGTCGATCTCGCCCGGTTGGATGCCATAGAAATCGCGAATTTCGTCTGCTTGCTGGTTGAAGTTGCCGTGGCGATATAGCACTCCCTTCGGCGGCCCCGTGCTCCCCGTCGTAAAAATGATCGCCGCCGGCTCGTCCGCCGCCGCCCTAGCCGGACGGAAGTCGGAGCCGAGCTTGCGAGCGCGAAGCTGAGCGATCGTTGTCCCGCCCCAAAACCAGCGGCGGCCGACGGTGACGTTGTGCCTGGCCCGCGGAAACCGGCGACGAAACACCGTTCGCACCGCCTGGGCCAGCGGAATGCCAATAAACCCTTCCGGCTCGCTTTCGGCCAGGCAGCGGATCAGGTTGCGGCGTCCCATGCCAGGGTCGATCAAAACGGTGACGACACCCGCCTTGAACATCGCGAACACGAGCGCGATGAAGTCGATGCTGGGGGGGACCATCAGCACCAGCCGAGCGCCGGCCGGGACACCCATCGACTTCAAACCGTCGGCCAGCAAGTTGCTGTCGTCGTCGAGCTGCTGAAAAGTGACCGACTGGTAGATTCGCTTGCCATCCGCCCCGCGGCCCCGCGGCATGGCGACGGCGACTCCCGTGGGATTCTGGCGGGCCGTGTCGCTCAGCCGGAGACCGACGTTGACCGTGGCCGTCATCCCCGCCTCCGCACTTCTCCCGCCACGAAATCGAGAACCAACCGGGCGACATCAACGTTCAAGGCCTTGGCCAGCCCCTTCCAACCGGGAACGGCGTTGACTTCGAGCGTGTACAGCCGCCCGTCGCGACCGGGGAGCAGGTCCACGCCGGCCAGCGGCGCGCCGACCGCCGCCGCCGCGCGGTGGGCCATCTCGAGCAGGGCTGCCTCGGGCGCAAACGCCTCGGCCTTGGCCCCGCGGCTGATGTTCGTCCGCCAGTCGAGCGGGTTTCGCCGCCGCATTCCGAGCACTTGCTGGCCGACGACGAGCAGGCGGAGGTCGCACCCTTCATGCTCGATGTACTCCTGCACGTACAACACCGCGCCGAGTTGTGCCAGCATTTTGAAGGCGCGCAGCGCCAGGGCCTCGTCGTTCAATCGCGTGATGCCGCGCCCCTCGCTGCCAAACAGCGGTTTGACGACCACGTCGCCTCCCAGTTGCGCGAATGCGGCCATCGCATCGTCGGGCGTTTGACAACAGATGGTCCGGGGCGTCAGCAGGCCCGCTACGTGGAGTTTGGCCGACGTGAGGAACTTATCGACCGCCGTTTCAACCGCCCGCGCCGGATTGATGACCAGTCCGCCAGCCGCTTCGTGCCGCCCCAGGCAGTCCATGCGGAAAACGACCTGCTCGAGCGAGCCCGGCGGCATGGTGCGGACGATCGTCGCGTCGAAATCGGCGAGGGAGCGTCCGACGGACGCGATCTGCGCGTGGGTTCCGCATTCGATCCGCCCGGTCATCTCGCTGAAAGGGATCTGCACGAGCTCGTGCTGCGAACCGGCAGCCCGCGTCAGGTCGCGCAGGTACCAGCTATCGGGAGCGGCGAGAACGGCGAATCGCATGGGGTAGGAAGTCGGAGGTCGGAGGTCGGATGCATAGCCGCGACCAGTGGTCGCGCGGGGTCGGAGGTCAGGGGTCAGGTGAAGGATGTTGCCAGAATGTCGGGCCGCAACTCGCCAGCGCGGTGCGACTTGCCGCTCGCCAAATTGACGAGCGTCACCGTCGCCGGACTGAACAGCAGCGGGTCGATCTTGTAAAAATCGCGGCCGTAGCGCTCGAACACCGCGGCAAAGGGCTCGCCGTAGTCGCGCGAGGCGCTGCTGGGAATTTTGGCAACGAGTTCCGCTAGCGCGTCGTCGTCGTCGCGAACCCACAGCGTCACTTCGCCGCCGTACAGAATTGCGTCGTTCGTTCGGCCGATCCCAACCAGGTCGTCGGCGGCGACCGGCGGCAGCGGCGCGCTCCCCCAGCCGCTGACGACCTTTTGCAGGTCATAACCCAGCTCGTGCATTTTGTGCAGTGCGGTTTCGACCGTCCGGGCAACGACCTGCACCGTGCCGGCGATACTCGCCGTGCGGGCAACGAGTAGCGTCACGTTGTCCGGCGTCACATTGCAAGCGGCAGCGATTTTCTGGCAGATTTCGTCGGTCGGCAGCTTGCTGGTTTCTAGCACGCCGACCACGCGCTGGGCCGATTCGCGGTAGCCCAGATGCTCGAACAGGGGCTCTTTGCAGGCCACCGCCCGCATCGGGCCACTGCCCATCGCGAAGAACTCTTCGCCCGTCAGTTGCCAGCCGGCATATTGCGAGGCCATGCAGGCAAGAATCGGGTGATCCGTATGCACAGTCACCACCGGAGCGCTGCCAGAATTTGATGTGAATTCAACGTAGCCCAGTTCAGCTAGGCAAGTTTCTGCAAGCTGCCTGCCAGCTTCCAGCCCGCCGCGCGCGTGTACGCCAAGATCAATGATGCGCGTTCCCGATCTTGCCTTGGATACAATCGCATGGATGTGTTCTGGGAAATACGATGCTATGCCGTCGCAACGCTTCCAAGTCCGTTCATTAAGTTCGATCAAGGCGATCCACCTTCCCCTGTCCACTCTAACTGGCGGAGTGTCCGCTCGAATCCGCAAGAAGCACAAGGCTATTTTGTTGGATTGGTCCCAGCAGCGAAAGGCGGCATGGTTTCTCGCCGGACGGCCGTCGCCTAGAATTGCTCACCCCACAAGGAGAGAGCGGTGATGGCCAGTCTGACGATCGAGAACTACGTCAAGGCGATTTACCAGATCGCCGCCCAGGAAAGCCTGCCGGCCGCGACCGGCAAACTGGCCGAAGCGCTGGAGGTTTCGCCCGGAACCGTCACCAGCATGCTCAAAACCCTCAGCGAAAGCGGGCTGGCCGAGTACGTTCCTTACGAAGGGGCCCGCCTGACCGACGCCGGCCGCTCGCTCGCCTTGCGGGTGCTCCGCCGCCATCGACTGATCGAATTGTTCCTCGTTCGCACGCTGCAACTTAGCTGGGACGAAGTTCACGAAG
>JBBDYF010000290.1:0-11662 GCA_040901775.1 Pirellulaceae bacterium | reverse complement strand
GAAAGCTCAGGTCGATGAACTCCTTTTGCTGATAAACGTCGGAGTTGATGCGAATGTCAGGCGGGAGCGAGGGTTTCAGTTCATCTAGCGCCTTGATGACATTCGTCGTCAACAGGCGCGTGTCGGCCCCAGGCTGCTTGGCAATAATCAGCATTACCGCCGGGGAGCCATTCACGGCGGCGTCGCCTCGCTTCACCTGGGCGGCCTCGCGGACTCGCGCCACCTGGCCTAGCAGGATGGGCCGGTCGCCGGACGACTTGACGACGACCTTCTCCAACTCGCGCACGTCTTGGATGCGGCCCATCGAGCGCACCAGCAGTTCATCCCCTCCTTCGTCGAGATAGCCGCCGGTTGAGTTGGAATTGCTACTGGCGACGGCTTGTTCCACTTCATGCAGCGATACGTCGTATTTGAGCAGTTCGTCGGCATCGACCAGCACCTGATACTGCTTGCGACCCCCTCCCATCGTGATGACCTGGGCCACGCCGGGAATCGTGAGCAGCCGCTGGCGGACGACCCAATCGGCGAGTGTGCGGACCTCAATCGGATCGGTCTTGCCCCCCTCGCTGTACATGCCGACTTGCAACACCTGCCCCATGATCGACGAGATCGGAGCCATCTGCGGCTTGATGCCCTCGGGCAGCCGATCGGCGGCCAAGGCCAGTTTTTCCGCGACAATCTGCCGATCGACGTAGATGTCCGTACCCCAAGCGAACTCGACATAGATCACCGACAACCCAACACCCGACGAACTGCGAACAGCCTCGACACCCGTGGCACCATTGAGCGACGATTCAAGCGGGAATGTAATGAGCATCTCGACCTCTTCCGGTGCCAAGCCGGGCGCTTCCGTCATCACCGTGACCCGTGGCCGGTTGAGATCGGGGAAAACATCAATTGGCAGATGGTACAGTTCGTAGCTGCCGTAGAAAAACACAACCAGCGCAAGAGCGATCGTAATCACCCGATAGCGAAGCGAGAGTTTGATGATCGCGTTGAGCATGGGAAAGGCGGAGGGCGGAGGGCGGAGGGCGGAGGGCTGAGGGCTGAGGGCTGAGGGCTAGGGATTCTTGCGAGTGTCTGGTCGCAGCTTGGCTCGCAGGCCGCTGAGCATTTTTGCCAGGCGTTCGGCTTGGACGCGGATGTCTTGCAGATCTTCATCGCGTACGAACTCGCGACGGTTTGCCAGATGTATTTGCGATACGACTTCCATTAACGATCCATAGGCAATTTCGATAAAACGCGCGAAATCGCTGTCCGAGGAACGGCTGCTTCCCTCGGCAATGTTGGACGAAATCGAAACTGCCGCGCGTCGCAACTGACTCGTCAGCCCGAAGCGTTCTTCTCCAGGAAACGCCGATGTCACTGCATAAACCCTGTCTGCAAAAACGATTGACAACTGCCAGACCTCCAGTTTCTCAAACTTAAACATTGCCTGCCCCTCCTGATTTCCGGCCCTCTGCCCTGATCCCTTAGCCCTCTGCCCTTAGCCCTCGACCCTCCGCCCTAGTGGTTGTGTCCAGCGTGGGGGTCGATGCCGCCGCCGGCCTTGTTTTTCAGGGCCAGTTGCAACTGTTGCGCGCCCGTGGGCGCGACCAGGTCGCCGGGAAAGAGCGAGCCGTCGTTGGCGATCACGACCCATTTCGGATCGCGGTACTCCACGTGCACGCTGCGCCGGTCGAAGTGATCGCCGTTGGGAGTGAAGACATACGTTTCAGGACCATCCTGAACCACCGCATCCGCCGGCAGGACGATGCGGTTGGGCAGCGTCTCGACTGGAATCTCGAGCTGCACGCGCTGGCCGGGACGGAATCGCCAGGCGATAAAGCGGTGGCCGTCTTCGAGTTTGGTGTCCCGGACTTTTTCGTTGGGGAGCGTCACGTAGAAGTCGAGCGTGCGGCTATCGGGATTGACCTTCGCGGCGAGGTAGAGCACGCGCAGATTGGAAACGACTTCGGGTTTTCCGCCATCTGTGTCGAGCGTGGCGGACACGAGCAAGCCCTGTTCGGCGGCCCGACCGATCGCCTGCATGTCGCGTTCGAACGCCTCCCCCTCAATGAAGAGTTGGGCGTGGTCGGCCAGGACCGCCAGCGTATCGCCCGCGGTGACATTCTGGCCTTGAGCCACCTTGAGACTTTGGACCTGGAAGACCGCTCCAGCGGGAGACATGCCGCCATCCTCGGTGGTCTTGGGCACCGTGACGGTCAGGTTCTGTAGCAGCTCCCGATTCTTGAGGATGGCATCGACCTGCTCGTTCGTCAGACCGTGCAGCAAGAGTGCCTGGCGTTGGGCTCGCATCGCGGCCTGTTGTTTCTGCTGCTCGTATTGCCGTTCCAGAAGTTGCTTGCCGGGCAAAGCCTGATCCCGGATGAGATCTTCGATCCGTCTGATTTCGCGGGCAATGACGTCGAGTTCTTCGGCGGACTTGAGCAAGTCGGCCTGCAACTGCACAAGTTCCTCGTGCGTCAGCCGCAGGTCGAAGAGTTTGGCACCCGGTTCAACGGCTTCTCCTTCAATGGGATAAATGCGCGTAACGACCCCCGTCATCGGCGCGGTGACTTCGATCGTGGATCGGGCGGGACGCTCGACGACCATTCCAGGGACGCTGATGGTTCTGGTGAAGTTCTTCAACTCAACCTTGAGCGGATCTCCCATTCCGATGTTCTTGCGGGCTTGCACACTTAACTCGATGGAGTTGCCTTCGTCGTGCCCCGCGTGTTCGTCACCTTCGTGCGAGTCCGTGGCCGCTACGCCGGCTGCGTGGCTTTGCTCTCCCTCCCCATTCGCCGGTTGAGCACCCAGGCCAAGCAGGCCCCGTGCGTGCGGAAGCCAAAACCGATACGACGCCGCCGCAACGCCCAGCACGGCGATCGCGGCCAGGACATAGACCCAGCGGGACGAAAGGCGCATCAGAAAGCGAGGTTGCGAGGTAGCCTGCGACATGGCAGAGCCTTTGCGAACGATTGCCTGCGAATTCGTAGCGAGTGGGACCGGAAACCCGGACAAGCAAGCGCTGCTCGACACTCTGGGGTGCTCTCAGCGCAGGACGACGCGGCTGAGTTTCAGCCGCTTGGCGGGCAAGAAATCAGTTCAACAGAACCTGATTGAAAAGATGGGTCCGCACCGGGAGCGCGATCTGTCCGCCCGAGTCGAGCGTGGCGGCGATCGGCGGAGAGATCGAAACGTGCGAGACAGGCTCGGCGACGAACAGCGGCAGAACGGCGAGGTAGGTGTCCTTGGCAATCACCGTACTACCGGCAGCCATGAAGGCACAATGTACATCGCTACAAGGGTGGTCGGGGAACTCAGAGTCACCGGCCGGCTGCTCGCCTGGCTGCTGCGAGTCGTGGTCGCTTTCGCCGTGCCCGTGGTGATCGTGGCAATCGTGCTCGGGATTCGCGGCGCTGGCGTGCGCGGAACAAACCGAACCCTCAGCCGCGTGTGCGTGGTGCGCACAGCAACCCAGCGCGAAATGCAGCATGAAGGCTGCGGCGGTAATGAGGGTGATGAATGTTCGCATGGCGATCCGAAGTGGGCACCAGCAGACGAGGGCACCAGTAATTGTTCTCTTTGTTCGCTGCTTCGTCAATATCGACATCCAACAGACGGATCGGCCGCAAACTTTCGCCTTGGAGGGAAGTAGGGATCGGCACGCACTCCGTTGGCCGCCTGGGGTGAGTTTCGCTAATCGCTTTTGACTTTTTTCGGCAGCCTCGGGTTTTGCCAGCCACTCGCAACTCATTGAAATGAAAAGACTTGCGTCGCGATTAGCAAAACTCCAAACCCGTTTCGTTGATCGAACCGATTAGCGATCTACCAAGTGGCCGAGTGCCGGCGCGCAGGCTCCGCGGCCTACATTGACGCAATTGTACATGATCGCGGACAATCTGTCAATACGTACACTGTTGGTATTTGTCTTCCGCGATTGCCCGGATGACGGGTTGCCTACCGTGCTGGCATGCGCCTGGTTAGCGGCTTTCGAGGCTGCCAGACAATAGCAGGCCGTCGATTTCGGTCTCGGCGGCCCGCAGTTCGCGCAGCGATTCGAGATAGTTCACGTTTGT
Source organism: Pirellulaceae bacterium (assembly GCA_040901775.1). Taxonomy (GTDB): domain Bacteria; phylum Planctomycetota; class Planctomycetia; order Pirellulales; family Pirellulaceae; genus CAYLLN01. The sequence continues at coordinate 7,598 of JBBDYF010000290.1, read as the reverse complement.
CTGCGAGAAACTCCGCTGAGCCGTCAGCAAGTTCAGATAGGGAGTTTCGCCAGCCTGATACAAACGCCGCACCAGATCGAGCGCCTGCCGTGCCGCCGGCAGAAGTTGGCCGCGGTACTTGTTGGCCTGGTGCAGGGCGTTGGAATACCGCTCGAAGACTGGAACCAAACGGTTCTCCAGCGACAATTCCAGTTGGTCGAGTGCTCGCTCGGCCGCGGCGACCTGACCTTGGGCCTGGACGATGCCCCCTTGATTGCGGTTCCACAAAGGGAGCGGAAGACCCACGGTGATGCCGCCGTCCGAATCGCCGTCGATGCCGTTGTCGCGCCAGTTCACCAGCCCCGCCACCGTGACGTTGGGAACCTGCTCGACGTTGGCCCGCTCTAGCGCCCAGCGGGCACGCTGGATCTCCGCCATCGCGGCGGCAATCTCGGGGCTAGAAGTTAGCAGTCGCTCGCGGCTGGTCTCCCAGATGAGCTCCGGGCCCCCGTCCTCGATGTTGCCGTCCAGGGGCTGCGGCGGCAAGTCTGGGTTGCCGAGAACGGTCGCCAGGGTTCGCCAGGCGGCGGAAAAACGATTCCGGGCATTTTGGGCGAGAATCTCCGCATTTCCCAGTTCTAACTGCGATTGCACGAGATCGACGCGCCCCACCTCCAGGCCCTTGAGCAGCGCCTCGGCCACGTTGCTTGCTTCCGCGGCGATATCTCGCAAGCGGGTGCTTAGCTCGACCTGGCGCTCGGCGATCAGCACCTGGTAGAAGGCGATCCGCACGTCCGTAATCACCCGCTGCTGCTGGGCCGCCAGTTCCTGTTCGAGACGCGCCCATTCCTGAGCGGCGACTTGCCGGCTGAGCCGCAGCTTGCCTCCGCGGACGAACTCCTGCTCCACGAAGACTCCGTCTTGCTCCGCTCGGCCGGCGCTGCCGATCTGCTGGCCTTCGTAGCCAACGACGGGATTCGGCGGCAATCCCGCCTGAATCCAGTTGCCGCGGGCAGCTTGCACGAGCGCCGCGGCCCGGCCGACCGAGGGATTCGCCGCCAGCGCCATTTGTTCGAGATCGGCGAGCGTCAGCCGGCCCAAGGCCACGGGCCGCAGCGCCGCCTGCGGAAGCGGCTCGGGCGGCGGCGCCGGCATGGGCTCGACGTGTTGCGCCAACTGGATTGAAGACTGATTGGCGGCGGGAGGAATCGCTTGCCCGGCCGCTGCTGCCCGGGTCTCGTCGCCGCCAGTCGCCGGCAGCCGCCGCGGAGCAGGCTCTGGCGAAGGGACGGCTGGCGGCGGACGCAATGTCTGGCAGCCTGCCAGTGCCAGGCAAAGGATTGCTGTAAGTAACCTGGGTCGCATCCGAGCCTCCTTGCTCATGGGCCGCCGCGTTATCGACGGCTTGCTTTCCCTTGAGTCGGTCATTAGGAACAGGGGCCTGCATCGGTTTTAGGTCGGAACCACGCCCTAGCGATGTCTGGCCAGGCGGCGGGCTCAAAGCGGGCCATGCAAGCGTCATTTTAGCTAGCACGCGCTGGCTGGCACTGCCCAGTTCCGCAAGGGCATATTCATGGCCATGCGTTTGCTCCTGATTCGATGACAATGGATTCCTTCCAAGCCCCTACGCGGCGCGCAGCGCCGACACGATCTCGGTTCTGGCCGCCTGCCAGCCAGGGATGACGCCAGCCAGTACGCCGACGACCGCTGAAACCAAGGCGCCTGTCAGCGCCAGCTCCAGCGACGGCTTGAACGCAATCGTCACGCCTTCCGCCCCTACGGCGAATCCGCCCCAAGCCAACAGAGCCAGCCCAGCGCCGATGCCCAGCAGCCCGCCGGCGAGGCTTTGCAAGACGCTCTCGGCAATGACCAGCCGGAAGATGCGGCCCGGCCGGAGGCCAAGCGTTTGCAGCACGGCGTGTTCCTTGATCCGATCCTGCACCGCCATCACCGTCGTCGTGGCCACCAGGGCGAGCACGAGACCGACGCAGGCATAGCCGAGCCAGTGTGCGAAGCCGATAAGTTCGGCCAGGTCGGCCAGCGTGTCGCGTTGGAACACTCCTTTGGATCGCGTGGAGGTGGCCACGGGGCCGCTTTTGAGTTGAGCGTCGATCTGGGTAGCCAGTCGATCGGGGTCGGCGCTTTCATCCAGCAAAACTTCCAACTGGGTAATCGTGCCTACCTCGTTTTTGCCGCGAGCGCGCTGCAGGAAGTCGAGATGCGTATAGATGTAATTCTCTTCCGCCGGCACCGTCGAACGAAACAGGCCGACAACATGCACGGTCACTTCGCCGATCGTGAAGCGCTCGCCCACGTCGATTCCCCGCCGCTGAGCGACGGCTCGGCCGACGATCGCGGCGTCGGTGCGCGACTCGAAATCGCCCCAATTGCCAGCCAGCAAAGTGAGATCGCGGACGGAGCGCAGTTGGTCGGGAGGCATTCCGTTGAACACCACCACGTCCAGGCTGGCCCGGCAGTTGTTGGTGAAAACCTTGATGGGGACCACGTCCCTCACGCCGCTTATTTTTCCAACCGTACGTGCGTAATCCTCCGGCAGCTTGCTGCTGGCGGGGCAAAAACGATTCTCTTGAAAGACGATGAGCGTTCGCTGTGCCTGTTGGTCTTCGGTCAGTCGAGCCAGACCTTCCTGCACCGAGCCGACGAAGCAAAACACGAACAGCGCGACTGCCGACCCGCTGACCGTCAGCAGCGTGCGGCTGCGATTCCGCCACAGGCCCTTGACCACGTAGGGAGCAAACTTGAACATTACAAAGCCCTCCGCGCGTGGAACTCGGCGCCGACAATCGCCACCTCGCGCCCCTTCTCAATCAGCTTGCCGTTCTCCAGCCGCAGTTGGCGGGCGGCCAAGGCCGCGACCCTGGGATCGTGGGTCACCAGGAGCAGCGTCATGCCCAATTCGGCATTCAGCCGCTGAATCAAATCGAGGATTTGGTCGGTCGTCACCGAGTCGAGATCGCCCGTTGGCTCGTCGCCGACGATGATCGTGGGATTGGCCACGATGGCGCGAGCGATGCCAACCCGCTGTTCTTGGCCGCCCGAGAGTTGCCGCGGATAGTGGTTGGCCCGATCCCGCAGGGTAACGGCATCCAGCGCGATTTCGACCCGCTTCTGCCGCTCCGACGCTGACATGGGCAACAACAGCAGCGGCAATTCGATGTTCTCGTAGGCGGTGAGCACCGGAATCAGATTGTGCATCTGAAAGATGTACCCGATGTTCGCCGCCCGCCAGTCGGCAAGCTGGCCGCGCGACATCTTCGTTATGTCCCTGCCGTTCACGAAGATCTCGCCCGACGTGGGACGGTCGATGCCGGAAATGGCGTTGAGCAGCGTGCTCTTGCCGGAGCCGCTGGATCCCATCAGCGAAACGAAGTCCCCGCGCTCGATATCCAGGTGTACCTCCTGGAGCGGCGTAATGACTTCGTCCCCCTTGCGGAACTGTTTGGTTAATTTACGAACTTCAACGAGCGGCATGTCTTCGACTCCTATTGCTTGACTCGATCGCCAGCCGCCACCGTTGTCACCGCTTGCCCCGTGGCGGCGCCTAGCGCCCGGTCTTGGCCGGTGACACGGATCCGATCGCCATCCTCCAGCCCTTCCCGGCCACCCACGATGAGCTTGTCGAGCGCCGTTAGACCCTGCGTGACCTCGACGAGTTGTCCCGTTCCCGCGCGACCGAGTTGAATCGCACGCCGCCGAGCGACGCCCTCTGCAGAGTCGGCCACCCAGACGGTCGAGCCACCGTCGGCGGTCTCGACCAGCTCGCGCGCTACGAGCAATCGGATCGGGTCTTGCTCACCCGTGGGTTTCGATCCCGGCGTTTCGGCAGCCAGGAACGTGACTTGAGCCAGCATTTCGGGCTTGATGACGAGCGGCGGGTCGTCGATCGACACTTTCACCGAGAGCGTGTTCTTCTGAATGTCGGCCTGCGAGGTGGCCGCGAGCACACGCCCGGTGAGCGGCTTGCCAGACGCGGCGGTGCTGATTTGGACCGGCTGACCGACTAGGACCTGCGGGACATCCTCCAGCCGCACATCGGCTCGAATCTGGAGTTGCTGCGGGTCATACAGCGATGCCACCGTGCTGGCGTCGCGCTCCGAAGCGACGTTCATCCCCATGAGCCTCTGTCCCGGCTGAGCGTTGAGCGCAAGCACCCTCCCGGCAATCGGAGAGCGCACCGTCATCCGCTCCAAACGGAGTTGTGCTGAATCGACCGCCAGGCGGGCCTGGGCGAGTTTTGCCTCGGCCCCCGCCCGGTTGGCCCGGGCTTCTTGCAGCGCGCGCTTCTCGTCGGTCTTGAGCGATAGCCGGGTCTCCAATGCGTCGCATTTGCGGCTGCACGCTTCGCGCTGAGCTTCCAAGCTGGGCGCTCGCGCGCGCAACTCTTCAACGGCAGCGTTGGCGGCATCGAACTCACTCTGCGCCTTCTGGACCACGCGGCCGGCGAGAGCGTCGCCGACGCTCAGTTTGCCTTCCAAATCTTGCCGCGCCAGTTGCAGACGCGACTGGGCAGCTTTGAGCGCAAAGGGAAGGTTCTTGATTTCCGTGTTCAGTTCCGCCCGCACCACATCCGCGTCGGCAAGCGCGGCTTGCAAATGGACGGGATGCTCGGCATTTTGCTCAGCCGCCGTGAGCGCGGCCTGAATGGCGTCGCGCTCGGCAACCCGAAGCTGCCGGTTCGCTTCCGCTTCCTGGAGGGCGATGCGGGCATCGGCATCCATGAGCTTGGCAATCGGCTGACCGGCCTGGACCTCTTGGCCTTCGACCACGAGCAGTTGCTCGACCACGCCTTCGACGAGGGCCGACGCCATCACGGCGGTCGGTCGCGGCTCGACCCAGCCGGCGGCCTGGAACAAAGGCGTTCCCGCCTGTTGGACCTCCGCCCTGGTCAGGATCACTGGCACGACCGTGACGGGCTTTGCCGGCAGCCATTGATCGCGCGCGGACCACCCCATGAGGGCGGCAAAGCCGGCCAGGATGGTGAGCGGCAGACCCCACTTCACGAGCCAGCCCCGTTTGCGGACCAGCGGTGCTCCACTGCTCCCCGGACGCTCGACCGCCAGTTGTCGCAAATCCACTTGAGTCGCCATTGCAGACCTCGTTCCGATCGACCTAGTTGCGGACAAAAACCCCGTCGGCCAGCACAGTTAAGTTGCCGGCTTCATCGCGTTTGGCCCGGCCATGCACGACGACGGTTTGCAGCTCTTTCAGGCCGAGCAGCTTGCGAGCATCGACGGCGAGCGGCTTGCCGTCCTCGCCGACGACTTTGACCAGCGCCTTGGTTTCTGGCGAAAGGTTGGGGTCGCAGCAGCAATCCCACGGCGTGGGACAGCCTTCGTCCGCGTCACACGGCTTCAGCACGCTATCCATCACCACGAATGCCGCCTGCCCTTCAACCCAAGGATTCGGGTCACCACCGATCCGGCCAACGAGCGTGATCTCCTCCTCGTCTTTGGCGTCGGCACGGATTTCCTTGACCCCCTTGGCGCCGGCCGGTTCGGCTGCCAGCCGATAGGCTGCTCCCGCGGCGGACGGCGCCGCGACATTCGGCATTGGCTGTGAAGCGCCGCAGCCGACGAGAAATCCGGCGGCAACGAGCGCCGCGAACGTTGCGGACGTTGCGGACGTGCGATACGGGAAAAGCATTTCTGGGTCTCCAAATTCACTGGGGAGGGACGGGAATACAACGATTAAATGGCCTTCAGGCCCTCGACGATGGGAAAGCGCATGGCTTTGATCGCGGGTGGAATTGCGCCGACCAAGCCGAGCAGCAGCCCCGTGCCGCAGCCGACGAGCAGCGACAGGCTGTCCACGCGCAAGGCGAACGCGCCCATCGTGAAGCGGACGGCTGTGCCGTTGACCAAGAACAGGGCAACGGCTGCTGCGATGAGCGAAGCGGTCATCGAAAGGAGCGTGGCCTCCTGAATCAGGCTGATGACGATGGAGCGCCGGCGAAAGCCAATTGCTTGCAGTGTCGATAACTCTCGCACGCGGCCGACGACCGCGCCGTACATCGTGTTCAGGCCGGCAAATACGCCGGCCCCGGCGATCAGGACGACAACGATCCAGCCCAGCATCCGCACGGGCTGATAGTGCTTTTGTAACGAAGCGTAATAGGCGGTTTCGGAAACCGCTTGCAGCTCCAGGTCGGAACGCTCCTTGCAGAACATCTCGACGTCGGCCGGCGCGGCATCGGGTGCGAGTCCCACGGCCACCAGACTCACGTCTTGACGTTTTGTCGCCGTCTGAAGGTCTGCCAGCGGTGACCAGATTTCAGACTCGAACGCCGCGCCGCCGGCCGTGAAGCGACCGCTGATCCGCCACTGGCGCCCGTCGAAGAGAATCGTCTGGCCGATTTGCAGGAGTTGCGGATCGCAGCCGAGCTTGGCAGCCGTCAGCCGTCCGACGAGCACCTCATTGGGTCCGGGCCACTGGCCCTCCAGCATTTGCACCTGCCGGCGCAGGAGGGGAGTGGCCGGCGTCACGCCACGTACAATGCCGAACATGCCGGGGCCGTCGCTCAGGGTCTGGACCTTCGTGCCAATGTACATCTCCGGCGCGACGTAGCTCACTCCGAAGCGGTTTTCTACTCCCTCCAGACTCGCGGATAGCAGTGCGGCCGTGCGGGCCGGGATTGCCGAGTTCTCGATGTCGGCCGCAGCGCCAATGGAGTACACCAAGACCACTCGCGGATCGCCGCTGACCGCCAAAGAACTTTCCAGTCCTCGAATGAAGGCGACCACAACCAGCACCAGCAACACGACGGTCGTCAGCGCCGCGAGCGTCAGCGCGCTGCGGGTCGGGCGGCGAAACAGGTTGCGAATGCCGTATTCCCACGGCAACAGGCGCAGACGAAACATGGATTTCCCCTCGTTGACTCTCTTTCCAGCCCCGAATGGCGGGCCGGAGCGCGCATCGGCAAATCGAGCGGTCGGGACGGCGAAGACGCTGTCGAAGCAGCCGTTCGCCAAGACAGCGCAGGCGCAGCGAGAGGCGACTAGAGCAACAGCGAGCGGATCGCGATGCGTGTCAGCCTGCCGCCGTCTTTGTTCAGCGGCGGGCCGGCACGGTCCACGCTGGGGGCGAAGGGGGCCAGGGATGGCGTTGTCGCCATATCAGCCACCCGCGCGAGGAGAGAGAACTCCAGAACGGCATCGGCAGGCGACCGAGTCGTCGAATCGAAGACGGCCCCTTCGCACAGACAAGACTTTCCGTCCTCGGACGGTCTTGGTTGGGCAGGATCACGATCGCCAGGCGATCGCTGGCCGCTCGAATTTTGCGTCTGGGATAACTCGCGTGCCCGGCACGTCTGACAGCAGGCAACCTGATCCTCGTTCCCGAGCGATCCGGCGCCCGCCAATTTGGCAGCGCAGACATAGGGGCACATCAAAAGTGCCGCAATCGCCAAGTAAACGATGATGGTTCGCATGAGAAAGCCGCCGGTAGCGATGCCAATACTATAAGTCTATCCCTCATTTCCCAATCGTGCAACACGAAGCCTCGATCGTGTGCGGCCATTTTTCCTGGCAACGAAGGAAGGGTGCAGCGCTCGCAGGCCAGCCAGCTTCCTTTTCAACGGTCGAGTAGGAGAGGGGCAGTTT
>JBBDYF010000289.1:0-11812 GCA_040901775.1 Pirellulaceae bacterium | reverse complement strand
AATCGTTTACGACGGACGTGCTGCTCGCGCCCGCCGTCTTCCAGCCGAAAGGGCGCTGAACAAAAACAAACCGCGTTAAACCGATTGGCGTTCCCCCTGCCGGCACCTATAATCCGAGTAGGCGTTTGTGAAAAAAATCACGGATTGCCGAACTGCGACTCGTTGCCCCGCCATCTCTGATCCAAACTCCTTGCCAGCCAAGGACTTAATACTATGGCCAAAGCCGGACCCCGCAAAAAACTGCCCAAGGAAGTGGCCATCATCAATGCCGACAATTGCACCGGCTGCGAATCGTGCCTGGAAGTCTGCCCGGTCGATTGCATCAACCTGATCGAGATGCATCACGGCGTGAAAGGGAACCAGTCGTGGTGCGAGATCGACATCGAACGCTGCGTCGGCTGCGAGGTGTGCGTCCACATTCCCCAGAAGAAGACGAACCCTTACGAACTGACTGTCTGCCCCTGGAACGCGATCGAAATGGTGCCGACGGAGCTGGCCGCCCAAACCGTCGCCCAGATCGGCGGCCCCCCCGAATACATCGTCGCCAACTGGGACCGCCTCGTCGGCACCGCCCAGCACCTGGCCGAGCTCAAAGCCGCCGGCTGATTGCAGTTTCGCTAATCGCTGTCGGCTTTTTTTCGCCAGACCCCGATTCGCCGCAACTCGCTGACCGGCAACGACTTCGAGTTTCGTTTATCGCCTAGCCGGGCCGTTTTGCCGAGCGGCGCGATTAGCGAAAGCCGCCCTCCTTCTTAAAGGCGATTACCGCCTCAACCAGTTCGTCCGGTCCGTCGCGGAAGACGTCGCACGCCGGCAGCCCGAATTCCGCCCGCGTTCGCTCGCGCTCGCGGGCCGCCTCGTCTGCCGACACGCGCCGGCTGTTGATGCCAATGCCGATAATCTTGCACGGCTGGTGAATGTTCGACATCACGTCGTAGATTCGCTTGATCTCGGCCAGCGGCGGAATTTTCATGCTTTCGACGCCAGTCACTCGCTCGCGTCCCACTTCGTAGCACAGGATGAGGGCTTGCGGAGCGCAGCCGTGCAACAGGCCGAGCGTGACGCCCGAGTACGACGGGTGGACGAGGCTTCCCTGCCCTTCGACGACCAGGATTTCGTGATGTTGATTTTCGAGGATCAGCTTCTCGGCGGCGCCGCTCACGAAGTCGGCCACGATGCAATCGATCGGCAGGCCGTCTCCCTCGACCATGATGCCGGTCTGCCCGGTGGCGATGAACTTGGCGTCGTGTCCGAGTTTCTTCAGGCCATTAGTCACTTCGATCGAGACAACCATCTTGCCGATCGAGCAATCGTGGCCGACCGTATGGACCCGCAGGCAGTCGGGGCGCAGGCCCTGGCGGCGGGCGATCGTTTTTTCCGTGTTCTTACGAACGTCGTGGATCGACGAGCCGCTGGCCTTGGCGGCCGCGGCGAACTGGGGATCGTCGCCGACGAAATCGTGCAGGCCGCTGATCACATCCATCTTGCGGCGGGCGATGGCGTCGAGAATGATCGCCCGCCAGGGCTGCGGAATTTTGCCGCCGGGCGGGGCGATGCCCAAGAGCAGCGTGTTGGCCTCGGGCACGTCGTCCAACTTGGCGACGATCGGCACGCTGCCCACGCCGAGCAGTTCGCCGCTGGTGCGTCCCGCCTGGGTGGCATCGAGCAAGGCGACGACCTCATGCCCTCGGTAGCGAATCACGCTGGCGGCCGTCTTGCCGGCATGAGGTTCGGTGTGCCCTTCGGTCAGAATGATGATGCGGCGCGACATGGAAATTGCGAGTTTGGATTCAGTTGCAGGCCCAGATGGTGAAGCGGATTGTAGCCCGTCCCGATTCGTTGTGGGTCTTGGTTCAAACCCCGCGGGGCTGGTTTTGCTAATCGCTAATCGGTTTTTTTCGTCGAGCCGTTTCGCTTATCGTAATTGCAAGTCTTGGCGATAAAAGCACTTGGAGTTTTGCTGATCGGCCCAGTCCGGGGTTTTGCTAATCGGGGTGAGTAGCGAAACAGGTCGTCGCCGGGCGAACCGGAGGTCGGAGAGGGAGTAACGATGCAGCCCAGCCAGGCGGCGGTGGGGTTCTCCCGACGGTCCATCGACCAACCCGCATTGTATCGTTTGTACACATGTAGTCAATAACCACTTCGGGTGGGTCGCCATTTTTTTCCGACGCTTCATTCCCACCGCAAACGATTTGCTTCCCCGACTCGTCTCATTAGAGAAGCCGGCTGGATTCAAAAACATTTCGATTCTCGAAAGGATTGGCGATGCGTCACCTATCTGTTGTCGCGGCCGCGTTGATGGCCTTGGTGGGAATTCTGCCGGCTCAGAACGCCTGGGCCTTGGGGACCGAAGAGTTCGGCAACCAGCCGCTCAGCCCGGCCAACTACACCCAGTGGCCGGGGATCGTGCCGCTGGTGAACGATGCGGCCCGCGTCTATCAGAACTGGGTGAACGGGAACGAGCATTTCTACTATCGGGGAACCACCAAACAGCTAAACGCCGCCGTGGCGCACTTCGCCAAGGTGGAGATGGATAAACACGTTGTGGTGCTTCGTCCCGGTCCCGGCGTGGCCCCGTCGTTCCACGAACGTAAGACGCCGTTCAACTGGAGCCTGCACGTGATCGGCGGAATTGCCCAGGCTCGCCCCGCCGGTCCAGGCGAGGAATTCGACTGGCCGAAGCATCCTTTGCTCACCATCTATACCGGCGGCGACATCGACCTTGCCAAGCTGGAAATTCCCGCGGGCGTAAGCGTCGTCGCGCATCCGGCGGACGAAAAGGGCGAAGCCGCCGCCAAAGCGGCGATCGCCGCCTATTTGGAAGCGAGGGAGCGTGAGGCGGAAAAACCGTAGGTATCGAGCCCCGGCGGGCCGCCCCGCTACTTCGGCAATTCCAACCGGCAACCTGACTTTGCCTACCGCGGCAACTGGTTGATCGCCGCATCGGTGCCGACCATCATGAGCGTGTCTTCGGGCGCTACGATGTAGCCCGGCTGCGGCACGTAGGTCGTCGTCCTTTGCTCGGCTGAACCGGCGGCCTGCTGCGGATGCTTCACGGCCACCAGGTTGACGTGGTACTTCGCCCGCAGCGCCAACTGCTCGACCGATTTGCCGTGAAACGCAGCCGGCGCGCGCAGTTCGATCAACGTGTAGCCGTCGGACAGTTCGATCAGCTTTTCCATCCGGGGATTGGCCAGCCGGCGGGCCAACAGGCGGCCCGCTTCGGTTTCGGGCTGGATCACTTCGTCGGCGCCCAAGCGGCGGAAGATCTCGGCATGGTTGGCGGTTTGGGCCCGCACGATCACGTGCCGCGATCCCAGCTTTTTGAGCAGGGTGGCCGTCAATAGCGAGGCTTCAAAGTTTTCGCCGATCGCCACGACGCACACATCGCACCGCGGCACATCCTGGCTGACAAGGGCGTCTTCGTCGGTCGAATCCAAAGCGACGGCGAGCGACGCCTCGTCCTTGATGTCGTCCACCAGGCGCGGATTCCGGTCGATGGCGATCACCTCGACCCGTTGCGCGGCCAGTTGCCGCGCCAGGTTCATTCCAAACCGCCCCAGACCGATCACGGCAACGCGTTGCATGGTATCCAACTAGGGTGTGAGGAGAATCAGCCCAGCATGACGCGCTCGGTCGGATATTCGTAGCTGGGGGGCGTGTGCGGGCGGGCGAGGGCCAACAGCACCGTCAACGGGCCGACCCGCCCCAGGAACATCGTCAGCACCAAGACCAATTGTGACGCCGCCGTCAGCCGCGGGGTGATGCCGGTCGAAAGGCCGACCGTGGCAAAGGCGCTGGTCGCTTCGAACAATTGATCGAGGAACCGGTCGGGACGGCTTTCAAACATGGCAATCAACAGCGTCGCTGTCAACACGACCGACAGCCCCAGCATCAGGATCGCCGCCGCCCGCTGCAAGTAGCCGTGCGGCACCGTGCGGCCCGCCAGTTCCAGCCGCTCGCGCCCCCGAATGATATTCACCGTGGCGAGTACGGTGAGGGCAAACACGACCGTCTTGATGCCCCCCGCGGTGGAACCGGGAGACCCGCCGATGAACATCAGCACGATGGCGCAAAACTTGGTGGCCGGTCGGTACAAGGCGAAATCGACCGTGTTGAAGCCGGCGGTCCGGCAGGTGACCGACTGAAACCAGGCATTGGCAGCGCGCTCGCCGAGCGGCTGGTTCGCCGTAAGGCTTCCGGTCTCGAACAACAAAAAGGCAGCGGTTCCCGCGATCAACAGGCCGGCCGTCGTTGTCAGCACCAGCCGCGAAGTAAGGGTCAACCTGGTCGGCGTGGCCGCATCGTCTGCGAGAAATGTGGCCCGGCGGCGCAGGCGAAGCTGCGGCAGGTGCGCGCGCAGCCACGCCGCGGTATTGCGCAGCACGTCGAACCCCAGGCCGCCGACGATGATCAACCCCGCCACGCCCAGAAATACTTGCCAGCGCCCCCCCAGCCCTACCAGGCTGTTCGGCAGCAGGGCAAAGCCGGCGTTGCAAAAGGCGCTGACCGAGTGGAACACCCCGAACCAGGCCCGTTCGAGCGGCGACTCGGCCGGCGACAGCGTGCTCAGCACGATTGCCCCGAGCAGTTCGCTGGCCAGCGTAAAAATCAAGATCGAACGGATCAGCCGGCGAACCGCTTGCACATCGTCGGCTTCGAGCAGCTTGCCCAGCAGCACGCTTTCGCGGACCAGAAAGCCGCGCCGCTGCCCCAGGGCGAAGAAGGCCCCGAACGTCATCACCCCCAGGCCTCCCAGTTGAATCAACAGCAGGATGATGCACTGACCCGTGCGCGTCCAATAGCTGCCGGTATCGACGACGGTCAGCCCGGTGACGCACGCCGCGCTGGTCGCCGTAAACAGGGCCACCAGCGGCGGGGCCCCCGCTTCGGGCTGATCGGCAAGCTGCACGCGGCAAACCGGTAGCATTAGCAGCAGCGAGCCGACGGTAATCAAGAGCGCGAACGAGCCAACGAAGACGAACGCCGGATTGTGGCGGGCATCGGCGATCCGGCGGACGAGCCACAACAGGCTAGCGACGAAGCGGGCAACGAACATCACCTGCGACCAGGCCAGCAGGCCCTGCATCGGGTCGCTGTACGTCAGCAGTACGGGCAGCCCGGCTAGCCAGACCGCTTGTACCAGAATCTGGAACCAGCGCTGGCGAAAGAATTCCCGCTTGTCGGCGTTCAGATAGAACCGCACGGCAAAGCCGGTGACCAGCAGGGCGAGCGCCCCGGTGATAAACAGATCCACCTCGCGGGCGACCACCGATTCGTACCGCTCGACCCCGTGTCCCAGCAGCAGCACGACCAGCCCGAAGATCAGCAGCGACCACTCGGCGGTGCGGATTCGCCGCGCCCAACGCTCAGGCCGCGGCGCAGGTTCGGAAGTCGGCTCAATCAAAGGGGCGTCAGTCACGGTGCAATCCGAAGCTTCGGGAAGGTCGCCATTGTAGCGAGCCATTTCGGCTGCTGCTGGCTCCACCCGCTCTGGGAGAAACCCGCCCTACCCGTTTTTTTGATACCGCTTACATTGATAGGCTTTGACGCCGGCCGTCGCCCGAACCCCGGATGACGCTCGCTTGTCACTTTGCCTCTTGCGAATCTCGCCGTCGCGAACAGCCGAGGAAAACGATGCCGACCGACAACACGTCCGAGCGAGTTTTCAATTTCTCACCCGGCCCGGCCGCACTTCCCCTGTCGGTGCTCGAACAGGCGCAGCGCGAGCTCGTCTGCCTCCCCGGATGCGGGATGAGCGTCCTCGAAATGAGCCACCGCGCGCCCGGCTTCCTCGATATTCTGGCCTCGGCCAAGCGGTTGCTGAAAGAGCTGCTGGCGATTCCCGACAATTACCACGTCGTCTTTTTGCAGGGGGGCTCGCGGCTGCAATTCTCGATGGTGCCGATGAACCTGCTGCGCGGCCAATCTGGAAAGGCCGAGTACCTGCTCACCGGCTCGTGGAGCAAGATGGCCCTGGACGAAGCCCGCCGCGAGGGGCAAACCCGCGTCGCCTGGGACGGCAAAGCGACCAACTTCGACCGGCTGCCGACGGCTGGCGAATTGCAGATCGCGGCGGATGCCCCCTACGCCTATTTTTGCTCGAACGAGACGATCCACGGCGTGCAGTTCGCGGCGGAGCCCAGCGTCGGCAGCGTGCCGCTGGTGTGCGACGCTTCGAGCGATTTTCTGCATCGCCCGCTGCCGGTCGAAAAGTATGGCCTGATCTACGCCTGCGCCCAAAAGAACGCCGGGCCGGCGGGCGTGACCGCCGTCATCATTCGAGACGACCTGCTGGCCCGCTCGCAGGATTCGCTCCCCGGATACCTGAGCTACCAGAACCACGTCAAGGAAGATTCGCTGTACAACACTCCGCCGACCTTCGCCATCTACCTGATGAAGCTGGTGCTCGAATGGCTGCGCGACGACGTGGGTGGGCTGGCCAAAATGCACGCCCTGAACCGGCAGAAGGCCAAGCTACTGTACGACGCGATCGACGGCTCCGGCGGGTTCTATCGCGGCCATGCCCAGCCGGCGAACCGCTCGCTGATGAACGTCACCTTCCGCCTGCCCAGCGAAGAGTTGGAAAAAGAGTTCGTCAAGGCCGCGGCCAGCCAGAAGCTCGACGGCCTGAAGGGGCACCGCAGCGTGGGAGGCATCCGGGCCAGCATCTACAACGCGATGCCGCTGGCGGGCGTCGAGGCGCTGGCCGGATTTATGCAGGAGTTCAAGCAGCAGAAGGGCTAGGGCTGTGGGGCTAGGGCTGTGGGGCTAGGGCTAGGGCTGTAGGCAGCGCCCTCCGTGGCGTTCCGCGTCTTGCCGGGAGGGCGAGGCTCCCGCCGAGCCGGAGACTTTGAAACTGCCCCCCTATGTCGTAAAATTGAGTCAGACCGGCATCTTCAAGAGTGGATGGATTGCCCTAGGAGAGGATGGATTGCCATGATTCAATTCGGCCAGCAGCCATCGGCTCAGCGGTACGCGGATGCTCAGGCCCTGGTGGATGGCCAGTTGCCTGCCGGGCAATTCGCCGCTGTGGAAGGGGGCGCCGTCATTGCCGACGCGGACTCTCATCGGCGCCTGGTCGAGTTGCTGCGGTCCCAGGGTCGCTCTGCAAAGAACTTGCTAATTTTGCAGTCCGGTTCGGAATATCCCTCTACTGCGGTCATTTTTTAGGGCTGGCGAAACCTACCATCCCCCAGCATCGCCCATGCCTAAGCCCAACCCCGCGAGTCGGCAACGCAACTCGCTCTCTAAACTGATCGAAAAGTACTACGCCGACCTGGCCGACCTGACGCATCAGAACGTCCTGTTCGAAATGGGAACCCGCCCCGCCTTTTATGCGCTCCTGCAGGCCGTCGGCAAGCAGCACGGCTGGACGCTGATCGCCGAGCAGGAAAAGAAAGTCGGCGGCAAGACCATCCGCCCCGATGGCACGTTCAAGGACCAGATGAACCTCGTCCGCGGTTATTGGGAGGCGAAGGACACGGCCGACAAGCTCGACGCCGAGATCGAGAAAAAACGCAAAGCCGGCTACCCGCTGGGTAACACAATTTTTGGCGCAACCGCTCGCGTTTCTCAGCGTTGCGGTATAACGAGGGCCGGAGGAAGGATGATCGTCGTTCAGGTCTTTGCTCATTGTGTCAAGTCAATTCGCAACAGCGTGCTGGTTCGGCGCGTCAGTTCGACCGACAAGGAATACCACTTTCAGAATTGGTTCCAGGCGAGGCTTGAGGAGTTGGGCCAGAATTTCGAGATCGGTGGACGCAACAGCTATCCCGATTTTCGGATGGTGGCGACAACCGACGGATACGAGTTAAAGGGACTTGCCTATCCGGGGCGCGACGCAAGCTTCGACAGCAACAGTCAGGTGCCGACGGGATTTCACAATGGACGTACCATTTTCTACGTCTTTGGTCGCTACCCGAAGAAGCCCGACGGCAACTCTTATCCAGTCCTTGATTTGGTCTTGTGCCATGGCGATTTCCTGAACGCCGATCACGACTACGTCCATCAGAACAAGAGCGTTAAGGGCTTTGGAAGTTACGGCGACATACTCATTCGTGACCGGAAGATGTACATCGTGCCGACCCCGTTTCGCCTCGTTGACGGAGTGGCTCACCAGCAGACGCTGATTTTGCCGGACGACAGCGTGCCCGGTAAAGGATTTGTTGAGGTCGGCGAATTGTGCCGGCGCGAGGCCGCCGATCTTATCGTTGGATATACATTTGACCTAAAGACGAACGAGTTGCGCCCCGCAAAAATTGCCAACCCCGGAGCCGGAATCGAGCACCGATTCCGGGCGTGGAGACTCAAGGGGTCTCCGGCTGATCCAGTATTCATGCGAAGTCCGAAAGCGGTTGCTGAGAGTCTCGAAAGCGAAATTGAAGATGCCGATCCCACCGCGCCGTCTCATTGAAACGGACGAATTTCCATTTGAATTCCTTTCCCGCCTCGCAGAACGAGAAAGCTGGCGGAAAGAGGTTCATCGACCCATTTACCACGTCCATAAGTGGTGGGCAAAGCGTCTTGGATCGGTATTTCGAGGCGTGTTGCTGGGAAGCTCCCTCCCCGACCGAGCCGACATGCAAGCCGAGTACTACCGCAACCACAACTTCGCGCCACAGGTGGTATTTGACCCCTTCATGGGCTCGGGAACAACCGTCGGCGAAGCGCACAAACTGGGCATGACAGCTTTGGGACGCGATATCAATCCCGTGGCAGTCGAGGCGGTTTCCACCGCACTTGGGCCGATGGACCGCAAGAGCCTGCTGAATGCATTCGAAGGCTTGTCGGCGACGGTTGGGCACAGAATTCGTGAACTTTACAAGTCCATCGACTCGCAGGGGCGGCCTTGCGACGTTCTGTACTATTTTTGGGTGATGCAAGCGCGGTGTCCGGACTGTCAATCGCAAGTTGACCTCTTCCCATCCTACATCGTCGCGCGAAACGCGTATCCGGCTCGCAAGCCCGAGATTCAGATCGCATGCCCGCAATGCTGGGAGATCTTTCCCGGCCTGAGCGGACAGGAACAAGTTACCTGCCGCGCATGCCAATACACTTTCGATGCAAATTCAGGCCCAGCGATCGGCACAAAGGCCAAATGCACTCGGTGCTCCAACCTGTTTGCGATTCTCGATACGATCCGAAAGCAGCGAACTCGTCCGACGTATCGGTTGTACGGCAAGCTTGTTTTGACGCGAACCAACAACAAGGAGTATCTGGCGGCAACGGAAGATGATCACAAAGCCTACCAATCCTGCACTCGACTGCTGAAAGAATGCCTCGACGAGCGATCCATTGCCTTGCCAGATTTAGCGCTTGAGCACGGCTACAACACTCGCCAGGCGCTCAGTTATGGCTTTGCCAACTGGCGAGACTTCTTTAATGATCGCCATCTCTTGGCACTCGGCTGGTTGCATGCTGCCATTTCTGAGATTAGCGACGGTTCGGCGCGGGGTGCGTTGCTTACCCTTTTTTCTGGCGTTCTGGAATTCAACAATTTGTTCGCTTCGTACAAGGGCGAGGGCACGGGTGCGGTGCGCCATATGTTTTCGCACCACATCCTCAAGCCCGAGCGCGTCCCCATTGAGGCTCACCCCTGGGGAACACCGAAGAGTTCAGGATCTTTTTTGAATCTCTTCCGTACGCGCCTGCTTCGAGCGATCGACTACAGGGAGTCTCCGACGGAGATTTACGGCGAACGTGGTCCCAGCCGAGTATGCTCAGAGCCATTCCTGGGGAACGCAACCTCGCGTTGGCCACCTTCGCGAACCATCGAGCCGCGCCAAATCCATTTATCGTGCGGCAATAGCGCTGCCAGCGGCCTTGCTGATCGGAGCGTCGACCTGGTCGTCACCGATCCTCCATTTTTCGACAACGTGCACTATTCCGAGCTCGCAGACTTCTTCTTCGCCTGGCAAAGACTGCGTTCCGGCAACGGATCATCTGAGTTCACATCGACTCGCCAGGTTGCGGAAGTGCAAGACGCCGACGTAGTTCGATTCGCAGCCAAGTTGCAAGCCGTGTTCCTTGAGTGCCATCGCGTGCTGAAAGATGACGGATTGCTGGTATTCAGCTATCACCATTCGCGCGACGAAGGATGGCGCTCGCTCGCCGAGGCGATCTTGGGATCGGGCTTCCATGTAGTGAATTCCCACCCAGTCAAGGCCGAGATGTCAATTGCAACGCCGAAATCTCAGGCGAAGGAGCCGATTCAGCTTGATATGATTCTGATTTGCCGGAAGCAAGGTGCTAGTCCGCCACATCCCGCAAATTCTCCTCGCCAGGCGATCGAGAGGGCGAGTGCGAAGCTCGCCCGCTTGGCGGAAGCGGGATTCGCGTTGTCTCGGAACGATCGGAGAATCGTCATTATCGGCCAGCTCTTGACGGCCATTTCAGATCCGTCAGACATCGCGTCATCCGTCGCAGACGTGTCAGAGGAAGTAGATCGCCCCTGCGTAGCACGACCACGTCGCGTACTCAGGTCGCGTCAAAACGTACTGTTTGGCGAAACTGAGTAGTTCTCTCCGGAATCCGGCCGAAACTTTTGACTATCGCCTCGGCAACCGCTCGGCCCTGGAATGGGTGATCGACCAGTACCAGGTGAGCACCGACAAGCGGAGCGGCATCGCGTCGGACCCCAACCGCGAGGACGATCCGCAGTACATCGTGCGGCTGGTCGGGCAGGTCGTGCGGGTGAGCGTGGAGACGGTCAAAATCGTCGGCGAGTTGCCCGGCGAGTTCGAACCGGGCTCAGCTTAGCCCCGGCGTCCACGCCGGCCGCAACACGACCGGCCTGGTAACCATTCACGCCAGCACTCGGGTGATGGCGGTTTGGATTGGCCGTTTTGGAGGGCGGGGAGCAGAGAGGGGGGCGGGGCGCCGCGCCGCCAGCGCGGTGGACGCCGCGGGGGTGCTGTGTCTGGTGCGTCGAATTCCTTAAACTGCATCGCTTGCCTCACTGAATCGACCGAGAATGTGGCGCAACCATTGGCAGTGAAACGATTTGCAGTCATAGCCAGTCCCCGAAACCCGAAACCCGAACCCCGAACCCCAAAAGCCCTGGCCACTCCCATGCCCCGAATCCTGATTCTCGACCCGATTGCCCAAGAAGGCCTCGATCTCTTGAAGCGTGCGCCGGGCATCGAGCACGAAGTGCGCACCGGCCTGAAGGGAGAGGCCCTGAAGCAGGCTCTGGCCGAGTTCGACGGCGCGATTTTGCGCAGCGGCGTCACCATCACGGCCGCAGCGCTGGAAGGGAACCGCCGGTTGAAGGCGATCGCCCGGGCCGGCGTGGGAACCGACAACATCGACAAGAATGCCGCCACCCGGCTGGGCATCGTGGTGATGAACACGCCAACGGGCAACACCCTGAGCACGGCCGAGCATACGTTCACGCTGATGCTGGCCTTGTCGCGCCGCGTGGCCGAAGCGTACCACACGCTGCTGGCCGGCAAGTGGGACCGCAAATCGTTCCTGGGAACGCAGCTTGCCGATAAGACCCTGGGCATCGTCGGCCTGGGACGCATCGGCCAGGAAGTCGCCAAGCGGGCGTTGGCGTTTCAAATGCGGGTGCTCGGCTTCGATCCGTTCCTCTCGGCCGAACAGGCGGCCAAGTTGGGGATCACGCGGGTCGAAACAGTTCGCGACATGCTGCCGCACGTCGATTATCTGACCGTCCACACGCCGCTGACGCCCGAAACCACCAACCTGATCGACCGCGAGGCGATCGCCCTGATGAAGCCGGGCGTGCGGCTGGTCAATTGCGCGCGGGGGGGCATCTACGACGAAGCGGCGCTGGTCGAGGGGCTCA
>JBBDYF010000288.1:0-11824 GCA_040901775.1 Pirellulaceae bacterium | reverse complement strand
TCCCGCTGCGATTCCTCCACCCCGGCCTAAACCGCAAAGTGCATGGTGCGCCCGCGGGCGGTAATCCGCTTCAGCCTTGCTGCATCTGGGCGGCGAAGATGTCGCGATTGACAGCCGTGTTCTGGGCGTGAAAGTACGAGTTGTGCGGACAGGCAGGGTTCGTCAGGAACAGGCCGCAGCCGACCGCAGCCAGGTTCAGGTACTCGGCATCGACGCCGTAGCCCAGGCTGGCGAGTGCGCCGCCTATGTAGTCGCGGCGGGCGTCGAGGTTGATCCACCGCCGCACATGCCGCGGCTTGGCGTAGTCGCCCGTTTCGAGCCGCCGCTGAATGGGAACGATCGCCAGCGCGCTGCCGATGGTGAACAGGTTGCGGACGTGCCCCGGCAGGTCGCGGCGGTCGAGCGTGCGGAGCGCTTCGTAGGCGACGACGGTTCCCCAGCTATGCCCCATCAGATCGACCGACTGGCCGCTTTCGAGCAGCGGCAGGACGACATCGAGAAACGCTTTTTGCACGTCGCGGCGGATCGTGCCATCGAGCAGGTACTTGGCGAAATCGTCGAGGCAGTTGAGCCCCGCCCGCTCGACCGCCCCACGATCGAAAGCCACCTCGGCGGCCACGGGGGCCAGGTCGCGATCTTGCGCGGGCAATTCCGCCAGCGCTTCGCGATGGGCCCGGTCGGCCACCACATCTTTCAAATACTCGGCCAGATCTTCCTCGCGCCGTTCATAAGCGCGGGCGGTCGCCGACGAAACCAGGTCGCGCGGTAGGGCCCGCGTGGGCGTGACGAACTCGCTCCACAGGACTTCGTGCCGGTGGCTGTCGAGCCGCGCCCGCAGGACCGCCGGCAAGTGCGGGCGCAGCGCCTGCCACCAGCCGCTGGAGTAGCCCGGCTCGTGCGGACAAATGCCATGCACATAGACCAGCGCTCGCTCGCCGCCGGCCCGCGCCTCGGCCGCGGCTACGGGTCGCTGTTGGAGTTGTTCCAAAATCTGGGCCAGAACTGCCAGAATCTTATGGCCTACCTCCGACTCGATTTCGCCGCTCGCCGGCTGCGGCTGGGTGGTTGCAGGGGCAGGAGAGAGAGCAGGCTTGCTCGCGCCCGACGCGGGCTTCTTGCGGCCAAACAAGGGGCCTGCGGTCGTCTCCGGTTCGAGCTGCGGAACCTGGTCGAATCGCCCTTCGGCCAGGGCGGCGCGAACATCGCGCAGCAATTGCTGCTGGTCGGCATCGACGCCGGCTGCCAGCACCGCCCGGCAAAAGTAATAGCTAAACGCGCCGTGGTAGCCGTTGTCGATGTAGGCATCGGCCGACGTTTGATGCGAATCGCTGGCGGCGAACAGAACATGGTTCATCGATCGCTTGCCGGCACTACGCGCTTTTTTGAAGCCCCGCCGGACCCCCACGCGATGCATCAACTCCAAAACCTTGGGGGGCGGCAAAATGTAGCGGGCCAGCACCGTGCGGCGCTGCTGCTCTTCGGTTCGCGGCTGAAGCAGGCTTTCGATCGTCGCCACCCCTTCGCCGCGCAGCGACAGCGGGCCGGCGATCGCCCGATCCGCAGCGCGGGCCAGCGCCGTGTCGAGAGCCACCAGTGGCGCCTTTTGGGGTGAAACGTCTCGCGCCGCAGTGGGGGCGAAGAGCATCCGCGTTGCCGTGCCCGTGTGGCAGCAATCGAGAACGATCGTCAGCGACACTCCTTCCGGCAGGCGTTTCGCCAGGCGATGCAGTTCGTCGTCGAGCAGGTAGCTGCCGGGATCGTCGAAATCCATGTCGTACAGGCAGAGCAGTTCGTCCACGCCGTCCGGCTCATCGTCCCCCTGGTCGGCCGTTTGCGAGCCGTGTCCCGCCATCATGAAGACGAGTTGATCTCCCGGCTTGGCCCCCTTCAGCAGCCAGTCCCACTCGGTTTTCAGTTTGGCCTTGACCGCCTCTTCGTCGATCAGCGTATGCAGGCCCGCCCGGGGAAAGTCGAACGCGTCGGCCAGCAACGACTTGTACTTCTCGACGTCGCTGACGCACCCCCGCAGGTCGCTGACGTGCTGGTAGTTGTTGATGCCGACTAACAGGGCCTTCTTGGTAGCCATCTGGATCTTCTCACTTGGCAGTGTCGATCAAGAATTCGAGTCGCGGGGGGCAAGCATCAGGTCGTAATAGAGGGGTTGGTCGCGGGCCACCTTGGTGGCCAGCGATGAGCGCCACTGGGCACCCGGCACGCCGGGGACCGCCGTGGGTTCGGTAGTCGGCCCGCCGGCTGGATGATCGTCGGAACGGAGGATTCGGCCGCCGGCCTTCTTCTCCAGAGCCGCGTAGAGCCGCGGATCGGGCATGTGCCAGCCCGGCAGCTTGCGGGCCACGGCCGCATCGACCGGAATCATGGCGACCAGCCCGCCGGGCATCCGTTCCAAGCCGTAGGGGTGCTGGTTCCGGTCGCGCTTGAGGGTGGCGTTGTGGCTGGCGTGATGACCGACCTTATAGAGCACCGTTCGCGAAAAGAGATCGGTCACGGTAATGGGTTTTTTTCCAGTCCAGACCAGGTCGCCCCACGACAGCCAGCTTCCCACTTGCGCGTCGGCGGCGAACAGCAGTACCCGGCCCCGACCGGGCGACCCAACCTCGAAGGCGAGCGCCAAGCTTGTGTTGTTGGTGTGGTTGTCGAGATCGAGCCCCAGGGCATCGGCCGTGAAGAGCCAATCGCTTTCAATCTGCCGCCAGGCCTGTTTGTGCCCGGGTTCGCCAAGGCCGTAGTGCTCTTGAAAGAATTCGCGCTCGCAGGCGTCTTGATAGGAAACGCGGTGCTGCTCGCTAAACGGGTTGCAGCGCTCGTTGGCGTAGTTGGGTCCCTGTTCGGACGACGCGGCATCCTCCGGTTCGTCGCGCTGGCCGACCGCGGCGGCTGCGAACGACAGCAGGTCGGTCGATTCGGTCAGGTAGGTCTCTTGCCGCGATCCGCTGGAAGGATTCGATTTCCGCAGCAGCGCAACGTCGGCCGGCGGTCCCAATATATAGGCGCGCGCCCCGCGCACGCCCGGAATGGCGACCGGCGCCCCGCCGGGCCGCAAGTACTGGATCGTGCGAGCATATTTTTTCAGCACGGCCAAGGCGACTTCGGGCCCCGTGGCCTTCGTGGGATCATTGAGCCCCACCCGGGCGGCCAGCGCCGGCAAACTTTGCTTGCTCCCCTCCTGGCTGAGCTCGAAGAACGAGCGGGCGGCGTCGAGCCGCGAGTGCAGGGCGAGGGCGGCCAGATCGTGCCCCGCGAGCGCGGGCTCGGCTGCCTTTTGCTCGAGTTTTTCCAGAGCCGCCTCAAGCGCCTGCTGGGCCGCGCGGCGGGGCCGGCCCAACTGCTCGGCCACCGGGTCCGACAGGTCTTCGGTCCAGCCGAGCCACAAGCGACCGATCCGCAGTTTCTTCCGGACGAACTGCCGGGCTTCGGTCACAAATCCCGACAGGTGGTCGGTGTGCTGGTGAGTCGCCACCAACACGTCGAGACGGCCGCCGGTCGTCGCCACGATGTCGGCCACGATGCTCCGCAGGTTGGCGTTGCCGCTGGTTTGCGAGCGATGCACGCCGCAGTCGATCAGCACGTAGGCTGGCCGCTTCCGCCGGGCGGCGGCAAACGCCAAGAGAAAGCAGTCTCCCAGTCCTTGCCGGTACATCCGCACCGCGACGCCCCCCGCGGGCGGAACGAGCGGCTGATGAGCCTGGCTCATGACCATTGGTCCTCCGCACAGCCCCGATGCATCAGCCGGAACGGCTCTTGGGGAACGCGCTGGTCCGCGTCCTGCTCGCGAACGTTCCAAATGCCGTAACGAGCCCGGGCCGAGCGTCCTTCGCGCAACAATTGCCGCGACAGGAATTCCTCCTGGCGTTGCTTCCGCGCAGCGCTGCGCAACCGTTTGACGATGGCATAGCGCACCTGGCCGCTGGTGGGGTCGATCAACAAAGTGCAGCCGGCGCGGAAGCGATAGCCGAGCGAGCCGCCAATGCCGTCGTCGTCCACTGGCAGCCGCTCGATGCTGCGCTGGGTCATCAATACCAGTAGCTCGCAGGTCGTGTGGCCGTGACCCCGAATCCGCAGCGTCGGGCGGACGGCGTTGATTTCGAACTTGTACTGGTCCGCCAGGTCGCCGAACAAGTCGATCCCCAACAAGTCGTAAACCTTGCTGGGAACGTCGGAGTCGGAAGCGGCCAGGTCGGACGCCCGGCGGGTGAGCACGCCATAGACGTACTGAATGAACTGCTGCTCGCGCTGCCAGAGCCGCTTGCGGCGCGGGTTGTCGGCGGCGGTCGTACCCGGGGTCGGCTCGTCGGGCGGCAATTGCGAATAAATGCGAACGAGTTGCTCGGTCACCTCTTGCACGCTTAGCGAAGGATCGCCGCTCCACCGCTGAAGCAGGTCGTCGGCCGCGGGCGAAAAACCTTCGGCAAACGCCATCAGCCGAAGCCCCGCGGGGGGCGGCAGCAGCCGCTCGAACAGCGCTCGAGCGGGCGGGGAAAGATTCTCCGCGGGGCTCCAGCGCAGCGTATCGACCGACAGTGTGCGGACGTCGCGCGGGTAGATTCCCCGGTCGCGAAAGGCGCGCACGATGGCCAACCGGTAGCCGCGGCGGTCGTCGGGAACCAGGTCCACGTCGCTGGTGATCAAAGCCCGCAGGTAGTCGCCGAAGGTCACATCGACCGGCGGCAGGTAGTCGAGCGCTCGGATGATGATGGTCAGCAAGCGCTGGGCGACGGTGCTCGCTTCGTCGGCCAGGCGGGCGACCAGGTCGGGATGCAGCGCCCCGTCGGGCAAGACGCCGGTCCCTCCGCTGGCAATCCGCAACAGGTCGGCGGTATGCGATTGGTAAATGACCAGGAAGGCGTCGAACAACGCCGCCACCAGAATCGCGCCCCGGGCGTGCGGCTGGGTGGTCCGATCGAGGTGCGATGGATCGGCCTTGATGCGGCGCCAAACGCCGGTCTGCGGATCGACTCGGCCCAGGGCATCGCGCAGGGCATTGCCATGCCGTGTTGCACGGCCAAACTGCGACGCCAGCTTGGCCAGCAGGTTTTCGGTGGCCAGGTCGCCCCGAGTGCGAGCGATCGCATGCTCCAAAACCAGCGGTAGCGTGAAGTGTTGAAAAATGGCGATCAGGTCGGCAAACGCCTCGTGAAAGGCGAGCGAATCCTCATTGCTCGGCTCGATCAGGCGGCGGTGGACGCCATCCAGAATGGCATGCGTCATCTCGTGGGCGATCACGTCGTGCGATAGGCAAGTGAAGATCGCGCCGCCGGGCAAGCCGTCGCGCGCGTCGGCGTTCTGGGCACTGAAGTACCCGAATAGCAGCGCCTTCTTGTCGGGGCTGTAATAGGCGTTCGCCTCGCGCAGGGCATGCGGATAGATCCGCAGTCGGGGCACATAGGGCTCGTCCGACGGTTGCCGCTGAGGCAACGCCGGCTGCGGTCGGCCAGACCATTGCACCGGGCGTCCCAGGGCCTGCTCGAAGTTGGCGATCGTCTTCATCGCCACGGCATAGACCATCTGCTGGTGGAACTGCGGGTTCCCTTCCGACGGGCTCAGGCCGCGGGTCGCCAGGATATGTCGATGGTCGAGATCGACCGGGTCATAGACACACTGGCTGGCCGGGTCGATATCGACCACTTCCAAATACTCGCCCACCGGGCCGGGCGAAAGGTTTTCCTCCCAGCGAACTTCGAGGGTCGAACGGTTGATCCGAGCCGTATCGAGGTCCAGATCGAAGCTCGGGTCGAAGGCGAACACCTGCAGCGTGCGGTGTGTCGGTGGCGCCGGCTGGAGGTGACTCGACTGGCGACTGTTTGCTGCCATAGATGGCTTTGCCCACAGAAGAGCGGGCCGTTCGGTTTGCCAGAACGATGCAGTTTGGCAGCCGGCGATTGCGAGACCCTTCCAAGGAAGTATAGTATTCTTTGAGGGTGATGGCACCTCAGCCACTGGCTTTCTTAAGGATTGCTACTTCCGCCGCGGATTTGACCGCGGGCCTCTCTTGGTCGAGAATCACACCCGGTTGCTTTTGAGACTGGCACGCACTTCGCGGCTTGTCGCGGCGACCTTGGCCCCAGCCCTACCGACGCCCATGCTTCGCTTGAATCTTGCCGCGACTTTGGTTGGTTCCGTTCTCGTCGCCGGTTGGCTTGCCTCTGGGAAGGCCGCCGCTGCCCCGCCAAATGTGATCGTCATTCTGGCCGACGACTTGGGGTATGGCGACTTGGGATGTTACGGCCATCCGACGATCGCCACCCCGTCGCTCGACCAGATGGCCCGCGAGGGAATTCGCTTCACGCAATTCTACTCGGCAGCCGAGGTTTGCACGCCGAGCCGGGCCGCCCTGTTGACCGGGCGTTTGCCGCCGCGGAGCGGCATGTGCGGCAACAAGCGGCGCGTACTGTTTCCCAATTCGCAAGGCGGGCTGCCCGACTCGGAGGTGACGATCGCCGAACTGCTGAAGACCAAGGGTTACGCCACCGCCTGCATCGGCAAGTGGCACCTGGGCCATCTGCCGCAGTATTCACCGCTCAAGCACGGGTTCGACTATTACTACGGGCTTCCCTACTCCAACGACATGGATCGCGCGGCAACTGCGCCGCGGGGCCGGGCCGCGTTTCTCGATCCCAAGATCGAATTTTGGGATGTGCCGCTGTTGCGCAATACCGAGGTGATCGAGCGGCCGGCGAATCAGCACACACTCACCAGCCGCTATGCCGACGAGGCGGTTCGCTTCATCCAAGAGCACAAGGACCAACCATTCTTCATCTATTTGCCGCACACGATGCCGCACGTGCCGCTATTTGCCTCCGACGAGTTTGCCCAGACGAGTCGCCGCGGGTTGTACGGCGATGTCGTCAGCGAGCTCGATCGCAGCGTCGGCAAAATCCTGGAGACCTTGCGGAAAGAGAACCTGGCCGAGCGAACGCTGGTGGTGTTTACCAGCGATAACGGTCCCTGGCTCACGCAGAGCGAGCAGGGTGGCTCCGCCGGCTTGCTGAAGGACGGAAAGGGGAGCACCTGGGAAGGAGGGATGCGGGTGCCGGCGCTCGCCTGGATGCCGGGCAAGGTTCTGGCGGGTACCGTCAGTGCCGAGCTGGCCAGCACGCTCGACCTGCTGCCGACGATCTGTGCCCTGGCGGATTGCGAGCTGCCCGTCGATCGACCGCTGGATGGCTACGACCTGTCGCCGCTCTGTGCGGGACAAAAGGGCCCCCGCGGCGAGATGTTTTACTATCGCGGATTCGAGTTGATGGCGGTGCGGCTGGGGCCGTGGAAGGCCCACTTCAAAACGCAATCCGGCTATGGCCAGCCGCAAGTCGAGAAGCACGACCCGCCGCTGTTGTTCCACCTGGAACACGATCCGAGCGAGAAATACAACGTGGCGGCTGCCAATCCCCAGGTGCTGAGCGAGATCGAGTCGCTAGCGGAAAAGCATCGCGCCTCGCTCGTACCGGCACCGTCCCAATTAGACTAAATAGCCCTGGAGTCGATCCGTTCCCGCCAGCCGAAAAAATCCCACCATGCCCCGCCCGCTTGCAGCCCTGTTGTTCGTTAGCCTTGCCGCCGTTGTCGCCTCTTCCACCTCCGCCGCCGATCGGCCCAAGCTGGTGGTCGTCGTCAGCGTGGATCAGCTTTGTCAGGACTATCTGGTCCGCTTTCGAGACAATCTCAGTCCCGCAGGGGCGTTTGCCCGCGTCTTCGATCAAGGGGCTTATTACACCCAGTGCCACCATCGCCACGCATTTACGGTGACGGCGCCGGGCCACTCGGTGCAGCTCACCGGCGCGTATCCGAATGTTAACGGCATCGTGGGGAACAACTGGTTCGACCGGTTCACCGGCAAAGACGTGTACTGCGTCTCCGATTCCGATGTGGATGTGATCGGGGCGGCGAGCGATCGGGGCATGTCGCCGAAGAATCTGCTCGTCGAAACCGTGGGCGACGTGCTCAAGCTGCAAACGGCCGGCCGCAGCCAGGTGTTCGGCGTGGCCATCAAGGACCGGGCTTCCATTCTGATGACGGGGCACCAGGCCGACACCGCCTTCTGGCTCGAAAAAAATGTCTGGGTCACCAGCAACTACTATCGCGACGACCTGCCCGGCTATTTGCGGGTGCTCAACGAGCAACAAGCGATCGAGCGGTTCCGCGGCAAGACGTGGGAGCTGCTGCTCGCCAAGGAGAAGTACCACAACAACGGCCCGGACGAGAACGACTGGGAAAATCCTCCTAAGGGATTTACCAGCGCCTTCCCCCACCAGATTGCCGGCCCGGGCGAGCTGACGCCCAACGACTTTGCCGAACAGGTGCTGTTTTCGCCCTTCGGGAACGAACTGACGCTCGAAGCGGCCCGCGAGATCGTTACCCACGAACAACTGGGCAAAGATGCGTTTCCCGATTTGTTGTGCATCAATTTCTCGTCGAACGACTACGTAGGCCACGCCTTCGGTCCGCATAGCCTGGAAGTCGAGGACCTGACCTATCGCACCGATCTGCAACTGGGCGAGTTCCTGCGGTGGCTCGACGAAAGCCTGGGCGAAGGGAACTGGACTTTCGCACTGACTGCCGATCATGCCGTCGCCCCGATCGTGGAATATGCCAGGCAGTTCAAGCTGCCGGCGGTGCGCAATCCACTCGGCAGTTCCAAAGCCGTGCAGGGTCAACTCGAAGCCCATCTCCGCCAGCACTTGAATGTCCCCCAAGACGCCCAGCCGCTGATCCAAAAGGTCGAGGGGAACCAGGTTTACTTGCAGCACGATCATGCGACGTTCGTCAGTCAGGAACTCGATAAGTACGCCCTCGCCCAGCGGCTGGTGCGCGACTGGTTGCTCGGCCAGCCGCACGTCGTCGCCGCCCGCACGCGCGACGAACTTGCCGACGGGGGCGAAGGCAAACTGAACCAGCAGTTGCAGCGTGCCTTCCATCCCCGCCGGAGCGGCGACGTGCTCTTTGTCCTGGCACCGTACTGCGTTCCCGGCAGCAAGGGAACCACTCACGGTAGCCCCTGGCACTACGACACCCACGTCCCGTTGTTGCTCGTCGGCTGCGGCATCCACGCCGGGCAACATGCCCGGCCCGTCAGCCCCGCCTGTCTCGCTTCGACCGTGGCCGAACTGGTCGGCTGCAACCACCCTTCGGCCAATTGCGAGCAGCCGCTGCGCGAGGCGCTGGGTCGGTAGTTGGTATTGTCGCTGCCAGCCGGGTGAGTTTCGCTTATCATTCGGCCCTTTTTTTCGCGTGGCGGGTTTCGCTTATCATTTGCAAATCGTTGCGCCGTTAAGACTTGCGCGATGATAAGTGATTCGCAAAACTGGTTTCACTGATCGGAGCGATTAGCGAACCGAGCTGAAGCTCGCCACCGCAAAACCGCCCCCTGGTGATTACGGCGGCCCCTCGCTGAGCAACGTCGGCACCATTTAACGCCAAGGGGCCAAGTACGCGAAGACCGCACGATACGGACATTAGCTCTCTCCGAATCCGTAATACAAACGTTGAATTTCCTCGCGAGTCGCGAAGATTCTCAGGGCCACGAAAAAACAAAGAAGCACAAAAAATGAGGCTGTCGCACTCGCTGGGTAAGCAGCAACCATTTCAACAGAAGGCAACGAAGAAAACGAAGGGTGGGCATTTGCCGACCCGATCCTTCCTCCTCCTCTTTATTCCCTTCGTTTGCTTCTGTTCAAAAATCCTCGCCCATCCGCGAAAATCCGCGGTTCACTCCCGCCGACTAAAACTTGGTTCCGGCTACGCCGGGCTATGATTCATCCGTGGCTAATTCTTCCCCATCCGCGACCTGGCGCGCCATCAGCGGTTCATCCTTTTCCGATGTACCTTGGTTCCTAACCCGGGCTGTGGAATCTAACGATCTACCGGATTGCCAAAGAGCCGCCTGCACGGGCGTCTAGCCGCATATGAACGAAATTGTACTCGCCAGCCTGCGATCTGTCAATACGTTCACTAATTTTCTTGTGCTAGTGATCGTGATCGTGCGCGGGCTCGCTGGTGCCTTGTGCTTCGCCGGCATGATGATGGTGGGCGTGATCGGGCTCTAAAAAGCCGATCCCCCAGGCGAGCAGAATGCCCAGGGCCAGGGCGAGCGTCAGCCGCAGCCGGTCGTGGGCGTGAAAGGCGACTTCGGGCAATAAATCTGCGAGCGAGATGCACAGAAACACGCCCGCGGCAAAGCCCAGCGCGCAGCCAATGACGATGTGCTGTTCGCCCAGCAGCGATCCCAGGCCAAAGACGAAGCCGATCGCTCCCAGCGGGCACATCAAGGCAAAACCGATATTGGCCAGCCAGATGTCCTGCTTCCGCCAGCCGCCGGCAGCCATGAGCGAGGTGATCGACAGGGCGTCCAGCGGCTTGTGCAGGGCGACGGCTAGGAAGGTGCCCAGGCCAAACAGGGCGAATCCGCTGCCGGCATGATGCGCCTCGGCGGCGACCGCGGCCCCGAGCGCCAAGCCGTCGATCAGGGTGTGCAGAGCCAGGCCAAAGGCCAGTCCCAGCCAACTGAAGGCGTGCGTGTGCTGGTGATCGTGCTGATGCTCGTGGCCGTGGTGATGCGTATGATCGCCAGGCCCTTCGTGATCGCGATCATGAAGGTGCTCGTCTAGGGCGTCGGCCGTGTCGCCATGCTCGTGGGCATGGACGTGAAACACTCGGATCAAGAGGAACATGAACAACAGGCCGCCGAGCATCCAGCCGGCGGTGCGGTCGATCGAACCTTGTTCGGCCAGCGAATGGGGCAACAGGTGCAACAGGGCGACGCCGAGCATCAATCCGCCGACAAAGCTCATCACCAATTGCATCCGGCGGTGCGTCAGCCGCACGAGGCTCGGCAGCGCTCCGCCCGCCAGCGAGCAGACGACGATGCAGATGCAATAGAACAGCAAAAGTGATGTGGTTTGCATTTGGCAATCTTAGTTGATTGCGTTCTTGGTGCCCAGGCAGGCGTGTGGGCGTCTTGAAAGTAGGTGGGGATCGGCTCCCAGGCGGCCTTCGCTTGAACCGCTCGTTCAGCCGCGAGCGATCTATCAATATGTCCACTATGGCTACCTGGCGATCGAGATGTCCGTAGCTTCAACCTACGATGAAGACGCTCACACCAGCGTGGCTTACGACTGAATGTAGCTCTTCAAATAATGGTTCTCGCGCGACAGCTCGTCGTACTGCGCCTTGACCAGGTCGCCGATCGAGATGATCCCGACAAGCTGCCCCTGCTCGACCACCGGCAAGTGGCGAATCCGGCGGTCGGTCATCACTCCCATCACGTCGGTCACTTCGTCTTGCAACGAAGCGACGACCGGGCAACGGGTCATCCGCTGGTGAACTTGAGCCGCGGCCAACGCGCCGCGCGTCGCCGTGCTCGCCCGCAGGATGTCGCGCTCGGTGATGATCCCGATCATCTCGCCCGCTTGCATCACCACCAGCGAGCCAATGTTGTGCCCCACCAACAGATCGACGACGTCGGCGAGCGTGTCTTCGGGGCCACACGTATGCACGGCCCGCCCCTTCACGCCCAGAATCGTACCAAGCTGCATCGCGCCCCCTCCGCAAGAAAGGAAGAGAAGAAAACTGCGGCTCTTCGCTCGACCGGTACCGGAGAAAACAGAACGCTGGCCCTGAACCGGCACGTTTCAAATTACAGAACAACCAGCGGCAGGTCAACTTTTCTCTTGCTTTTACCCCGCCACTTTGTGAAATATGGCACAAGGAGTTCTTCTCATGCGTTCGCTCTTTGCTGCCGCTATCACCGCTTTCTTGGCCCTGCTGTCTGGTGAGCGAGCGGCTGCCAACGAGTGGGGCGACCTGAAGCTCC
>JBBDYF010000287.1:0-11843 GCA_040901775.1 Pirellulaceae bacterium | reverse complement strand
CGACGATCCGCAGCGTATTGGGAACCTGCATGAAGACCTGGTCGTCGGTTAGCACTTCCACCGGCCAGGGTTGCGGATCGAACGCAATGCCGGCCAGCGTTCGGGCCTGCAGTCCTTGCACCGACGAGCCGGGAATGTTGGTTTTCACCGGGCCATATTGCTGGATCAGTTGATGGACGGCCGGATTGATCTCGGTTTTGCCGTCGGGCCGCAACTCTCCCACTTCTTGAAACGAGCCGACCGTCACGATGCTTTCGGTTCGATCGTGGAACTCGTAGGCTTCCACTCCTTTTTCTCGGAGCGCCGCACAGAGTTTCGAGGCCTTCAGGGCCGCCTCGTCGATCTTGGCCAGCTTGTCGCGATTGGAGGTGAGCTTCTCGAATTCGGCCGGTTTCATCGTATCGACTCCGCGAAACGAAGCGATGCGAACCGTGTAGTTGCCGGGGTTCGAGAGCAGGCTGAATTTCAAGTCTTCGTTGATTTCGACCAGGAACGGATCGAGCCCCTCGGTGGCGAAGTATTCGTCCGGCAGCAGCGGGTTGCGGGTGACGAAGGCACTGCCCATCGGGCCGCGCTGCTTCTTTTCGGCGTTGTTCGAGGCAAATTTGTAGAACGATCGCAGCCCCGCGAAACGCTGCGAAGACTTCTCTTTGTATTTGGTTTCCAGTGTTGCCGGGTGAGCGTGCTTGATCGCTTCCAAGGTCTTCTCGACCTGGGGATGCTCCATCGATTCGAAGTTGCCCGCCATCACGGCGATCTCTTCGAATTTCGTGGCGTTCAAGTGACGCATCATCTTGGGCTCGCCGTAGCGGTTGACCCCGCGACTCTCGAACGGCTGCGTAAAGTCAAAGGTCTGGCGAAAGGTATAGGCCTCGATCTTCAAGCGCGTGCGCAGTTCCAACACCAGGTCGTGCGCCTGCTGGTCGGCTGTGGGGCCGGCAAACGACGTACACATCACCATCCAGGGACCGTTCGCCTCGCTCAGTTCGTACCGCTTGTTCGGATCGGCTTCGATCCTCTTGAAAGGAATCAGCGTGGCCCAGGGGGGCGCGGCCGACGCCATTTCAAGCGGCGCGATAGCGACCACCAGGGTCGCGAGCAAGATCCAGCCGTTGGTTTTGAGATGATTGCGCTGCATGTCCGGCCTCCTGGGTGCGAAAAGCGGCCGAACCGTACTAAATCCGCCCGATATCGGCCAGAGCGATTCCGGCCTTTTCTCCGGGATTGGGCCGGACAGGTGCGGCCTGAAAAGGCGTTGAAGTTCAGTTCGTCGCTTCCGGCGGCGGCACGTCGAATTGCAGTTCCAGCGGGCTTTCCTCGGGCAGGGGGACGTTCAGCTTTGTCCCGTCCGAGCATTCCACGGTCAGCTCGGTCAGCTTCCAGGCCCCTTGCACCTTGGTTGCGTGGCCCACGAGCTTGCCCGACTCCTGGGATCCCCGCAAATCGACGTGAAACGATTCGTGAACCGGGTCGATCTCGCCCTGGCCATCGCGGACGGGCACCCCGACCGCGGCAATGGGATTGCCCAGCCGGTCGAGCACTTGCGGATCGGTCTTGGCAATTTCGACGGCCCGCTTGGTCGTCGGGGTGAGTTCGATAATCGCGCCGATTTCGGTGCCGGCCTCTTGCATCCCAACCTGCATGACGTAGATGCAGCCGCCGCAAATCCCCGCGCAGGTCAGCAACAGCACGCCGACGACAATCAGCACGATCATCAGCACGCTGCCGCCGCCACTCGAGCGTTGCGGCGGCGGAAGATTCGGGTCGAAATTGCCGGGCGTGCTCATGCTGATCCTTTGCCGCTATTCGCGTTACTTCGCATCGACCTGGCGGCAATACTCGACGATCGCCGCCACGGTGGTGTACTCGCCCAGTTTCGACTTCTTCCCACCGCCTGCAGCCGCCGCAGCCGGAGGAGCGACAGCAAGTTCTTCGGCAGCCGGGGCAACTTCTTGGACGGCAACTTCTTCAGCAACTTCGGCCGGCGGCGCGCTGGCCGGCGGAGCGGTCGCCTTGGCCACGGGTGCCGACGCAGCCGGTTTGTTCCCTTTCGCCGCGGCAATCATGTCGGCCACGCTCATTTTCGTGGGATCGGCCTTTGCGGCCGGCGCAGCGGCGGCAGGTTTCGCAGGGGTAGGTTTGGCCGGAGCGGGCGGTTCCGAAGGGGCAGCCGCGCCCGGCTTGCTGCGGGCGGCTGCCAGAATGTCGGCCATGCTCATCCCCTTGCCGGCTGCGGCCGGGGCGGCAGCCTTGGGAGCCGGCTTCTCGCCGACCGGCTTCGAGGCAGCCGAGGGCTGGCCGACAGCGGTCGCCTGGGGGGCGGCGGCCTTGTCCTTTTTCGACTCGACCGGCTTGGCGATCGGCGCATCGACCACCTTCAAGTAGCTCGGGTCAATGTCGTACCAGCCGATGTTGTTGTATCCGTCGAACTCGACGAGTGCCCGGCCGCTCATGTTGACGGTTTTGACCGTCCCGGTCAGGCCGCGAAACCGGCGCAGTTCGGGCCGGCTCTCATCGACCAGCACGTACTTGTCGGTGTATTGCTTCTTCAGTGTCTCAATGTGTTCAAAAATCATCGGATTCTAAGCGGGCGGAATCGTCTCAACTGGTTGCGGCCAAGCGACTTGGGGCGTCACCCTCAGCGCGCATTCCTACAAGCCTCGTATTGTGGGATTGGCCGGCCGCGAAATCAAGGGCACGGGTCCGGCCCGCTGAGGCTTCAGTGTTGAACCTGTCGAAAACCTTGCTGCAAACGAGTGGCGAACCGCCACTCGCACCGAGTACGATACAGCCTCTCGGCCGGAAATGCTTGCTGCCTCGGCCAGAAAGGAAAGTGCATGCGCGCCCGCGATCGAACCGACCGTCGTACCATGCTGGGATTGCTGGCCGGGCTGGGCCTGGGAACCGCGGCGTTTCAGCGCTCGCTGGCGGCTCAGGCGGCGGAGGCGGGCCAGGTCACCGCCGAAATGATCCAGCAGGCGGAGTGGGTCGCCGGAATCGACCTGACCGACGACGAACGGGCGGCGGTTTCTTCTGCGGTCGAGCGCGATCAAAAAAAGTTCGAGGCACTCCGCAAGGTGCCGCTCGATCATTCGGTTCCGCCTGCCCTCACATTTTTCGCCGACCCGGCTCCACGGCATAACGGCCTGCTGGAGCGCAATTCCGTTCGCCTGCTCGATACTGCTCCTCCCGAGCGACCCGCCAACGACGAAGACCTCGCCTTTTTGCCGGTTACCAAGCTGGCCGCTTTGCTGCGGACGCGGCAGGTCACTGCGCTCGAACTGTCGCGGCTCTATCTGGCCCGGCTCAAGCGGTACGACCCGCTGCTGAAGTGCGTGGTCACGCTCACCGAAGAGGTCGCCCTCGCGCAAGCCGAGCAGGCGAACCGTGAAATTGCCGCCGGCAGGTATCGCGGCCCGTTGCACGGCATCCCGTGGGGCGCCAAGGATCTGATCTCTTATCCCGGCTACAAGACCACCTGGGGCGCCGGCCATTACCGGGAGCAGACGTTGACGACGAAGGCCGCCGTCGCCCGCCGGCTGGAGGAAGCGGGGGCGGTGCTGGTGGCCAAGTTGACGCTCGGCGCGCTGGCTTTGGGCGACGAATGGTTCGGCGGAACGACGAAAAACCCCTGGAATGCCGAGGAGGGCTCCAGCGGGTCGTCGGCCGGGTCGGCGTCGGCGGTCGCTGCCGGGCTGGTCGGGTTTGCCATTGGCAGCGAAACGCTGGGCAGCATCGTCTCGCCCAGCCGGCGGTGCAGTATTACCGGATTGCGGCCGACCTATGGCCGGGTCAGCCGGGCCGGCTGCATGACCTTGTCGTGGAGCATGGACAAACTCGGGCCCCTCTGCCGCACGGTCGAGGACTGCGCCTTGGTGCTCGGCGCGATCCACGGCGCCGATCGCCTCGACCCGGCTGCCGTCGATCGGCCGTTTGTCTGGCCGGCCGCCGGAAAAGTGCAGTCCCTGCGGGTCGGGTATTTTGAAGCGGGGCCGCCAATCGCCGAGCGGCCCGAGATGGCGATCCTGAAAGATCTGGGCGTGACGCTCGTGCCGATCGAGCTTCCCAGCCGCTACCCCGTCGGCCCGTTGACGATCATTCTCAATACCGAAGCGGCCGCGGTGTTCGACGACCTAACGCGGCAAGGCGTGCGCGAGGGAATCGGCCGCTGGGCCACGACCTTCCGCCAAGGAGAGTTCGTCCCCGCGATCGAGTACCTGCGGGCCTGCCGGGTTCGCACGCTGTTGATGCGCGAGATGGCGGAAGTGATGACGCAGGTCGATGCTTACGTCGGCGGCGACGACCTGACGCTGACCAACCTGACGGGGCACCCCACGATCGTCGTTCCGTTCGGCGAACGCGCCGAGGCAAAATCGCCGCAGCCCGGAACCATCGCGTTTACCGGCCGCTTGTTTGGCGAGAGCGAACTGCTGGCCCTGGCCCACGCTTTCCAACAACGCACGGGCGCGCATCTCCGCCGCCCCACACTCCCAGAGCCTGCATCAATGCCATGACCCACAACCTGCCGGAATCGCTGAAAAGTCATTTTGGTTTCGATCAGTTTCGTCCCGGCCAGTTGCCGGTGATCGAAAATTTGCTGGCTGGCAAATCGGCCGTGGCGGTCTTTCCCACCGGCGCCGGCAAGTCGCTCTGTTATCAATTGCCGGCCCTGCTGTTGCCGGGAGTCACGCTGGTCGTGTCGCCCCTCATCGCCCTGATGAAAGACCAGATCGACGCCCTGGCAGCCCGCGGCATCGCGGCCCAGCGGCTCGATTCGACCCTCTCGGTCGAGGAGTACCGAGGCGTGATGCAGCAGGTTCGCGACGGGGCGCTGCGGCTGTTGTACGTCGCGCCCGAGCGTTTTCAGAACGAGCGTTTTCGCGAAGCGATCCAGCACATTCGCGTGTCGCTGTTTGCCGTGGACGAGGCGCACTGCATCTCGGAATGGGGACACAATTTTCGTCCCGATTACTTGAAGCTGGTCCGTTTTGCCGGCGAATGCCGGGCCGAACGGCTGCTGGCGCTGACGGCGACCGCCACGCCGCAAGTGCTGGAAGACATTTGCCGGGCCTTCGCCATCGAGCCGGGCTGCGCCACTCGCACCGGTTTTTACCGGCCGAACCTGACGATCCTGACCACGCCGGTCGCGGCCGCCGAGCGAGACGCGTTGTTGCTGGCCCGCCTCGGCGAGCGGCCCAGCGGGCCGACGATCGTTTATGTCACGCTGCAAAAGACCGCCGAGCAGTTGGCGGCCCGCCTGCTAGCCGCCGGCTTTCCCGCCGCGCCCTACCATGCCGGCCTGGAAGACGAGCGGCGCGCCGCCGTGCAGGATCGGTTTTTGGCCTCGGATCGGGGGATCGTCGTCGCCACGATCGCTTTCGGCATGGGGGTCGATAAGCCGAACATCCGCTACGTCTATCACTACAACCTTCCCAAAAGCTTGGAAAACTTTTCGCAAGAGATCGGCCGGGCCGGTCGCGACGGCCAACCCGCCATTTGCGAAACCCTCGTCTGCCAGGCCGACCTGGCCCCGCTCGAAAACTTTGCCTTTGGCGATACGCCCGCGCTGGGCGCGATCGAAAGTTTCGTGCGCGAAATCTTCTCGCAAGAGCCGCAATTCGATGTCAGCTACCAAGATCTGTCGAGCCGGCACGACATCCGCTTGCTCGTCGTGCGGACGCTCTTGACCTATCTGGAGCTCGACGGCTATCTAACCGGCGGCACGCCGTTCTACTCCACTTTCAAGTTCCAGTCGCTCAAGCCTTCGTCCGAAATCCTGGGCCAGTATCAGGGCGAGCGGCGGCAGTTCCTCGAGAATCTTTTCCGGCAAGTCAAAAAGGCCAAGATCTGGCTGCACTTGGATGTCGATCGAGCGGCCGCCGCGATCGCCGCCCCGCGCGAGCGGATCGTCCGAGCGCTCGACTACCTGGCCGAACAAGGCTCGATCGACCTGCGGGCCGAAGGAACTCGCAACCAGTACAGCCGCGTGAAACTGCCCGCCGACGAGCAGACGCTGGCCCACGATCTCCACCAGCGATCGCTCGATCGGCAAGACCGCGAACTGGCCCGCCTGGGCGAAGTGCTCCGCCTCGTCCAGTACGACGGTTGCCAGGTGGCCGAACTCTGCCGCCACTTCGGCGAGACGCTCGGCCGCGATTGCGGACACTGCTCGTGGTGCCTGAACGATCGCCGGCCAGTGGTTCTGCCGGAGCGATCGGCGGCGGGCATCGACCCGGGCGTGCTCGACGCCGCCCAAGCACTGCGCCACGAACAGCCGCAACTGCTCGGCGATTTGCTGGCGCTCGCCCGGTTGTTGTGCGGCGTTACCTCGCCGGCGCTTACCAAGGCGAAGCTATCGTCGCACGCCCTGTTTGGCGCGCTGGGGCACGTCCCCTTCGCCGATGTCGTGGCGAAGCTGTAGTGCCTATACCGCAAACCGCGCGATCGCATCCCGGTTGAGCGAGATTCCCAGCCCTGGCCCCGTCGGCACGCGGAGCATCCCCTCGGCATCGAGCGCAAACGGCGGCTCAATCAGCTCTTCGATATACGGCACCCCGGTCTGATATTCGACCCATTTTGCCACCGGCAGCGCCGCCGTCAAAGCCAGGTCGGCCGCCACGCCGATGCCCGTGTTCCAGCCGTGCGGCACGAGCATGATCCCGCGGTCGTAGGCCGCCCAGCCCAGCTTGCGCGCTTCGGAAAGGCCGCCGCACTTGGTCACGTCGGGCTGGATGATATCGACCGCCCGGGCGTCGATCAGCGGCTGGAAGGCTTGCCGCCGGGTGAGCACCTCGCCCGTCGCAATCAAAACAGGCGACGCCTGCTTGAGCTCGCGAAAACCTTCCACGTCGTCGGGCCGTAGGGCCTCTTCAAACCAAGTGACGCCGTAGTCCCCCAGCATTTTGGCTGTCTCGCGAGCCCAGCCCACGCCGTGCGGCCAGAACTGTTCGCTGCCGCCGGCATCGACCATCAGCTCCACGTCTTCGCCCACCGTGTCGCGGGCGGTCCTCATCAACTGCTCATCCAGTTTGCGGCTGACCCGGCCAAACGGCCGCCACCCCATTTTGATCGCCCGAAAGCCGCGGGCCAGTTGCTCCTGCAACCGCTCGCGCAGCACGGGCGGTTCGTCGAACAGCAGCGAGGCATACGGCTTGATCCGGTCGCGATAGTTGCCCCCCAACAGACGCGAGACCGGCTGGCCGAGCGCCTTGCCCCACAGATCCCAGAGGGCGATGTCGATCCCGCTGATCGCATGTTCGACGGAGCCTCCCCGCCCCAGCCAGAACATGCTTTGCCGCAGCTTCTCGCTCACCCGTTCGGGCTCGAGCGCCGATTCGCCCAGCAGGTGCTCTTTCAAAAGCTGCAACGCCCCTTCGACCAGGGCCCGCGTGGTGTAACAACTGCCGATGCCGACGATTCCCTCGTCGCCGGTCACCTCGATCAGCGTGTTGTACTGCACGCCCGGATCGGTCCCGCCGGGCCAGCCGTGATCGTGGGTGGCTCCGCCGAGGGGAATGGTGCGAACGGCGGCGATTTTCATACTGGTTTTAGGTCAGGAGGGTGCATTTGACGCCAGTGTATTTCGTAAACCCTCGATCGAAGGTTACGACCTCCAGATCAGCCAACTGGGCAAAGGCTGCGAGATAGGCGTCATTCCAGACATGGGGCGAAAACGAGTCCCCATGCGTCAAGGTTCTCCATATCGGTTCGATGTCGGTTGGCTCATCGTGAAAGGCAATTCGCAAATCAGCGCGCAGGGAGTCGTACAATTCCCATGCTCGATTCATCGGCACCGCACCCGCATGGTGGGCTTGAGGATTCGTCGCCAATCGCAAAAAGCCCTGCTGAGTCATGCGGCAAAAGCAGCAGAGGTCATTCGATAGCCCGTCGAGCCATGCCTGGGCTTTGCTGTGATGTCGATGTTTGTGGAAAGCCAAGGCTAACCAAAAGTTGACGTCAGCGAGATATTTCTTCTTCGTCAAGTAGATTCCCGATCTGCTCCGAGGTTAAATCCCAACTGCCAGGATTCTCAGAATGCACCAGCGGAAACTCGACCCGCCGCGTCCCGATCGCAGAAATCAGAGTCGATTCCACCGGAAAAGTTACTGCGACGACAGCGCCCTCCGGTAGAGGTACTTTTCCGTCAAAGACAACCGTTCCGTTTTGTACGATGCCGTGGACTACCATGTGGTTCATTCTCGATTGCGTTTTGACTAGAATCAAGCCCTGCTACGGCCTGCTCACCGCTATAGACCGGGCCAGTAACGTGCAGATCATCAGCGCTCGTCAGGCAGATCGCCGCGAGCGGAAGGATTACGAAGATGGCAACTTCCCCTGATCAATCGACGCCGGAGGACGATGAGCTGCGGCCCCAGTACGACTTCCGGCTTTACGCGGCGTCGTCCGCGGCAAGTACGCGGCGGCGTACCAGGAACGTCTCCGGATCGTGCGGCTGGCGGACGACGTGGCCGCGGCGTTCGCCGACGAGGCCGCGGTAAACGACGCCCTGCGAGAGTTTTTGCGCGGCCGACGGGCAGAACAATCGCCTGCCGAGTCTCCACATTGACCGCCGCGTGAGAATATCTTCGCTGAGAAGTGATTCCAAAAGTAAAGGTCTCGAGTATGAGTCGGCAACTGACTGCAATCATTCAGGCCGAGGGAACAGGATTTGTTTCCCTGTGCCCAGAGTTAGACATCGCGAGCCAAGGCGATACGATCGAAGAAGCCCGCGACCATCTGCGCGAGGCCCTGGAATTATTCTTCGAATGTGCTTCCCCTGCCGAGATTGAGCAACGCTTAACCGGCGAAGTTTTCGTGACGCAGGTGGAGGTGGCCCTTGGGTAAACTGCGGGTATTGTCCGGCCAGCAGCTCCACCATGCATGAGAATTGCTATCCCACGAAAGTCCAAACCATGCCCTCCCGCGCCGCCACCGAGTATCGCTACGAAAAACTGACCTGGCCCGAAATCAACGACGCGATCGAGCTCGAAAAAGTTTGCATCGTGCCCTGCGGGGCGGTCGAACAACATGGGCCGCACCTGCCGTTGGATGTCGATCTGGTTTGCCCGACGGGAATCGCCCGCGGCGCGGGAATGGCAATTCCCGATAAGTTGCTGGTGCTGCCGATCGTCGCCTACGGCTATACCGGCCACGTCATGGATTTTCCGGGCACGATCAACAACGACTTCGAGCACTTCATGCACCATGTGCTCGACATCACCAAGTCGCTCGCTTATCACGGCTTCAAGAAGATCTTGCTTCTGAACGGCCACGGATCGAACATGCCCAACCTCGACCTGGTCGCCCGTCGCACCAATCTGGAGACCGACGCCGAGTGCATCTGCACCGGCTGGTGGCAACTGCTGTCGGTCGATAAGGAATTTATGCCAGGCTGGCGGGAAAGCAAGTTCCCCGGCGGTTGCTCGCACGCCTGCGAGTTGGAAACCTCGCTCTATCTGTATTTGGACGAAGAGAACGTCCGCAAAGACCAGATCAAAAGCGGCACGATCTCGTTCAACGAAGAGGACAACCCGTTCATGTGGGTCGATCTCTTCTCGGCCGGCCCCTCGACGGTCGTCTCGTGGACCAGCAGCTATTCTGAAACGGGGGTGCTGGGCGAAGCAGAACTAGCCACCGTCGAGAAGGGACAGGCGGCCTACGACGAATCGGTCAAGCAACTCGTCCGCTTCATCTCGTGGTGGAAAGACCGGCCCAAAGACCAGCGGCGCGATTTTCACCGCCAGCCGCCAACGATGCCCATCCCCTGGGGCCAGCGGCCGCTCGCTTAGTGAGAAGTTATGCTGAAGCATAACCTACGCGAACTTGCTTCAAGGCTCATTTGGATGTGAGCGCAAAGTCGATCGGCTTGCCCCCGGCTTCCACCGTCGCTTGCAGCTTCGATTGGTTGTAATCGCTGTATTGCGGCGGCACGGCGTCCTTGGTTGACAACTCGGCTGCCGATTCCGTGCCCGGCGGAATGGGGGAACCGTCCTGCATCACCAGTTTGCTGATGACCACTTTATACTGCCCGGGTTCGACTCCTTTGCCCGCTCGGAAATGCATCACTTCGTACTTGCCGGCGGCATCGGTCCCGCCGGTTCCCCCCTGTCCTTCAGCCGTGCTCAGCGGGACGAAGGTGACGTTCGCCCCCTCCAGAGGTTGGCCGTCCATCGTAACTGTGCCACCGGCTGGAACCACGGTTCCGCTGGCGCCACTGTCGCCACAACCCGCGGCAAAGAGGCAAAGCAGTGTCGCCAAGAGCCACGCGCAACCATTCCTACGTGCAACCACAGGGGTGATCTCCAAAATTGCGAAAAGGAACTCGATTGGGACGATTACCCCAAAAATGAAACGGAGGCGATGGTCCCCCGTGGGCATCGCCTCGTATTGAATCTAGCAAGCGACTTAGTTGCTCGTGACTTCACCCGCCGCATACGATGCGAGGGCTTGCAAAGTCGCCAGCGGAATGGTCTGGGCAATGTAACGAACCGAGCCATCCGTCATGGCGAACTGCGCTCCGCCCGGATGGAAGCTGCCGGCGGAACCCCACTCGCCCAGCTTGCCGGTCTGTCCGGGAATGGGTGCTGAAGTCCAAGGGGGGCTTTGCCACGAGCAGCACGGCCAAATATTAATCCCACGCGGGTTATTTTTGCCGATCGGATCGATCCCGACCTGGACCCAGCCGCGGTAGCCCCAGGCCGGCGCCCGGCCGTCCCAAACTTCGAACGTCGTTTCGCAGAGCATGATCGTATTGCTCGTGCCGTCTTTGGCATCGTCGATACGCGAGTAGCTCAGATTGCCGAACAGCCGGCGGTGAGCGTTGGCGTCCGTCCTATGTCTGATCTGATAGACATCCCACCGCTGCGAGCACTCGGTGGGGCCATTGGTGGCAAAATCGTAGTTGGTTTTCGCCCCGTTCAAATTGCTGCCCGCTTTGATGATGTAGTGCGAAGCGCCATCGGGCCCTTGCCGCAAGAAGGGATTGCC
This sequence comes from Pirellulaceae bacterium, assembly GCA_040901775.1. Classification (GTDB taxonomy): domain Bacteria; phylum Planctomycetota; class Planctomycetia; order Pirellulales; family Pirellulaceae; genus CAYLLN01. The sequence continues at coordinate 857 of JBBDYF010000287.1, read as the reverse complement.
ATTGTCCGAAGGGCAATTGAATATGGATAGCCGCGTGGCCACCACGAGTCCATTGCCGTTGATGGCCGGATCGCCCCGCACGATCGATGTGCTGTTGCCGGTTCCGACATAAACGCTGGCCGCCTCGTTGAAGTTGTACTGGGCGTGCAACGGCCCCTGTTCAAAAAACGGCAGCGCCATCGTCCAGCCAGAGGCGTTCAAGCCGATCGGCTCGCCCCCCGCATTGCGACACGATGCCAGCCCCAGGCCCGCCGGCGGAAAGTACTTGTGCGTGTCGTGATAATTATGCAGAGCGATCGCCAGTTGGCGAATGTTGTTGCCGCACTGGCTGCGGCGGGCCGCCTCGCGAGCGGCCTGAACGGCAGGCAGCAGCAGGGCCACCAGCACGCCAATAATGGCGATCACCACCAGCAACTCCACCAGCGTGAAGCCGCGATTCCGACGATGCAGAGTCATGGGAACACCTCTTGAACAAGAGAGATAAAAAAGCTTCCGGGGTTAACCGGCGTTTGGATCCCTCCCGCGGAGAACCATCAAAACTTGCCTCCGGGAAGTGCATCCACTTATAAGTCTTACCAACTGTCTCGCCAGATTGCAAAGCAAATCCCGAAAAATTGCAATCTATCTCAGGGGCTGGCGTTCTGCTCGGCCAGCGACACGATCGCCAGCCCGTGCTTGTCGGCCAGGGCCAGTACTTCCTGCTCATCGACGACGATCGTTTTGCCCGCCTCGATGGCCAGCACGCTCGCGCCGGCCGCCACCAGCAGCCATGTAGGTTATGCTTTAGCATAACGCATTAAAAAGTTATGCTGAAGCATAACCTTGTATCTTCTCTTGGTCGCTCAGATCAGGGATAA
>JBBDYF010000286.1:0-11847 GCA_040901775.1 Pirellulaceae bacterium | reverse complement strand
CGGCTGGCCCCGCACTGCGATCGCCGCGACCAGAGCCGGCTGCAGCAATTGGTCGAACTGGCCTACGAGTACCAGCCGGCCAGCACCTTGCGGACTCGCGATTTTTTAGCCCTCGCCGAGTCGAAGAAAATCGCCGATCCCTCTTCGGCCGACGTGCGGGTGATGACCATTCACCAGGCCAAGGGGCTGGAGTTCGACATCGTCGTTTTGCCCGAGCTCGACAAGCGGCTGGTGGGACAGCCCGATTCGCTGGTTACCGGCCGAGCGGGACCGACGCAGCCGATCGAGGTCGTTTGCCGCTACACCAACGAGAACGTGCGCCGGTTCCTGCCCCAGCCCCTGCAAGCACTGTTCGACGACGAGGTGCGCCGCGAAGTCGCCGAAGCGATGTGCGTGCTGTACGTGGCCATGACGCGGGCCGTGCATTGCCTGCACATGATTTTAACGCCCCCCAAAGCAAACGAAAAGAGCTTGCCCAAGACGTTCGCCGGCCTGTTGCGGGCGAGCCTGGCCGAGAGCGAACAACGGCCGACGGCGGGCATCGTCTTCGAGCATGGCGATGCGGCGTGGTTTGAGCGGCTGCCTGCTCGCACCGTTTGCAACGCTCCCCCCTGCGACGAACTGCCTGCCACGATTCGCCTCGCCCCGCCCCTCGCCCAGCGCGACCGAGGCTTGGAGCGGACCAGTCCTTCGGCGCTTGAAGGTGGGAGCCGCTTCAATCTCGCGCGGCTGCTGGAGCGCAACCGCTTTGCCTTGGAACAGGGGACGCTGGTTCACGCTTGGCTCGAACGGCTGGCCTGGCTCGACGACGGATCGCCCGATGACGCCGCGCTGCGGGCCGTTGCCGCGCGTCTGGCGCCCGACCTGGCGGCCAACACCGCCGCGCTGGGCGAACGGCTCGACACCTTTCGCAAACAGCTTGCGCACAAGCCGATCGCCGCGGTGCTGCGGCGCTCGTTCTACGACGACCCGCAGCAACTCGGCTTGGCAGATGCCGCCGCGATCGGCTGGCAAGCGGGCGAGGTCCAGCTCCAGGTGCAGAGCGAACGCACGTTTGCCTTGCGCGACGGCGACGAAATCCTCGTGGGCAGCATCGACCGGCTGGTGCTCGTTCGTCGCGGCGGCCGCCTGATCGCCGCGGACATTATCGACTTCAAGACCGATGAGCTTCCCCCGCGCGATGCCGCGGCGCTGGCCGACAAGGTCGCGTTTTACCAGCCGCAGATCGAGGCGTATCGGAAGGCGGCGGCCCGGCTGTTGCGGCTCGATCCGCGGCGGATCGCCGCCCGCCTGGTGTTTTTGGGAGCGGGAAAAGTTTGTCCGGTTCCGGCCGCTCAATAGTGAAGGCCGCCGGGTCAAATTCCAAGCTTCGCACGGGCGTCCTCAAGCGAAATGCCTTGCGTTCGGCCCTTGGCGTCCAGCAGCCGCTGCCTCATCGGTTCGCTTTGCAAAAGATAGGCGGTCTCGCGGGCGGATACGATTTCGCGCCATAGTTCAATGGGAACAATGACGCCCACGGCGTTCCCTTTGCCATCCAACACATACTCCAAGTCTGCCGTCGATTCCATCGCAATCTCCTCCCCAACGAATGCCGCCAGCGACAGTCATTTTACGCGCCAGGGGCATTGGAAGCGAGTGCGATGTTTGACCCGCAAAGTTCAGTGGGCATCGCGGTACGTTTCGGCCAGCGAGCGAACGATGATCGCCATCGCCTTGCGGCACGAGGCGGGGCCGAGCACCTCGGCTTCGCTTCCCAACGAGAGCACGCGAGGGATGATCTCCAGGTCGTGATGCGCCTGCACCGAAAGCAAGATCCCGCCGTCGGCCTGCCGGTCCACATGCTGCTCGGGATGCCACGGGTCTTCGACGACCCACCGCGCTCCGCGGGCCGTGATCCGAATGCGGTAGTCCTTTGCCTTGCCCCCCGAAAAGATTCCCATTCCCTGGCCCAGGTGCTGCTCGAGGTCGAAGCCGGGGGGCTTGCTGAAAAAGGCATCCAGCGCGGTCGCCTTGGCAAAGCGATCGAGCTTCAAGTGCCGCACCCGCTCTCGATCGGCGGCAACCTCGTGCGCGGCCGCGATGATGTACAGGCTCGACTGATAGAACACCACCGCGTAAGGCTCGATCACGCGCCGCTGTGTTTCCTTGCCCGGCGGCTGGTACTCGACCTGCACGAGCCGCCGCTCGAGGATCGCCCGGTGCAGCGTGGCCAGGGTACCGTGCTGTTTCTCGTACGACTTGGCGGGCATGCCCCGCACGTACAACACCTGGCGATACGCTTCGTAGTGCTTCCAAACCGACGCCGGCATCTCTTCGCGCAGCTTGTTCCAGAACGATTCGATGCCCAACCAGAACGGCGTCCCCGCCAGCGGGTAGAGCAGATCGCGGCTGAGCGACAGCGCGATCAGCTCGGTCGAAGAGGCCTGAATGTGGGCGGCATTGCGAGCCTTCGGTCCCAGCCGCCAGACGGTGCCGCGCTGGTTCTCTTGCGAACTGACATCGACGCCCGCCGCCTGCAGCGCCTCCAGGTCGCGGATCACCGTGCGCGGGTGCAGCGACGACAGACCCAGCTCGGCAACCAGGTTGTCGCGCAGCTCGCTCGCCAGGCAGCCAAAGCGATTTCGTTCGAGAATTTGCAGCAGCCGATGCTGGCGGATGAGTTGCTCGTTGCGGGCCATGCTGTACCGTTCTAGCAGTCGGGGGACTGGGCAGGAACTGGCCCGCGGTGTTTATTGGAGACATGCTTCACGCTTCTCGTCCCGCGGTCGTCCTGCTCAGCGGCGGACTCGATTCGGCCACGATACTGGCCATTGCCCAAAGCGAAGGGTACGCGCCGCTGGCGCTCAGCTTTCGCTACGGCCAGCGGCACGCGATCGAGCTGACGGCGGCGGCCCGCGTCGCCCGGCAACACGCCGTGGCGCGGCACGTCACCGTCGAGATCGACCTGCGGACATTCGGCGGCTCGGCCCTGACCAGCGACCTGCCGGTGCCCAAGCACGACAGCACCGACCAGATCGGCAGCGACATCCCGATCACCTACGTGCCGGCTCGCAATACGATCTTCCTCTCGTTCGCCCTGGCCTTTGCCGAGACGGTCGGCGCAAGCGACATCTTCCTGGGCGTCAACACGCTCGACTACAGCGGCTATCCCGACTGCCGCCCCGAGTACATCGCGGCCTACGAAGCGATGGCGAACCTCGCCACCAAGGCCGCGGTGCAAGGCGCGCAGCGCGTGCGGATTCACACGCCCCTCTTGCTGTTGACCAAGGCCCAGATCATCCGCCGCGGCTTGGAATTGGGGGTGGACTATTCGCTGACATCGAGCTGCTACGACCCCGGCCCTGAAGGCCTCGCCTGCGGCCACTGCGACTCGTGCCTCTTGCGACTCAAGGGGTTTGCCGAGAACGGGGTGAGCGATCCGATCCGGTATGCCTCGACCTAGCTGTACATGCCGTCGAACCCAACCGCCTCGAACGCGCTTTGAAAATGTTCGATCTGTGGCGGCCGGCGCAGGTCGGGCCAGGTGATCGCCACCACGTCGAACCGGCTGGCGCATTCGAGCAGGTCGTGTCGCTTCAGGTAGGCGAGCGCCAGCCGCGTCAGCCGGCGCTGCTTGTCGTCATCCACGGCGTCGGCCGGGTGCCCCGCGTCTTGCGAAGAGCGGGTTTTCACCTCGACGAAGACGACCATCCGGCCATCCACCGCCACCAGGTCGATCTCGCCAATCTGGCCGCGCTGCCCGCGGCCGACGATCGTGTAGCCGAGCCGCTGCAGGTGCCGGGCGGCGGCGTTCTCGCCTCGCCGCCCAAGCGGCAAGCGGCGGTCGAGCCGCAGCCAAAGCGGTTCGGCGATCGTCGCGAGCCAGCGCATGGCAACATCAGCCCAGTCTACGCCTTCTTGGCCGTTTCCTTCGGCACGACCTTCCGCTCGCGGAGGCGAACCGACTTGCCGACGCGGTCGCGCAGGTAGTACAGCTTGGCCCGGCGGGTGACGCCGCTCCGCTTGACTTCCACCTTGGCGATCTTGGGCGAGTGCAGCGGGAACTTCCGCTCGACCCCTTCGCCCGAAACGATCCGCCGCACGCAGAACATCTCGCGGGCGCCGCTGCCCGAGCGGGCGATCACCGTGCCGCTGAAAATCTGGATGCGCTCGTCGGCCCCTTCCAGAATCCGCGTGTGGACATCGACGGTGTCTCCCACGTCGAACTGCGGCGGCTCGGCCTTGATGCTGGTCGCTTCGACCAGCTTGAGAATGTCTTGATTCATGGCTTCGTCCTTTTGCTACTACTCTTTACGATTTGTGTCAAAGTTGTTCAATAAGTCGGCACGTCGCCGGCGGGTCGTCAGGTAGCTCTGCTCGCGCCGCCAACGGGCGATCTGTTCGTGATTGCCCGAGAGCAACACCTCGGGCACTTCTCGTCCCCGGTACTCGCGCGGCCGCGTGTACTGGGCAAACTCCAACATTCCTCCGCTCGCAAACGAATCGTCCCGGCTGCTCGCTTCGTCTCCCAGCACCCCCGGCACCAGGCGGATGACCGCGTCGATCAGCACCATCGCCGCCGTCTCGCCGCCATTCAATATATAGTCGCCGATCGAAATCTCGTCCGGCTGCAGAATCTCGTACACTCGCTCGTCAAACCCTTCGTACCTGCCGCACACCAGAACCAGCCGGGGTTTTGCGGCCAATTCTTCCACGATCGACTGGGTGAGCGTCCGCCCGCGGGGGGACAAGACGACCACATGTCCCGGCTCGGCCAATTTGCCGGGGTCTGCCAGTTGCTGCACCGCTTCGACACACTCGACCACCGGCGGGGCTTGCAGCACCATGCCGGGGCCGCCGCCAAACGGACGATCGTCAACCTTGTGATGCTTGTCCTGCGACCAGGCGCGAATGTCGTGCGTTTGCACGCTGACCAGCCCCGCGTCGATCGCCTTTTTTAGCAGGCTCTGCCCGACATAGCTGTCCAGCAGCGGCGGAAACAGGGTCAGCACGTCGAAACGCATGGCATTCTACCCGGCGGCCGTTTCGCCAGCCTCCGGCGGTTGTTCTGCGCCTGCTTGTTCGGTCCCCTCGCTCACTTCGGCAGCCGGCGCTTCCGCGGCGGGCGCTTCGGGCTCGGGTTCCGGTTCGGGCGGCTTCGGCGGCGGAATGTACGGCGCGGGGGCCTGGGGGCGGGTTGTCTTGATCCGCTCCAAAGCCACCTGCTGCTCGGCCATGTGCGTGCCGTTCTGCCCATACTTTTTGATCAATACGGCGACCTTGTCCGAAGGCAACGCACCGACCGACAGCCAGTACGCGAGGCGTTCGCCTTTGAGGATCGCCCGGGCGTCGGTGTCCTTAACCAGCGGATCGTAAATGCCACACTCTTCGATCACCTTCCCATCGCGCGGACGGCGCACGTCCATCACGCAGATGCGGAAGAACGGCCGCTTGTTGCGGCCCAACTTCTTCATGCGAATTCTGACTGCCACAAAAAACCTCCCAACGAAGTGCTGAAATTACCTAAGTGTCAATGACTAAGGACTAAGCACTAATGACTAATGAAATCCCCTCAAGCTGTAGTCATTAGTCCTTAGGATTTAGGATTTAGTCATTCGGCTTTAGTCGATTTTCTTTCCCGTTTTCTGTTCCCGCTGTTTCTTCCGCAGTTCCTTCTCGCGGCGTTTTTTCAAGTCCGCCTTCTCTTTCGACGTCAGCCGCTTGCCGGTATCCCCCTTGATCTTAGCCATTTTCGCCCCGGGGTTCAGCAGGCCGCTTTGCTGGATCTGCTGCATGGCCTGCATCCGGCCGCCGGGCCCCTTACCCGCCATCATTTTCATGACCGGCGCCATCGCGTCGTACTGTTTGATCAGAGCGTTCACTTCTTGCACCGGCACGCCCGAGCCGCGGGCAATTCGGTTGCGGCGGGTCGGATCGATGATCTTGGGAACGCGCCGCTCGTGCGGGGTCATCGAGTCGATGATCCCCACCACCCGCTTGAAATCCTTTTCGGCGTTGGCGTCCCCCATCATCTTCGTCAGCTCGCCCATGCCCGGCATCAGCTTGAGCATCTTCATCATCAGCCCGGGCTGCATGAAGGTGCGGAGCTGCTTTTTGAAGTCGTCGAGCGTGAACTCGCCCGATTGCAGCTTCGCCTCCAACTCTTTCTGCTGCTCGGCGTCGATCACCTGGCCCGCCATTTGCGCCAGGCCGACGATGTCGCCCTGGCCCAAAATGCGGCTGACCATCCCTTCGGGGCGGAAAGGCTCCAGCGCGTCGAGATGTTCGCCCGTGCCGATGAACTTGATCGGCACGCCGGTAACTTGCTTGACCGACAACAGCGCGCCGCCGCGGGCGTCGCCGTCGAGCTTGGTCATGATGACGCCGTCGAGCTCCAGCGCCTCGTTAAATGCCTTGGCGCTGTTCACAGCGTCTTGCCCGGTCATCCCATCGACCACCAGAAAGACCTGATCGGGACCAACCTTCTTGTCGATCCGGACCAACTGGTCCATCAATTCCTGATCGATCGCCAGCCGGCCCGCCGTATCGAGCACGACAATGGCGATCTGTTCTTTGCGGGCCTTGGCCACCGCGTTTTGGCAGACCAGCACGGGATCCTGCTGGCCGGGCTCGGAATAAACCGGCACGCCCAGTTGTTGGCCCAGCACTTGCAATTGCTCGATGGCGGCGGGGCGCTGCAGGTCGGCCGCGACCAGCAGCACGCTCTTTTTGCTTTGCTGCAACAGGCGGGCCAGCTTGCCGCTGGTGGTCGTTTTGCCCGACCCCTGCAAGCCGCACATCATCAGGACGGTAACGTCTTTGCGGAGCGGGATCGTGGGATCGACCGGCCCCAGGATGGCCACCAGTTCCTGGTAGATAATCGCCATTAACTGCTGGACCGGGTCGAGCGCCAGCAGCACCTTTTGGCCGAGGGCCTTTTCGCCGACGTGGGCGATAAAGTCCTGGGCGACCGAATAACTGACGTCCGCTTCCAACAGGGCCTGCTCGACCAGCTTCAGCCCGTCGCGCATATTGCCCTCGGTCAGCCGGGCCTTGCCTTGCAAGGTTTTCAGCGCCGAAGTCAAGCCGTTTTGGAGGGACTCAAACATGCCAGTTGCTCAAAGACAATACGAACCCACGCGGCCGACTCCGCCTTGCAGCGAAACCGGCCGAACATCGCTAACCAGTTGGCGGCTCATGCCTTACGGCGAATGCTTCGCCGGGCTCCGCCACATGGAAACCACGCATTCTAGCGGAGCGACCGGCTGGTTGTAAATCGGTAACAGGCCGCCGGTTGCGATCCATACTCGTCGCCCGCCGATTGCTCGCTGGCTGCGCGCCCGCTGGCAGCGATCCTCGATCACTGATCGACAGTTTTTTTCGCTCACCTCAGGCTGATCAGTCTTACTATCTACTGTCCCCACGATGACTTACGTCGGTTCGATGAAGCTAGAATAAAACTGATCGCTGGAGAGAGTTTAGGGATTTCTCCTCCCCAGGCCGCCGTAGTTTTTTCGCCTCGCAATGCCAAGCTTGTCGGTCGATTCGCGCGCACCTCTAGCAGGCTCCAAATTTACACATATGTCCACCAATTCGACAACCCCCCTTCCGCAAAAACTCGCCGCCGTTTTGGAGTCGTGCCTCTATGCGGCCGACCTCGCCGCAGCAGAGCGGTTCTATACCGAGATACTCGGCCTCGCGCTCCACAGCCGGCAGGAGGGACGGCATCTCTTCCTGCGGTGCGGCAGCCAGATGGTGCTGCTGTTCAACGCGGCTGAGGCGTCGCAGCGGGGCGACCTCGACATTCCCACGCACGGCGCGACGGGCGAGGGGCACCTCTGCTTCGCCATGCCCGAAGCGAAGCTCGCCGGCTGGATCGACCACCTGAAGCGGCACGGCGTCGCTATCGAGAAAATCTTCGACTGGCCGGGCGGGGGGCGGAGCGTCTATTTCCGCGACCCAGCGGGCAACAGCCTGGAGTTGGCATCGCCCCGGATCTGGGGGCTGGACGATTCGTAGTAGCCTCTCCACGAGAGCCAAGTTACATTGTCAGTCAGTAGGTAGCACCTCCTTTGGGAATCACGAACATGACGCCTGCCACTCGCCGCCAGTTCCTCGCTTCCACGGCCCTTGCCGGCGCTGCCGCGGGGGTTGCCTCTTTGGATGCGAAACCGGCTCGGGCTCAAGCCGGCAACATCGAGGACGTGGCGATCGCCTTCGGCCTGGTGACTTATCTATGGGGGGCCGACTGGGATCTGCCAACGCTGCTCGCAAACTGCAAACAGACGAACTGCCCCGGCGTCGAACTGCGAACGACGCACGCCCACAAAGTCGAGCCGGAATTGACCGAACAGCAGCGGGCCGAAGTGGCAAAGCGGTTTGGCGACTCGGGGGTGACATGCGTCGGCATTGGCAGCGACGAGCGGTTCGACAACCCCGATCCGGCGGTGCTCAAAATGGCGATCGAGCGGTCGAAAGAGTTCATCCGCCTCTCGCACGACATTGGCGGCAGCGGCGTCAAGGTGAAGCCCGATCGCTTCCATCCCAATGTGCCCAAGGAGAAAACGATCGAGCAGATCGGCAAGGCTTTGAACGAACTGGGCGAATACGCCGCCGGCTTCGGCCAGCAGGTCCGGCTCGAAGTTCACGGCCAATGCGCCGAGCTGCCCACGATCAAAGCAATCATGGACGTGGCGACCGACGAGAATGTCTTCGTTTGCTGGAACAGCAACAAGCAGGATCTGGCCGGCGAAGGTCTCGCCCATAATTTCGAACTGATCCGCAAGCGTTTCGGCGCCACCTGCCACATCCACGAGCTCGCCTCGCCCGATTACCCATTCCAGGATTTTCTCAGTCTCTTGGTAAAAACGAAGTGGGAAGGGTGGTGCCTGATGGAAAACGCCAGCAAGCCGGCCGACCGAGTGGCGGCGATGGCGGCCGAGCGGAAGCTGTTCGACGCGATGATCAAGAAGGCGGCGGCGGGGTAGCTAGGTGCGGGGAACTCGGAGTGCGGAGCGGGGAGTGCGGAGTGGGGAACGTCGGTTGTAGCCGCGCAGCGGCGTTACCAATTAGCCCACGGCGTAAGCCGTGGGTAAGCGAAGCCCCGCGACGGATTGAGCCGCGCAAGCGGCGGCACTCGGACGATTGTGAGTCATCGTGTCGCCGCTCCCGCGGCTGAGGTGCCGGTTTTTCGTTACGATTCCCACGGCTTACGCCGTGGGCTCAAGACTTGCGCCGCTAGCGCGGCTGACGTTTCTTTTTGCGGTGTTGTCGTAGCTTTTCGATTTGCTCGTCCAGGCGGTCGAGCCGTTTGCTGTTTGCGGACTCTTCCGACTGTCCAAACTTCCAAATTCGCAGGCAGGTGTCGCCGAAGGGAGCGCTCGACAGGGCGGCTTGCTCGACCCGCGGGAAGTAATCCGCGAAATGATATTCCAGCAGGTGTTCGAGCAGACAGACGGCGATGGCCGTTCGCAGGTCAACCTGGCGATGCCGGCCCCAGCGGTGAATAAACTCCCAGATTGGCCGCGGCTCGGTTCTTACAAACTCGCCCACCAGGTTGATTGCCTGCCAGCGAGGATCGATTCCCTTCCGAGAGGGCGTTCCCGGCAGCACCGTCTCGGCATAGGCGATGGCCTCGCTGACGGTCAGCGGTGCCACATGGCGCACCGCTGCATACTCGACGGTCAGCTCAACGAACTCTTGGGAGAGCACCTTGAACTGCGGCCGGCGCGATCGGCCGGCGGTCAAATTGATGGCCTCCGGATATTCCACGAGAACAATTTGGCCGTCGCTCAAGACCAGGAAGAATGGCTGGAAGGGAGTCTTTCCCAGTCCACGCCTCAACTTCGTGCAAATCGCTGTAGTGTTCATGGATGCGACTCGAACTTGCCCGCAAACAACTATTCGCCGTCGCCCACCGAAGCATGCTCATCCAGCAGCGCAATGCTCGTCACGGCCGAGAACGAGCTATACAGGTGGAGTCCTTTCGTCAGGACATAAAAGTCTTGCGACCCGTCGTCGCCCGGTTCAAAGGCGATGTTCTCGGGGTGCTCGATCGAAACTGTCTGGCCATTTTCCAGCGACAGCACGAACGGACGAAAAGGAACGACGTTGATCAGGTGCTCGATCTTGGCACGAACGGCGGCGGCTCGCATGATGAATCCCTCGTTAAAGACAATTGTACGCTGTCCCCCAAGCCTATTATCTCAAAAGTGCATTTGCAAGGTTGCCTGGTTTGACGACAAGCGCTCTTTCCTGCCGCTCCTCCGGCCCTCGCTCACTCCGAAATCCGCAATCTGCAATCTGAAATCACCAATCTGAAATCCGCAATTGCCTCACTTCACCCCCGCCCACCGCAGCACCGGCACCAGCAGCCAGCAACTGGCCGTGAAGCCGACGCCGATCAGCACCAACAGGTCGAAGGCCACGTGCCGGCTGCCATAGGTGGCGGCCAGGTCGTCGTACCACCCGCCGCCGACGTAGCTGGCGGCTGAAACGCCGGTGTTGCTGATCGCCATCAGTATGGCGAACATCGTGCCGGCCGATTGCGTGGGGCAAACGCGGGCCGCCAGATCGAGTTGGATGAGCGTCGCGGTCTGATAGGTCAGGCCGAAGATCAGGCTGGCGGCGACCGCCGTCGTTGCGTTTTGCATCGGTAGGTAACAGAGCGTGCTGAGCACGCCCGCGGCAATCGAGGCGTGGATCAGCCACCGCATGGGTATCCGCCGGCAGACCAAAAAGTAGCCCGCGCAGGCGACCACCCCGGCAGCCGCCTGGATGGAATACAGGTTGCCGAAAAACTGCTCGCTCAGGAGCAGGTGCTCGGTCGCATAGTTTTGCAAAACGCTATAGCTAAACGGGTTGAAGTTCCAAAGAAACAAGTACAGGCCGACGGCCAGCAAAACGACGATCCGTCGGCCAGCCCTCAGCTCGGACCACGCGGCGCGCACGTTCAGGCGGGGTGACGACGCGGCCTTTGGTTCGTGTACGAGCAGCAGCACGACCGCCAGCGAGACGAGGCCCAAGACGCCGCAGCCGACGAGGGCTGGTTCGAGCAGACGATGCTGCGAGACGTAGCCACCCAGCGTGCCGGCCAGGATGGTGGCGACCGAGAGGGTTCCCCACTGGACCGCCTGCATTTGCCCGGTCAGCCCGAGGGGCTGGCCGCGCTCGACCGCAAGCGCGTCGATGACAACATCTGTCATGGCGACCGCCCCACAAGCCGCCAGCAGCAGCCATAACGCCCGGCTGTGATCGGCGGGGCCGTGCCAGACGGCGGCGAGTGTGAAGAAGGCGAGCGCGGTCGCCGCGGTCGCCAGCGCGAGGTACGGCTTGCGCCGGCGGCCGCCGAGCGGAAAAAAATCGGAAACGAGTCCGAAAAGGGGTTTGAGCGACCAAGGGATGCCGATATACGCGAAAATGATGCCCACCTGCTGGGTCGTCTGGCCCCAGTCCATCAGCCGCCGCCGCATGGGCTGGGCCAAGAGGCCCGCTGTCGGTTCGACGATTCCTTGCACAAAGTAGAGCAGGCCGAAGAGCATCAGCAGCGGCAGCATGGCCCGCAGTGGGCTGGGCGGTACGCAACCGTCCGCCGCTGGGGGCCGCTGCGGCGCTCGATAAGGATTCGGCTGCTCGTCACTCATGAATGTTTGCCCTCCGCGCAACGATTTTGCAAATTCCACACGTTCCTGAAAGATTGACCATTGACAGCTTGCCAGCGTGGACGTTTAATTCCGCGCTGAACCTCCGCATAGGCGTGCAGACTGGGATGGATGTCCAGTTTTGGGCTAATCCCGTTGGAACGTTGGGTGCGAGGATTGTATCCAACCCCCTGGCCGGTCGCTGTGTTGGCGACCGGACGCCGCGCGG
>JBBDYF010000285.1:0-11864 GCA_040901775.1 Pirellulaceae bacterium | reverse complement strand
GCCCTCCTTTGCCCGCCGGTCGCCAAGTTCGGTAACGACCCGGCCGTCGCCCGACCTGCAAAGCCACAAGTACGGCCTGGTGTTCGATGGATCGTCGCGGCTTGAAATTCCCGTTCCGCCCGAACTGGACCGGCCGGGACAACCATTCACGGTGGAAATGTGGGTTCGCTTTGCCTACGCCGAAACGCCCGCCACGTTGCTGCGCTGTGGCAAATTGAAACTGACGTACACACCCAACATCGTCGGCTCGCCGGAACCGGCCGGCTTGCGACTGGCGGTCGGCGATCAAACCACGGGAACCGACAGCAGCCTGGCCGCGGGACGGTTTCATCACTTGGCGATTACCAGCGATGGTCAGCGGGGGCAACTTGTCGTCAATGGAAACGTTTTGAGCGGGCAGCAACTATCCGGAATTCGCGAGAGGGGGAGAGGTCCGGTTCATGTCGGGCTCGATCCACAATCGCAGGTTGGTCTGCGCGGGATCGTGCGCGGGGTGCGCGTTTCGAGCGTGAATCGCTATCCCCAGCGCCTGCCGGCGAGCGAGCTTCCCAAGATTCTGGTGGCCGACGACCATTCGCTCGTCGCGCTCGATTTTCAGGTGGAGCGGGGGGACGAACTGCGCGACCTGGCGGGAGCGCCAGAAAATGGCCGGAAGATCGGCGCGGTCTGGGTGCCGCTCGATTACTTCGGCGAATACGCGGCCGAAAAAAACTGGGGCACCGTCGATCTGATGCGGACCTTCCTGGCCGACCATCACACGCTGGAAGGCGAGACCCACCAGACACAAAGCGAGCTGGTTTTGAAGGCCGAATCGGGACGCAACGTGGTGCTGGTTCCGCACCTGCCCCCCGAAAATTATCGATTCGAGGCCGCCGCGCAGCGCACCCAGGGGGAAGGGGGCCTGATGATCGGCCTCGTTCTGGGCGGGCACCCCGCCGTGCTGTGCATCGACGGCAAGCTTGGGTCGACGCGCGTGACCGGCCTGATGACCGCCCAGGGGCAGGTGCTGCCGAGCACGAGGCCGCTGTCGTGTCCCTCGTTCGATGCCGCGGGAGCCCCGCGCAAGCTGCACTGCGAGGTGTTCACGAAAGGCGAGCTGGCGAGTGTCCGCTTGCTGGTCGATGGACAGGCCGCCTACGAATGGACCGGCCCCGCCGCCGCCGCCGCGGCTGGCTCGCAGTGGCAGATCCCTTGCCAAACGCTGTTTGTCGGCAGCTCGGAAGCGGCCTTTAGCTTGCGCGAGATGACGCTCCAGCGACTCTCGTCGTCGCCCGCGAACCTGGTGGCCGCGGCGGATGGTCCCCCCAATCCTCGCACCGGGCCGAACACTGCTCCGCTGCCCGGCACGGGCTCGTTCACCCGCGAACGTCTGCCCGTTCCCTCCCAGGAAACGCTGGACGCCGAACTGGCGAAAGCCTGGGCCATTTACGACGCCGACTGGAAAAAGGCAACCAAGCCGCTGCAAAAGGCGACGCTCGCCAAGGGAGTGCTCAAGTCGGGCGCGGAAACGACCGGCGACCCCACCGCGCGCTACGTCTTGATCGAGGTGGCGCGCCAGATGTTCGTCGCGGCGGGAGAAGTGAATGCCGCGCTGGGCGCGGCCCGGCAACTGGAAGGAGATTTCTCGATTCCCGTTCACCAAGCCGTCGCGGCCACGCTCGTCGAACTGGAAAAGAGTTCGTTGCCGCCGGAAGAGCGGGGGCAGTTTGCCAAGGCAGCGATCGATCTGGCGGACGCGATGCTCGCTGCGGCCGATTTTGAACGGGCCGACGAGATCTCGGCGATGGCGGTTCAATCCGTCGCGCGGCTGAAAGATGCCGACCTGAAAAAGGATGTCGCGCTGCGGCGGGCCGAAGTGGTCGGCGTCGTCAAACAGTGGAACCTGATCGAGGCGAGCCGCGAGGCGCTCGCGCAAACGCCCGCCGATCCTGCCGCGAACCTAGCGGTCGGCAAGTTCTATTGCCTGGTGATGGAAGACTGGGCGAAGGGGCTCGCTCATTTGGCGAGCAGCGGCGATTCCCCGTTTGCGGCGGCGGCGCAACTCGACGGCAAGAGCTCGAAGGGTGATGCGGCGGCCGGCTACGCCGCCGCCCAAGCGTGGGCCAAGCTGGCCGACGATCCGAAGGCGGGCGATCGCGAGCAGCGTCTGGCTTTGCAGCGCCGCGCCAAGTTGCTGCTCGAGGCGTCGCTGGTGAACTTAGACGGACTCGACAAGGTGAATGCCCAAAAGCTGATGGACAAGTTGCAGGACGTGGCGGCCAAAGCCGAGCGTGGCACGGACCCCCGCGCCACGGCGGATCGTCCGGGGTTGGTCGGCCGCGTGATGGCCCGTTCAAAGGATGCCGGGGTTTTGATTACGTACGAGCCCGACTATTTGCTGACCCGCGACGATCTGGAAAAGGTTCGCATGGCAGCGGGAGTACAGGCCGGCGAACCGTGGCAGATCATGTTTCACGGGATGCTCACACTGCCCACGGACTCGCGGGTCGAGGTATGGCACGCCGGGGGTTCGGCCGCGGGGGGCGTGCATACAATTTTCGTTGGCGAGAAAAAGGTCGAGAACGAGGTCGGAGGAAACCGTTCAAATAACCGAATCACTTATATCCCTGTTCTGCGCGGACAGCATGCGGTGCTCTGGGTATTGAGCGGAGTTGACATGGGAACCGCCGGGATGCGGCTGACCCCGACCGATGCCAGTGGCCAGTCGTTGGACCATCGGACGGCGCTGATCGCGACCCGCGATCTGATCAACAAGGCCCGCCGAATTCCCACGAAGGCGGAATTGCAGTTTCCTTAGCCGTCCCATGACCGTTAAGCACCGTTCGCCTTCAGCAGGTTGAGCGTAATGTGTGCTTGTCCCTGATGGTGGGCCTCGTGCCACGATAGGATGTGCAACACGTCCAGCAGCGTCAGCTTGCGCTCGCGGAGCGCCTCGGGAATCGTTCCGAGGTCTTTGTCTCCAAAGCGGCTTAGCGTCTCGAGCAGATGAGCCCGCGATTCGGTCAGTACGTGGCGAACCTGCTCGGCCGGGGGAATGTCGTCGTCGGGAGTGCTCCCGCCGCGGAAGCGGGGCACCAGTTCGGGCCACGTCGGCTGGCGGTCGGCCGTCAGCCGGTCGCAGGCGAACAATTCCTCGGTGATGGCGATGTGCATCAATTGCCAGGCGACGTGTGCTCGTCCCGGCCCCGGACGGTAGCCGAGCACCTTGGCGGGTTCCTGCATTTGCAGGGCGCGGTCGAGCGTCGCCAGCGTGCGGATGCGGTTGAACTGGTAGGCGGCGATCGAACTAGGCAGCGTGCTCATGGAATGTTAAGCGGGATGAGGAAGGAAGCGGAGTGAACTTAGGTTACGTCGCTGGTCGCCGGCTGGCGATGGGGGAGTTCCGCGCGGCATGGACACGCCAAAAATATTAACGGTGCTTGAATGCAAATGCATAACTAATGCACTTGACAGATGTATGTAGTTCCGGTCAGAATGCAGGCCATGCGGTTTGGCACTCCACTCGATCGGAACATTCGCCATGCAAAGCTCTCTCCGCCGACGCCCTGCAATTCGTCTGTCCGCTGGCTCTTTCCGCGCCGCATTCACCCTCGTCGAGCTGCTGGTGGTCATCGCCATCATCGGCATCCTCGTGGCGCTGCTTTTGCCGGCGGTGCAGATGGCCCGCGAGGCGGCCCGCGCGACGCAGTGCAAGAACCATCTCAAGCAGCTTGGACTGGCGCTGCACAACTATCACGACACAATGGGGCAGATGCCGTCGGGCTGGATCGCCGGTCAGCCGGAAGGGGTGCCGGGCTGGGGATGGACGACGGGGTTGCTCCCGTTCATGGAGCAGCGCAACGTGGAAGAGAACCGGATTGTCCGGCACTTGCCGATCGGCGATCCGGCCAACCAGCAAGCTCGCGAGACGGTGCTGGAGCTTCTGCTGTGCGCCTCCGACGGCAGCCCGAAGTTGTTCAACATTGCCGCCGAGGAGCACCACGAGGAGCACGAGGAAGAGGAGGAGCACGAGGAGGAAGACGGCGAGCCTCACAGTGTCGATGAGGGAGTGCCGTTGTTCCCGGTCGCGCGCAGCAACTATGTCGGTATGTTCGGGCCCACCGAAATCGAGGACTCGCCCTCCGCGGGGCGCGGCGCCTTTTACCACAACAGCCGGGTTACTTTTGCCGACATCAAGGACGGTCTATCGAACACCCTGGTCGTCGGCGAGCGAACCGCCAAGCTCGGCGGCTCAACCTGGATCGGCATGATCGCGGGGGCCAGCGAGCCGATGGCGCGGGTGGTTGGGGTGGCCGACCACGCTCCGAACGATCCGCACAACCACTTCGACGATTTTTCGAGCTACCATCCGGGCGGCGTGCATTTTCTCATGGGCGACGGCAGCGTCCGCCGGTTGAACGACACGATCGAAGTCCATGTGTACCAGGGGATCTCGACAATCGCCGGGAACGAGGCGGTCAGCGCGCCGTAACCGATGCGACCGCTGCCAGGGCTTCGCGCGCCGCGGCAATCGTCGCGTCGATGTCGGCCTGGGTATGCGCCGCCGAGACAAACAGCGCCTCGTACTGGCTGCATGGCAGATAGACCCCCAGGTCTAACTGACGCCAGAAATAGCGGGCGTATTGGGCCGTGTCGCTTTGACTCGCCGTCTCCCAATCGACGGGTGGCCGGGGATTGAAGAACAGCGTCAGCATGCTGCCGACGCGAGTGATTGCGTGCGGCACGCCGGCGCTGTTGGCCGCCTCAGCCAGCCCGGCGGCTAATTGCCCACTGAGTTGCTCGAGCCGGGCATAAGGCGGATGGTCGCGCAATTCTTGCAGCGTCGCGATTCCCGCGGCGGTGGCGAGCGGGTTGCCGCTCAGCGTTCCCGCCTGAAAAACCTTGCCCGCCGGCAGAACATGCTGCATGATCTCGCGGCTGCCGCCGTAGGCCCCGACGGGCAGGCCACCGCCGACGATTTTGCCGAGCGTCGTCAGGTCCGGCTCGATCCCCAATAATGCCTGGGCGCCACCATAAGCGACGCGAAAGCCGGTCATCACCTCGTCGCAGATCAAGAGCGAACCGTGCCGCGTCGTCAGCTCGCGCAAGGCCCGCAAGAATTCCAGCGTGGGAACCACGCATCCCATGTTGCCAACCACCGGCTCGAAGATGACGCCGGCGATTCGCGGGCCGTGTTCGCCGAAGATTCGTTCCAGCCCGGCGACGTCGTTGTAGCGGGCGACGAGCGTATCGCGGGTCGTGCCGGCGGTAACGCCGGGCGAATTCGGCACGCCCAGCGTCGCCGCCGAACTGCCCGCGGCCACCAGCAGGCTATCGACGTGTCCGTGATAGTTGCCCGCGAACTTGACGATGCCGTCTCGCCCCGTAAAACCCCGCGCCAGGCGAATGGCGCTCATGGTCGCTTCGGTTCCCGAACTGACCAGCCGGACCATTTCGATCGACGGGACGGCGGCGACGATCAGTTCCGCGAGTTCGTTCTCGGCGGCGGTCGGAGCGCCGAAGCTGAAGGCCCGATCGACCGCCGCATGCACGGCGGCAACCACCCGCGGATGCTGATGCCCCAAGATCATCGGCCCCCACGAGCCGATGTAATCGAGGTATCGGTTCCCGTCGACGTCGAACAAGTACGCCCCTTGGGCCCGCTCGAACACGACGGGCTCGCCCCCCACCCCGCCGAACGCTCGAGCCGGGCTATTGACTCCGCCGGGCATCAGCTCCAGGGCGCGGGAAAAGATCCGGTGGCTATGGGGACGGTGCATGACGTGCGGAGGTTAGGGATCGGGGGACAGCAGTTCCTGCAGCATCCGTTGCGTGCGCGTGAGAAACGCCTTGGTCACTTTATAGTGCTCGGTCTCTTCGTAGGCGACGGGGGCAATTCCAGCCTGCGAAAACTGCAAAATGAGCGCCCCCGGATAGGCCATCAAAATGGGCGAGTGCGTGGCGATAATAAACTGCCCTCCATGCCGCACCAGATCGTGCAGGGCGGCCAGAAAAGTCAGTTGCCGCTGCGGACTGAGCGCGGCCTCGGGCTCGTCCATCAGGTACAGGCCGTTGCCCGACAGGCGCTCGATCAACAACGACAGGAACGCCTCGCCGTGCGACTGCTCGTGCAGCAGCTTGGGGCCGTATCCACCGCCGCCGATCTCCCCCAGGTACGAGGAAAGGTTGTAAAAGCTTTCCGCCCGCAGGTAGTAGCTGTCTCCCCGAGGAATCTTGTTGCGGTGCAGCTCCAGTTTGCGCGGCAGGTCTTCGTTATGCGTGTCCTGGGTGCGGAACATGGCGTGCCGCGATCCCCCTTCGGGATTGAACCCCTCGGCGACGGCAATCGCTTCCAGCAGCGTCGATTTGCCGGTGCCGTTTTCGCCGACGAAGAACGTCACGTTCCGATGCAGGTCGAGCGTGTGCAGGTTCTTGATGGCGGGAATGCTGTAAGGAAACGCGTCGAACGAAGCGACCCAGTCGCGGCGCAGGCTGACCGCGCGCAAAAATGGGGGATCGGTGGGTAAACGTGTTGGGCTCGCCACGTTGCGCCTACTTCTCGTTGGGGAGCCAACCGCTGGTCGAAGCGTCGTGCAAAAAGCGTTCGTGCGCCGAGCAGAAGAACCATTGTTCAGGCGACTGCACCAGTCCCGCCTCGACCGGATTCTGAGCCACATAATCGATGACCGCTTCCAGCTCGGTGTGAGAGCGGATCCAAAAGTCGAACGATTCCGAATGCCACGTCAACTCGCGCCCGTCGTCCAACACGGCGGCAGCTTCGGCGGCCGTATCCCGCTTGAGGGCGCACAGGAAATTGACCAGTGGGCTGCGCTCGTCGGGCTCTTCATCCGAGCGGACAGGAACGAAGTCGAGTCCCGCCAGCGCCGCTTCCTCCGCATTGGGTTTGGCGGCCGGTCCCTCTTTCGCTTCCAGCACGGCATGCACGTGGTTGGGCATGATGCAATACGCCAGCAGGCGATACTCGCAGCCGCATTGCTGGAACAACCGTCGCCGCAGCAGGGCGGCTACCCGCTGGTCGGCCAGCAGGACGTTCTCCCGATTTTCATCGAGCAGGTAGTCGTACTCAGTGAAGAACCGCTGCTGAATTCGCGTTTGAAACTCGTACGCCAGGCGCGAATCGGTCGGCGCCAAAGCGAGCTGCTCGTCGCGCCAGATCCGCAGTTCGAGGAGTTTCCGGGGAGACACAATTCCCGCCAGCCGGATGGTGATCAGGTGGATTGCGCTAGGAAGTTCGCCCCAGGAGTTTTCCGGGTCGATGCTGGATGCCATGTTGTCTAGAAACTACGTGCGCGGGAAGTAACTGGATGAATGCCAACGAATGAAGCCTCTTCTCTGTCCCGACACGAACCCCAACCCCAAGCGAACCCAACACTCCGAATGTAGAACGGAACGAGGAACTAAGCGCCCAACCATTGTGCAACATCCTTGGCCCAGTACGTCAAGACGATTCTGGCTCCGGAGCGCGAAATAGCGGTAAGAGTTTCCAGCGCCACCGCGCGCTCGTCGATCCAGCCGCGTTCGGCGGCCGCCTTAACCATCGCGTATTCGCCCGAAACATTGTACGCCGCGACGGGAACGCCCGGGTGCCGTTCGCTCACCGCGCGGATGATGTCCAGATAGGCCAGGGCCGGCTTGACCAGGATCAGGTCGGCCCCTTCGGCCAGATCGAGCTCGACCTCGCGCAGCGCCTGGCCGGCCGCGGCCGCCGCGTCCATCTGGTAGGCCCGCCGATCGCCAAATTGCGGCGTGCTTTCGGCGGCTTCGCGGAACGGGCCGTAAAAGGCGCTGGCGTATTTGGCGGCATAGCTCATGATCGGCACATGCGCAAAACCGGCCCCGTCGAGTGCCGCCCGAATGGCCCCGACCATCCCGTCCATCATGCCGCTGGGTGCGATCAAATCGGCCCCAGCCTGGGCGTGGCTTATGGCCTGTCTGCCAAGCAATTCGAGCGTGGCATCGTTGTTCACGTCCAACCGGCCCGTGCCGCTATCAACAACGCCGCAATGCCCGTGATCGGTGTACTCACACAGGCAAACGTCGGTCATTACCAATAAGTCGGGAGCCGCATCCTTGGCCGCCTTGATAGCCTGCTGGATAATTCCCCGATCCGCATAAGAGTCGCTTCCCGTGGCATCTTTCTCGGCGGGAATGCCAAACAGAATGATCCCGCCCAGCCCCAGCCGAGCCGCCGCCGCCGCTTCCTCGGCGATCAGATCGATCGAAAGCTGGGCGTGCCCCGGCATCGAGCCGATCGGCTGGCGAACGTTCTTTCCCGTCCGAGCGAACAGCGGCAGCACGAGCCCCGCCGGCGAAAGGCGGGTTTCTCGCACGAGGCTGCGGATGGCCGGATGGTACCGCAAGCGGCGCAAGCGCGTGGTGGGAAACCCAGGTGCAAAACTCATCACTTCGTTATAGTCAAGAGCGGCGGCCGGCGGGAGCCAGCGGGCCGGCCGATCCACCCCATTTTTCCCAGCACTGTTGCCGCAACCTATCGATGACCTCAGATTACCTCGAACTATCCCGTCGCGAAAACCAGGCCCGCGGCCTCGGCCGGTATGCCGTCGATTTCCTGGCGGGCAAGCTGGGCCGGCCGTCGGCAACCGTGCTGGCCAAGGTCGAGCAGTTTCATCTCGATACCGTCGCCTGCGCCGTCGCGGCTCTGGCGACCGGCACAACCGCTCCCCGCGTGTTGCGCGCCGAGGCGCTCGAATATCCCGCGTCGTCCGGCGCGACCTGCTTTGGCAGCGAATTGCCGGTAGCGCCGGAAAAGGCCGTGCTGGCTAACTGTTCGGCGGTTCGCGAGCTCGATGCCAACGGAACCAACTTTGGCTACAACCCGCGCACGGGCTATTCGCGGGGAGAGTTCGGCCATCCCGATTTCTTTCCGGTTGCGGTCGCCGCCGCGCAGCTTGTCGGCTGCGATGGAAATCGTCTGCTGCTGGCCATGCTCTGCATCGAGGAAATCCGCTGCCGGTTGGGCGAGGTGTTCGCCCTGAAGGATCACAAGCTCGACCATGTGCTGCACGGGGCGATCGCCTCGGCTGCCGTGTATGGGGCGCTGCTCGGGGCCACGGCCGAGCAGATCGAATCGGCCATGGGGCTGGTCGTTTCGCACTACGTCCCGTTTCGGGCGATTCGTCACGGCGAGCAGCTTTCCGACAGCAAGGGGGCCTCGGCCGCCCTCAGCGCCGAAGTCGCCATCCTGTCGATGCGGCGGGCGATGCGGGGCTTCGTCGGGCCGGCCGACATCTTCCGCAATCCTCAGGCGCTCTTCAGCTTGTTCGAACCTTCCGGCGATAAAGAGTGCAGCCCTTTCGACCTGGCGCTGACCGTCGGCGGCGAAGATTTTGCCGTGATGGGCGAGCATTTCAAGCTCGGCCTGTACGAACACCAGTCGGCCAGCGCCATCGCCGGCTTGATCGACCTGTTGACGGCCCATCCCCAGTTGCTGAGCAGCGCAGCGGCGATCCGGGGCGTGCGAATCACCATTTACGAGCCCGCCTTCAGCATTATCGGCGACCCGCACAAGCGCAATCCGCAGACGCGGCAAAGCGCCGATCATTCGATGGTCTATATCATCGCCACGCTGCTCCGCAAAGCGCTGGAGACGCAAACCGCCGGCTGGCGCGAGCTGATGCTGGTTCCCGACGATTACGACGCTGCCGCGCTGGCTCATCCGCTGACCCGCGATCTGATGGGGCGGATCGACTTTCGCCACGGAGGTGCCGATTACGACGCCAAATACCCGGACGGAATCCCGACTTCGATCGAGATCGAGCACGCTGCGTTGGGCGTCCTTGGCAGCGGCCTGGTGATGTATCCCGAGGGCCACGCCCGCA
Source organism: Pirellulaceae bacterium (assembly GCA_040901775.1). Lineage (GTDB taxonomy): Bacteria > Planctomycetota > Planctomycetia > Pirellulales > Pirellulaceae > CAYLLN01. The sequence continues at coordinate 2,025 of JBBDYF010000285.1, read as the reverse complement.
ATACGAGCGGCAATCTCGCCGCGCTGTTGCGGCACAAATTCGAGCGACTGGCCGGCCTGGGGGTGAGCGACACCGCCGCCCTCTATCAGCGGATGAGCAACCTGTCGGCCCGATCCGCAGCCGAGGTTCGTGCCCTGTACAGCTTCCCGATTGCCGGCGTTTCGGCAGGATCGTCTTGAAAGTAGGTGCAAGGTCGTACCTCCGGGCGCTGAGTTTCGCTAATCGTTTATGCCTTTTTTTGGCAACGCTGGTTTCGTTTATAACTTGCAACCCATTGGCGTCGCAGCACTTGCGCCATGATTAGCGATTCGCCACCCGAGTTTCGCTAATCAGGCCGATAAGCTGAACGAGCGGAATTCGGCCGCTCATAGTAGGCTCCACGGGCCCCGTGGAACTTGAACTGCATAGCCGCGACCATTGGTCGCGCTCCAGTCCCGCCCGGCGGTCGGAACCTACTACCCGCCAGCGACACTCTCCCCGTTGATATCTGGGCGAGTTCTTCTCTGCCTCGCCTCGGCCCCCAAAGTCGCGCCGGTCGGAGCTGCCTTGCCCGCGCAACTTCCGGCTGGATCGCCAGTCGTATCAGTTCGTTCAGGCGAGCGGGGTGCGTCAGCACCCCGATAGCGCTGCATCTTCTCAGGAACCGTTCGAGGGTTGTTCCAATCCCATCGGAAGGCTCACGCCTGGCCGCTCGCCAGAGATCGGTGGACAACAGTGACTTTGCCAGAAAAACTTGCGCGCGTCAAGCAACGCGTGCGCGCGCATTCTTGCGCCATCGACTTGCGCCTTGACGCCGCTCTGTAAGCGCTTTTGTCATTGGACTTTGCGCCTCGATCGCTGAGCGCAAGTCGAGCCACTTTTTTGCCCCCGCGTGACTAGTCTGGTCCGGAGTCGCGGGGTCGGCTCCATCGGGAGGCTGACGCCTCCCGCTCGCCTATCGCTGCATTCAGCGTGATGCGCGACCTGCCGGCGGAATCTACAATGCAACGCTCACCCAGCCTGGAGCCGGAGACGAGCTTTCGCCAGGGACGAGGCGCGACCCCTATCTTGAAGCAAGGAAAGCAAACCGTGTTTGGCCTCTTGAACCTGCATAAACCCGCGGGCATCACCTCGCGCGACGTCGTCAACCGGGTGCAGCGCCTGGTGCGGCCCGTCAAGGTGGGCCATGCCGGCACGCTGGATCCCTTGGCCACCGGCGTGCTCGTGTTGGGACTGGGCCCCGCCACGCGGCTGGTCGAGTACGTGCAGCGATTGCCCAAAACCTATCGAGCGATGTTCCTATTCGGCCGATCGAGCGACACCGAAGACATTGCAGGCCAGGTGGTCGAACTGGCCGATCCGCCGGTTCCCACTCACGCCGCGTTGTGCGGCGCCTTGTCGCGATTTGTTGGCTCCATCGAGCAAGTGCCGCCCGCCTACTCGGCTCTGAAAGTGGCAGGCCGCCGAGCCTACGACATGGCGCGGCGCGGCGAAACGGTAAGGCTCGCGCCGCGGACGATCGAAATTTACGCTGCCGAACTGCTCGATTATCGCTATCCCGAAGTGCAACTTCGCCTGCAATGCGGCAGCGGAACCTACGTCCGCTCGCTGGGCCGCGACCTGGCCCGCGCGCTGGGGAGCGAGGCGGTCATGTCGGCGCTGGTCCGCGAGGCGATCGGCAATTTTTCCCTGAACGACGCGCTAAGCTGCGACCAGTTGTCGCTCGAGCTTGTTCGGCAGCACTTGCTCCCAGCCACGGCCGGTCTGGGCACGCTACCGCGGATCGAACTTACCGCCGAGGAAGAGGCCCGTCTGCGGAAGGGGCAAGCGGTGGCCAATCGCTGGCAACTGGCCGCCGGCGAGGCGGCCGCGATTGCGCCCGCTGGCGATCTGATGGCGATCGTCGAGGCGGCGCAGGGATCGATTCGGCCGGACAAGTGCTTCCCGCCAACTTAGGGAGCAAGCAGTAAATGAGAAACACCAGGAAGCACAAAAAAGAATGTCGGTGCAATCGACGTAGCGGAGCTGGCGAATCCGTTTTCTCGC
>JBBDYF010000284.1:0-11921 GCA_040901775.1 Pirellulaceae bacterium | reverse complement strand
GTTTGATGAGGGGAGAGGGGCAGTTCAAACTGCCCCTCTCCTACTCGACCGTTGAGAAATGGGGGGTGGCCTGGCGAGCGGTGCACCCGCGGATTCGTTCCCAGGAAAAATGGCCGCACACACGGAATCCTTACTCGTCGGCGCGAGCGCCTGTCAGTATTCTTAGCAGCCCGGAATTTCCCGTGGGAAATGCCAGCTTTGCGAGTGCCTCGCGATCGACCCAGCCGAACGGTTCGCGCGGGGCAACTGGAGCGCCGGGGACAAGGCGGCAGGCAATGAAGTGCAGGTGAACCTCGCCGTGGTCGTAGGTTTGCACCTGCTCGGGATAGCTGCCCAGGGACTCGACGGCGAGGCCCGTTTCTTCCCGGCATTCGCGTACCGCCGCGGCCTCGGGCGTTTCGCCCGGCTCCGTTTTGCCGCCGGGAAACTCCCACAGGCCCGCCAGCGGCGCGCCCGGCCCACGCTGGCCGACGAGGAATCGGCCCTCGTGCTCGACCACGGCAATGGCAATCGACGTTGGCATCTGGGCGGCTAAGTTTTCAGCCGATCGAGCAGCCGTCCGGGCGAACCCATCGCGTTGTAGCCGTAATCGACGTGCATGATTTCGGCGGTGATCCCTTCGGACATATCGGACAGCAGAAAGGCGCCGACCCGGCCGACGTCGTCGTGCGTGACGCACTTGGCGGCAGGCGAAACGGCCGCGTACAACCCTTCCATGTCCTTCGCGCCGACGGCCGAACTGGCCAGCGTTTTGAGCGGCCCGGCGCTCAGGGCGTTCACCCGCACGCCCCGCGGACCCATGTCGAACGCGGCGTATTTCATGCAGGCGTCGAGGGCCGCCTTGCAGATCCCCATGACGTTGTAGCCCGGCACGATCCGTTCGCCGCCGAAGTACGTCAGCGTCAGCACCGCGGCCTTCGGACCGAAAGACTCCTTGGCCGCGTTGACCACCGCCAGCAGGCTGTAGGCGCTGATCTCCATCGCCAGCTTGAAGCCGTCGCGGCTGGTGGCGATGGTTTCTTTGCGGAGATCGTCGAGCGAGGCAAAGGCGATCGAGTGGAGCAGGAAGTCGATCTGGCCGAACTCTTGTTTGGCGTGGGACATGAACGTGGCGATCTCGTCGTCCTTTTGCACGTCCAACGGCAGCACGAAGCGGGCGGAGTCCGGGTTCTTGTCGGTCAGGTTGGTGACCCGGCGGCGGTTCCGTTGCCGCTCGTCGCCCGGTTTGTCGGGCAGGTGGTTGAAGCCGCAGATGCCCCCCTCGCTCATAATGACCTGGGCGATGGCCCAGGCGATCGAGCGGTCGTTGGCCACGCCTAGAATCAGCCCCTGCTTTCCGTCGAACATCCCCATCGCATTCTCCCTGCCGCCGCGCGGCGGTTCGCGTCGATCACGGATCCGAATTGTGAAGATAGCAATTGCCGCGCTGGCGGACTATGGCCTGCCGGTGGAATCATTCTGAGAACAATCCCGCGCCGCGTTTTTGATACCATAGGGAATCAACACGATAGCCGCTCTGAACGACTGGGATCCCTTGATGTCGCAATCCGATTCTGCCGATCTCGCCGCGCTCGAAGCCCATCCGGCGCTGGCCGAGACGGTCTCCAAGATTTTCTATTGGGCGGCAGCCGAAAGCGATGCGACGGCATTCTTGCGGCAGGCGCTGCCGCTGGTCAGCCAAACGCTGGGGGGCGAGTACCTGGCTCTGGTCAAGGGCGAAAAAGGCCAGTGGCGAACGCTCGGCAGCGCCGGTCGTCGGCAATCGCTCCCCGAAGCATTGCTGGCCGAGGCCTTGGACCAAGGCGCCGCGGTCGTGCGGGAAGACTGGTATGCCGCTCCGCTCTCTCGGCATTCGGCAACGGGCGAAATCCTGGTCGCCTTCCGAACCTGGACCAGCGCCATCGAGCAGGGGGGCACGCTCGATACGATGGCACAATGGCTGCATACCGCGCTGGCGCAGATTCGCCGGCGCGAACGCGAAGCGCAGCGGGTCGTCCGCTTGCAGGCAATTCTCGAGATCGCCGCGCAGTGGCAGCAGACGCTCGAAATGGAGCCGCTGCTAGAGCAGATGGCCCAGACGGCCACCCGGCTGCTCGAGGCGGAACGGGCCAGCATTTTTCTGTGGGACAAGCCGAACAAAACGCTGGTCGGGCGTCCGGCCCTGGGGGTCGCCGGGGGCGAGCTCCGCATTCAAGACAGCGCGGGCGTGGTGGGCCAGGTCGTGCAAAGCGGCGAGCCGCGGCGGGTCGATGTCGAGATTGCCGCCGAACAGCGCGAGATCGATCGGCGGGTCGATCGGCAACTGAAGTTTGAGACGCGATCTTTGTTGTGCGTTCCGCTGCGGGGGCGCAAGGCGGAACTGCTCGGCGCGTTCGAGGTGATAAACAAGATTGGCGGCAACTTTACCGACGACGACGAAGCCGCGCTGGTGGAACTGGCCACGCACGCCGCCATCGCCCTGGAAAACACGCAGCAAGTCGAGCAACTGCTCGCCGCCCGCAAGCAGATTGCCGATCAGGCGGCCGAGGGAGTGCAATTGATCGGCTCGTGTCCGGCGATCGAGGCGCTGCGTTCGACCGTCCGCCGGGTTGCCGATACGGAATTGGCGGTGCTGGTGCTGGGCGAGAACGGCACCGGCAAGGAAGTGGTCGCCCAAATGATCCACTACCAAAGCCGGCGCAGGAACGAGCCGTTCGTGGCCGTGAACTGCGCCGCCCTGACCGAAACGTTGCTCGAAAGCGAGCTATTCGGCCACGAGAAAGGGGCCTTCACCGACGCCCGTGAAACGCGGGCCGGCAAGTTCGAGCTGGCGGCCAGCGGCACGCTGTTTCTCGACGAAATCGGCGACCTGAGCCTCGGCGGGCAGGCGAAGCTGCTGCGGGTGTTGGAGGAAAAAGTGGTGGTGAGAGTTGGCGGGAGCGCGTCGATTTCGACGAATGCCAGAGTGATCGCCGCCACCAATCAGCACCTGGCGGAACTGGTCCGGGCGCGAAAATTTCGCGAAGACCTCTACTTCCGTCTCAACGTCGTCACGCTCGAACTGCCGCCGCTGCGGCAGCGAGGCGACGACGTGATCCTGTTGGCCGAGCATTTTCTCAAGCACTTTTCGGCCCAGGCCCGCCGCAAGCCGCCGAAGTTTACGGCTGCCGCCCGCAAGCGCCTGGTGCAACACGGCTGGCCCGGCAACGTTCGCGAGCTGCGGAACCTGATGGAGCGGCTCGCCTACCTGTCGCCCGAAGATCAGGACAAGCTCGACGCGCCGGACCTGGCGTTCACCATGTCGCCCTCGGCATCCGGGGGCGGCGCCTTGTCGCTCGACGCGCCGCTGGCCGAGGCGACGCAGCAATTCCAAACCGAGTACATCCAGCAGCATATCCAGCGGGTCCGCGGCAACATGACCGCGGCTGCCGAGCGACTGGGCCTGCACCGCTCGAATCTCTATCGCAAGATGCGGCAACTGGGAATGGAAGCGGGCGAGGAATGACGCGCGCGTTGGCGAACCCGCTACGTAACCTTGCCGATCAGCCGCTCGAACTCCTCTTCGGTAATCACGGCCACGCCGAGCTTGGTCGCCTTTTCCAGCTTGCTTCCCGCTTCCTCTCCGGCGAGGACGAAATCGGTCTTTTTGCTGACGCTGCTGCCGGCCCGGCCGCCGTGCATCTGAATGGCTTCCTGAATTTCTTCGCGGCTGTAGTTTTTGAGCGTGCCGGTGACGACGATCGTCTTGCCCGAGAGGGGCATCGTCGCCGATTGGCTGAGCGCCGCCGGACTTACAATGCGACTGGACTTTGCACGCCGCGAGTCATTAACGGACTCAAGACAATCGCACCAGTGACACTCCGCAACAATTCTGAGCGGATGTCCCTGCGACCGAATCTCTATCGCTCGCTCAATCTTCCTGCCACTAGTGGAGTGAATCCAATCACGACTTCCCAGGTCGCCAACGACCAAGTAGTGTGTCGCGAACACGGGATACTTGTGAATTTCGCCGCCAGCAGCGATGACGACAGATTGGCAATGAGTTCGGCTTCCAGACTGAAACTTCCCCGTAAAGCAAAAGTTGTTGGTAACGATTTCAATCAGCGGCGGAGGATCGTCGAGCGGCAAACTTGAGGAGTAGCTGACTTCCCTTGTTGGCTCAGGCAACGGTCCGACAAAGCGAAGCAGAAGGCCAAACAATGAGTCCTCTTCTTCGGCCGACAATTCTTCGTCATGAAGTACGCGATCGAGCGAATTGAATAGCGTTGCTCCAAAGAAATCGCGTCGAACAGGTTCATTGCGAGACAGCCAATCCAGCAAGAATCTGGCTTCCTCAATAACAAGCCTTCCATCCGCAAGTACGCCCCGTGCAATCCCGATTAACTCATCCATTCCGCGGTCGAGACGTCGATCCCAATTGTAGGCCTTCTCTATTGGCTGCCCGTCACGATCGCATTGAGTGTCCATGTCTTCACCGCGAAGCCGATTATGATTCCATGACTTGGCGAACAGTGTCTATACTTTGAACCGTGACGCCCAAGGCTACGGCCTTGTCGTACTTTGACCCTGGTTCCGTTCCAACGAGGACCAAGTCTGTCCTAGACGATACCGAATCTGAGACCTTCGCACCAAGGGAAATTAGCCGTTCTTTGATTTTGTCTCGGGTGAATTCCCCGAAGGAGCCGGTGATGACGACAGCTTTTCCGCTCCATTCGGATTCAGTTCGCCTAGCGCCAACAGCCTTCAGATCGACGCCAACATCGCGGAGGCTGTCTATTGTCTTGCTTCCCTCAGGCGAATGAAGATACTCAAAGAGCGATTGAGCGACCGCCATTCCCGTTAACAGACATTGAAAAATATCCTCTGAACTCGCTCCATATAATTTCAAGGCGCTAGGGAAACATTCACTTAGCTTGCTGATGCGGCCCTTTCCGAGTTTATCTCTATGTGATACTCGCTCTTCGCGGGATTTGAGGAAGGCCGCCGTCGAAAGATCGGATGGGGTTAGAGTGGTTGCGGATTCCTCAGAGAATAGCTCTCGTTGTTCGCGAGGATGCAATTCGCCGTGAAGCAAACTGGCTACTCTGCGTTCCTTGTCCCTAGAAAGCTTTGTGTTGGTTGCATTCTTGACGAGAACGTCGGCTACTTCTTCAAGAGTTGCGGAAGACAGTTTAGCGATGTCGCCAGCCCAGTCGGCGAACAAGCGAGAGGCGGTCGCGCCCACCAGTCGGATGCCGAGGGATGCAAGGACTCTTGCGAGGCCGCGCGACTTTGCATCATTGCTGTTTTTAATTATCTTACGCGCTCTCGCCTCGCCAAATCTAACTTGGCGAGGCAACCGTGAGAGGGATTCAACTGTCAGCCCAAAGATATCTTCGGGCGCCTTTACCAATCCAGAATCGACCAGTTGTCTGACCGTCTTTTCGCCAAGTCCAACTAAGCCAAGGCGAGCGGGAGCCGATAGCCAATTCAAATGTGCGTCTAAACAAGGCGTGGACTGCCAATGGGCTTGTGCATCATCCTTCAAGACCAGCCACCGATCACGAGAGGCTCGAATCGCATTCACAATTGCAGTCGCTTTTTTAGCCCCTAAAGTTGTCTCGTGCGTTAAATCTGCAAGGTGATTAACTTCAAGACGGAACAGATCGGCATACTCGAGGTCAGGTTTATTGACCATTAACTGGTCGATGACTTTCTCTCCTAGCCCGTCAATGTGCATTTGGGTTCGCCCGGTGAACCAGATAAGTCGCTCTCGACGCTGAGCTGGGCACTGAGGATTTGGGCAATAGATTTGGGGCGATTCCACTACAACCGGTGTATGGCAGCTAGGGCATTCTATCGGAGGCCTGATCCTTTCCGCATTGCTCGGTCGCTTATCGACCACCGCCTCGACAACGTACGGAATGACCTCGCCGGCGCGCTCCACAATGACCGTATCGCCCAAATGCAGCCCCAGCCGCTGGATCTGTTCGATATTGTGCAGTGTGACGTTCGTGACGGTCACCCCGCCGATAGTGACCGGCTCCAGTATTCCCACGGGTGTGAGACTCCCTCCTTTGCCGACCTGCCAGCGGACCCCTTGCAGAATCGTCGGCTGTTGCTCGGTCTCGTACTTGTAGGCCACGACCCATCGGGGGGACTTGCTGGTCGCGCCGAGCCGTTCGCGGTGGGCGAACGAATCGACCTTCACTACCATGCCGTCGGTCATGTACGGCAGTTTCGGACGTAGCTTTTCAAATTCGTGGATTTTGTGAATCGCTTCGTCGATGTTCTCGGCTTGCCACACATCGTGCGGTACAGGGAGACCCCACTGGCGCAAATTCTGGGTCCACTCCCAGTAGCTGGCGGTGGACATCGGCTCCACCTCTCCCAGGCCGTGCGCCAAAAACCGCAGCCGGCGCTTGGCGACGATCTTCGGATCAAGCCGGCGGAGCGTCCCGGAAGTAAGGTTGCGGGGGTTGGCGTAGGGCTCGTCACCGGCGGCCACCAGCTCCTTGTTCACTCGCTGAAAGTCTTCGTTGTCCATGTACACTTCGCCGCGGACTTCCAGAACTCGCGGCAGTGGGGTCGGGCCCTCGGTGGGCAACATCAGCGGGATCGAACGGATCGTGCGGGCGTTGACGGTCACATCGTCGCCGACGTTGCCACGCCCGCGCGTCGCCCCCAGCACCAGCTTCCCCCGTTCGTACCGCAGGCTGAGCGACGTGCCGTCGATCTTGGGTTCCAGAACATAGGTCGGCTGCTCCGGGGACAGGGCGTCGCGAACGCGCTTGTCGAACGCCCGAATCTCTTGTTCGCTGTACGTGTTGTCGACGCTCATCATCGGCACCGTATGGCGCACCGGCTTCAGTTCGCTCTGCACATCGCCGCCGACGCGCTGCGTGGGCGAATCCGCCATCAGCAGTTCCGGGTGCTGCCGTTCCAGTTCGATCAACTCCTGCATGAGCTGGTCGTACTCGCGGTCGCTGATCGTGGGGCGCGACTCGCCGTAGTATTTGCGATCGTGCAGCCGGATTTGCTCGGCCAAGTGGGTAATGCGCTGGGCAGGTGAGTTCATCTCGGTGGTGGCTCGCCAGAATCTTGTTGCGAATGCGCGGCGGCTTTGAAGCGGCGGGTCCAGAATTCGTCGGTGCCGATGGCGGCAAAGGTCAATACGCCGAGCAGCACCAGTTCGGTCACCAGGATCGTCAGGCCGTACTGGTCCATCAGGCCGATCAGGCCCCCCTCGTCGGCAGCCGCGGCGTTTTGTCCGCGGACGGTCATCGCGCAGTAAGCGCAGGCGGTCAGGGCGAAGGCGGTTCCGACGACCAAGAGCAAGACAAAAAACGGATTGAACGGTTTGGCTGGCGGCATGGGCCGATTATAGCAGCCGCTGGCGAGCGACTCGAATAGTGATTCAAAACCGAAAGTTCAAAGTTCAAAGTCAACTTTGAACCTTGAACCGGGAACTCTTCCTACAACCCGCAAAGTCGTTTCACGCTGCACCGTCCAGGCAAGATCAACCGCTTCCGCGGACCTTTTGCATAAGACCGGTGCGACTCGTTTACGAAGAATCTTCTGCGGCGGCAAATTGGGAAGTTTGCCGCCGGCGTAGTTGTGGGCCGCAGCTTGCCGAGGGGCGGGTGGCGGCAAGGTTCAGCGGCCGGTCGCACCCGCGTCCCGGATCGCCCCGAACCACGAATCGGCAGCGAGGCGTAGCTTCCTTCGCGGACAAACTGGGGTCCAGCCGGCGTGTGGCAGGGGGCGATTTGGGAGTGGGTGCGATCGGCTTTTTTTGTCGGCACCTCTCCGTAGTTTTCGCGCGAACGTTACGAATCTTGACATCCTTGGCGACCAGACGGTTTCTCCATTCAAACGCAAAGAACGCTAAGTTCGCAAAGCACGCAAAGATTGGCGGCAGGGCGGCCCTCTTCTTTTGCGGCCTTGGCGCGCTTCGCGACTTTGCGTTAAACAAAATCGAGTTCACCCTCCAATCACCCGGTTGCCGATCGGGCCCCCCGGCAAGGCATTCGGCACTCGCGGCTCCACCGACCGTTTGCAGCGCGGGCACCAATCGCGATGAATCGTGTGCTCGGTGACCACCGGCTGAATCCCGGCGGGAATGTCTTCGGTGTATCGCGTGCGGGTCTTGGCACAGCGCTTGAGGGCTCCTGCGCAGTGCGGACAGCACTCGGCCCGGTGCTCTTTCCGCTCGTCGATTCGCTCCGGCGGCGGTCGCCGGCTTCCCTCGTGACCTGCCTTGCGACCGGGCTTTTTTCCGCGTTTTGTCGTGGGCGGCTTCTGATAAATGGGCCGCATGCCGCTGGGTGTCGCGGGCGAGTTGACCGCCGCCCCCAAGCCTTCCGCCCGGCGTCGGAGCCTACAGGCATTCGGACCCCACTGACTATGCTTAACGCTTCTCGATCCTCTTGAGTTGTTCGAGCAGATAATCGCCGCTTTTGACTTCCTTGCTCGCGCCGCCTTGCTTGAAGCGAATCAGGTACGGCTTGCCCGTGGTTGAGGAAGCGCTGGCCGCCTTGTCGATAAACTGGCGGGCTGTGGCAATCTTGGCCGCATTGGCATCCCACTTCCCTTGCAGAAATTTGGCCGCGGTGGCCGCATCGTATTCCACTCCGTTGCGGACGAAGGCGGCATCCTTCAGCCCTTTGACGTGCTCGATGAGTTGCTCGATTCTTGCCTTTTCCTCGGCCGGCAGTTCGGCTGCGGATGATGGCAAGGCCAGCGAGAGAATCAGACCGGCCAAGGCAGCGACTTTCAACGGCATGGACTTCTCCTTTGCGATGTGACGACGATACTCCCGTCCAGATTCCGCCCGGCAGGCGGAACCTACTTTAAAAACTCTTGCTGAATGAACTGTGCCGCCGCGTCCCACTGCTTCGCAGCCGCCGTGAAATCGACCTGCATCGCCTGCACGGTTGCGGGCGTTTCGACACGCGGCTTGGTTTCCACGTTCGGATTCAGCGGAATTTGGGCGCTCGCGCCCAGGGCCAGCTTCGACTCGACCGCCGGCGAAAGCAGGTAATCGACCAGCTTGCGAGCGGCGACGGGGTTGGGCCCCCCCTCGATGATTGCCAGCGTGTTGGGGATGAACAGCGTCCCCAGTTCGCCGTCCTGGCGGTCGGGATAGACGATCGTCACCGGGTTCGCTTTCTCGATCTCGATGATCGCATCGTCGGTGTCGGTCAGACCGAAGGCAATTTGCCCGCTGGCGGCCGCGATGGCGACCTGCTTGTTGCCGCTGAGAATCTGCACGTCGTTGGCCCGCAGGCCGCGCAAGAACTCTTTGGCTTTTTCCTCGCCGAGGGCGGCGAACAGGCAGGCGACATGGCTGGCCGTGGTGCCCGCCACCGGCTTGGCAATCCCCACCTTTCCCTTCCACTTGGGATTGGCAAGATCATAAATGCTTGTGGGCCGCTCGTCTTTCTTCACCAGGTCCGTATTGACGATCAGCACCCGCGCCCGGCCGGCGAAACCATGCCACGTGCCCGTGGGCGAACGGTACATCTCGGGATAGCTTTCGGCTGCGGGCGACTTGTAAACGTCTAACAGCCCCTTCTCTTCCAGCCGCAGCGTGTTCAGTAGCTCGTTGTTCCAGAAGATGTCGCATCGCGGGCGGTTGGCCTCGGCAAGGATCGCCGCGGTCAGTCCGACGGTCTTCGTGCTCTCCACGTCGTACTTCGGCAACACGCGAATGCCGGTGGCCGCGGTGAAGTCGTCCAGCACCGGCTCGGAAAACTCGCGATCCAGGGCGGCATAGACGACGACTTCGCCCGGTCCGGCGCTCGGCGACGAACTTCCGCAGCCGAGCATGGCGACCACAAGCGAAACCGAGACGATGGCGGACGAGTATCTCCTCACGAGGCCTCCCGTTGGTTGCATGATGGCGCTTTCTGGCATGATCGAGTCGAACTGGTTCGCGCACAACCCCCGACAAGGGTCTGGCCGCTCGCATCGGCGGCCGGAGGAGGACATAATCTGCCGTATTGTCAGACCGGACACTTGCCTCCACGGCGGCTCATGAGTTACATCGCTTCCTCCCCCGAACGCCTGCCGCTCACTGCCGGGGCGCTCGAAGCGGGAGTCCTCATCGGCGATTTTCGGATCGAACGGCGGATCGGCGCCGGCGGGATGGGCATCGTCTATGAGGCCCGGCAAGTTTCGCTCGACAGGCCGGTTGCCTTGAAGGTGCTTGGCCAGGCGCTCACCCGCGGCACCGATGTCGCCCGCTTTCAGCGCGAGGCGCAGGCCGCTGCCCGGCTGCGGCACCCGGCAATTGCCCAGGTGTTTTACATCGGTCAGGATCGGCACCTGTGCTACCTGGCGATGGAACTGATCGACGGCTCTTCGCTGCGGCGGGTGCTCGACCGGCTGGGAACGACCGCCTCGATCGAGTCGGGGCTCGATTCGGCGGTTCGAGACGACTTGTCCGGCCACGCCTCGGCCGAGCCGGTCCGCTTCGATCAGCCGACCGAAGCGATTGCGGGCGAGCCCTCCGCCGATCCGCTGCCGGCCGAGCTCAATCCGTATTTGTCGCCCCAGGCGTTGGAACTGCGAACCAGCGGCGGCCACGTCCGCCGCGTGAGCGAAGTGGTTCGCGATGCCGCCCAAGCCCTGGCCCACGCGCACGAGCAAGGAGTGATTCACCGCGACATCAAGCCCGACAACTTGCTGCTCGATCGTCGCGGAAGGGTGCATCTGATCGATTTCGGCATCGCCCGCTTTTTCGACGATCAGGCGGTGACCTACACCGGCCAGCTCGTCGGCACGCCCCTGTATATGAGCCCCGAACAGGTGACCGGCCGCGGCGCGATCGACGCCCGCACCGACATCTACTCGCTGGGGCTGGTGCTCTACGAAATGCTGACGCTGCGGCCGCCGATTGAAGCGACCAACCGCGAAAACCTGCTGCGGACGATCGTCACCAAGCCGCTGCCGCCCGTTTCGTGGCGAAACTCGGCAGTGTCGCCTGACTTGGAACGAATCGTCCACAAGGCAACCCAGAAAGATCCCGACCTGCGCTACGCTTCCGCTGCCGACTTGGCCGCCGACTTGGATCGCTATCTCGCCGGCAAGCCGGTGACCGCCGCGGTTTATCATTTTCGCCTCGACGAACGCGAGATCACCGCGGCCCGGCCCGGCGAAGTGGTGCTGGCGGCGGTCATCTTTTTCATGCTTGCATTTTTCCTGTTCATGTCCATTGAGAGCATCGCTTTGATGACTGGCCTGATGGTGTTTCAGCAGCAGGGAAGCATCATCATGGCGGTCGAATTGGTGGTTGCGTTTCTGATCCTGATCGGCGGCATCTTGCTGGGTCGCGGTCTGCTGTTCGGCAGAAGCTGGTCGCGCTGGTCCGGTGTGGCCGCGGCCACCTTGCTAATTGTCGCCTCGATCATGGCGGGCGTGGGCATGGGAATGGCCATGGTGGCGGTGCTGACCAGCGATGCGGCGTCGGCCTGGCTCGAACCGCCGCCGCCGCCGACCGCCGATCCAGCCGCGACGCCCCCTCCTGCCGACGAGAGCATGGAGCCGGAGTTCACCCCGAAGACTTTTTTGTTGGCGATACTGGCTGTGTACTCGGTTCCCATCTTGATGGGTCTGTTGCTGGGTGGCGTGGTCCTCTGGTCGCTGTTGACGCGGCGGACGGCGGAATGGTTCCGGTTTGCGCGCGACATCCGCTCCGAGCACCGCCGGATGCGGGAAGAACTGGCGGGATAGCCGACAAAACCGGCGGCGAACCGGTGGACCACGCTTTGCGCCTGGCAACGATCCTTTTGAAGCGCTTCCGCACGCCCGGCGTCAGGTGCCGCGTTTTCAACAGCCGTTCGTAATACATCTTGCCCGGCCGCGTTTCGCTAATCACTGCTGGATTTTTTTCGGAATCCGCCGCGTGGCTGTGGTTGGCGCAGCCAACCACGGCGCCTCGGCGCGCAGGGTTACGCCCT
>JBBDYF010000283.1:0-11923 GCA_040901775.1 Pirellulaceae bacterium | reverse complement strand
GCGGTAGCCCTCGGCTTCGAGGTTGAACTTGATGCCGACGGCCAGGTGCCGCTCGTCTTCAACGACCAGGATGTGGCGGGGGGGGGACATGGATCGACGGTGCTGTAGGGAACGCCCTGGGTGGCGCTGGGCCGAGGAATCGAGCTGTCCAAGGGGGCTGCCGCTATCGAACTGCCGGCTCTAGCTTCGCTGGGGGGGGCAAACGGGTCAAGAACCGGACGCTTTGGGTTGCCGGAGGGTGGAGTATCCTTTCTACTGGAGGTGAGGCAAGGGTCGATTCGATTCGCTGCCTTCCCGCCTTCGCCTTCCCGCCCGACGAGTTCCCCATGATGTTTGCTGGCTCGCTGCTTCCGCTGCGCTGTTGGTTCGCCGTGCGCATCGGGCTCGCGCTCGCGGTGTCGATTCTCTTGGCCGGCAACGTCTGGGCAGTGGAACCCCCGCCGCCCGCCGCGCTGGATGCCACGCCCGAACAAGAAAAGTTCTTCGAAGAAAAGGTCCGCCCGATCCTGGCCACGCGCTGCCTGGAGTGCCACGGCGATAAGAAGCAGGAATCGGGTCTGCGACTCGACTCTCGGCAAGGCACCTTGACCGGCGGCGATACCGGCGAGCAGGCGGTCGTTCCGGGCCAGCCCGACCGCAGCCTGCTGGTCAAGGCGATCAATCACGTGGGGGACGTTCACATGCCCCCCGACAACAAGCTCTCCGAAGAACAGATCGCCGTGTTGACCGACTGGGTCCGCCAGGGAATCCCCTGGCCCCAGAGCAGCCAGGCGGCGCTGCCAGAGTTGGATGCGGCCCAGCGGGCCGCCGCCGACCGGCAAAGCCACTGGGCCTATCAGCCGGTGGCCGCGCCGCCCCAGCCCAGCGTACAAAATAGTACTTGGCTGCGAACGGCCGTCGATGGCTTTGTGCTGAGTCGCCTGGAAGCGGCCGGCTTGACACCCTCGGCCGAAGCGGATCGTCGCACGCTCATACGCCGCGTCGCCTACGATCTGGTGGGGCTCCCTCCGTCGGCCGAAGAGGTGGAAGCCTTTGCCGCCGATGCCGCGCCCGATGCTTACGAGCGACTGATCGATCGACTGTTGGCCTCGCCCCAGCATGGAGAACGTTGGGGCCGGCACTGGCTCGACGTGGCCCGCTACGCCGACACCAAGGGCTACGCCTTTGCCCAGGAGCGGCGCTATCCCTACGCCTATACGTACCGCGACTACGTCATCCGGGCCTTGAACGCGGATTTGCCGTACGACCAGTTCGTTGTCGAGCAACTCGCCGCCGATCGGCTGCCGCAGGGGGACGATAAGTCAGCGCTGGCCGCGCTCGGCTTCCTGACGACCGGCCGCAAGTTCAACAACTCGCACGACGACATCGACGACCAGATCGACGCCACCACGCGCGGCCTGTTGGGAATGACCGTGGCTTGCGCCCGCTGCCACGACCACAAGTTCGACGCCATTCCAACCGCCGACTACTACTCCCTCTACGGCGTGTTCGCCAGTTGCTCGCAGCCGAGCGAGTTGCCGCTGATCGCCCCGCCCGACGAATCGGTCGAGTACCTAGCCTTCGAGGCCGAGCTTAAGAAGCGGCGCGACGAGCTGGCCCAGTTCGCGGCGAGCAAGCACGGCGAATTCCTCGACCAAACCCGCCGCCAGTCGGCCGACTACCTGGCCAAGGTCGCCGCCGGCACGCAAAACACGCTGCTGGCCAAGCTGCCGTTTTTGTCGCTCGATCCGAAAGATTTGCGGCCGCGCACCATCAAGCGTTGGCAGCAATATTTGGACAAGCATGCCACCTCCGATCATGCGGCGCTCGGCCCGTGGCACGAGCTAGTGAAGCTTCCCGATGAAAACTTCGCCGAGCGCGCCGCGCCGCTTCTCGCCCGCTGGCAGTCGCTGCCCGCGGGGACCGCCACCGGGCAGATCAACCCATTGGTCAAAGCGGCGTTTGAGGCCGATGTTCCCGCCTCGCGCATGGATCTGGCCCGCATCTACGGCAAGCTGCTTACCGACGCGTATCTGGCCTGGCAGGCGGCTGGGGCCAACGCCGAGGCGCTGGGCAAGCTGCCCGAACCGACGCGGCAATTGGCCGACGTGCTGCTCGGCAAGGATTCGCCCACCGATGTCGCGCTGGACGATGTGCGCGAGTATCTCGACCGAGCCGCGCGGAATAAGCACAGCGAGTTGAAGAAGAAAATCGATTCGTACCAGGCGACTTCGCCCGTAGCGCCGCCGCGGGCGATGGTCGTGGTCGATAACTCACAACCGCACGATCCACGGGTGCTGATCCGCGGCAACCCGGCCCGGCCGGGCAAGCAGGTGCCGCGGCAATTCCTGCTGGTGCTGGCGGGCGACAGCCGGCAGCCGTTTGAAAATGGGAGCGGCCGGCTCGAACTGGCCCGCCAGATCGTGGCCCCCGAAAACCCGCTGACCCGCCGCGTGATTGCCAACCGCGTGTGGATGTATCACCTGGGGGAACCACTGGCGCTTGCGCCCAGCGATTTTGGCGTCCGCAGCGAGCCGCCGTCGCATCCCGCGCTGCTCGATTGGCTGGCCGGCGAACTGCTTCGCAAAGGGTGGTCGCTCAAGGCCGTGCATCGCAAGATCGCCGCCTCGGCGACGTATCGCCAGACCAGCAGCGACCGGCCCGACTGCCGGGCCGTCGATCCCGAGAATCGCCTGCTGTGGCGGACCCAGCGCCGCCGGCTCGAGCTCGAGGCCCTCCGCGATTCGCTGCTCGCGCTCGCCGGCCGCTTGGATACACAGGCGTTTGGTCGGCCCGTCGAACTGACTGTGGCCCCGTTTCCGCGCCGCCGGGCCGTCTATGGCTATATCGACCGCCAGGATTTGCCCAACCTGTTTCGCGTGTTCGACATTGCCAGTCCCGACCAGAGCAGCCCTCGCCGGCCGCGGACGACGGTCCCCCAGCAGGCCCTGTTTTTGATGAACTCTCCGTTCGTCGTCGAGCAGGCCCAGGCGCTCGCCAGTCAGCCGGAGATTGCCGCGGCCAGCGATCCCGCGGCCAAGGTGCGGGCCCTCTATCGCCGGGTGCTCGCGCGCGAGCCGAGCGCGGACGAACTGGCCGTGGGCCAGCAGTTTCTCGCCGCCGCCGAGGGTGCCTCGGCGACCGACGTGCAGCTCGCTCGGCCCGAGCAGTATGCCCAATTGCTGCTGCTGACCAACGAGGTGATGTATATTGATTAGCAAGAGTCTTTGGAGTCTGGCCGATGAGTCTTCCCGATCTGGATGCCGATGGCGACTTGCCCGTCGGCGTTCATCGGGCAACACTCCAAGAGGTGCTTTCCCGTTTCGGCGTCGGAACACCGCAGCGAGTTCAGGTGGCGGGGAGACTGACGCGGATCGTTGAATTGGCTTCTCGAACCGGCTCGTTGGAGCAAGTTGTGCTCTTCGGCAGTTTTGTTACCGACAAGCCTGAACCCCGCGATGTGGACATTATCCTGATTATGCGGGACGACTTTGACCTGACGCGTTGCCCTGCCGACACGCCGACACTTTCGACCACGCCCGCGCGGAACAGCAATTTGGCGCGAGCGTATTCTGGATTCGTCCAGGCATGTTGTTTCTCGAAACATTGAATGAATTCGTTGCTAGTTGGCAGGGGAAGCGCGGCGGTGGTCTGCGCGGAATTGTTGAGATAATAGGATGATTCAAACGATCAAGAACTTGCCGCCACGCAAGAGCGGATCGCACATTTTCAACGCCTCCTTGCTCAACTCCGGGTCACGGCAAAGCCGGCGGAGTTTCAAACTGTCACCAGCGGCTATTTGCACGAATTAGAGCGAATGCAGGTGGAGTCGCTCGAATACTTGCGTCATCACGCCAGCGATACGCCAACAATCGAGAGCCTTGCAGCGCGGTAAACGCCCGCGATGATAAACGGCGCGAGCGGGGAATCAACATGTTTTACAAAGCGGCCTAGAAGCACGTCTCCGGGACCCGGCAAAGTTTCGCCTCGGTCGAGCATGCTTTCCATTCTGGCAACAAGTGCATCCTCAAGAACTTCATGCCTACGGCGGATGGTTCCTAGAGCCGCTTTTGTTATCGTGTTGACGTTTCAAGGAATTAGCCGCTAAGCAAATTGGATCTCGCATGTTCCTGGCGTTCGGCGAAATTATGGCCCGCATTGCTCCGCCGCATTCGCTGCGGTGGCGGCAAGCCTTGCCCGGCTCGGTCAACGTCACCTGGGGGGGCGGCGAGGCGAACGTCTGCGCATCGCTGGCAATGCTGGGCCACTCGGCGCGCTACCTGACCGCACTGCCGCGCACTCCCATTGCCGAGGCGGTCGCCGGCACGCTCCGCGGCTTGGGGGTCGATACCGGCCACATCTTGTGGCGCGGCGAGGGGCGACTCGGGCTGTACTTCGTCGAAGCGGGCGCGAACCAGCGCGGTTCGACCGTGATCTACGACCGCTCGGCCAGCGCCCTCAGCCTGGCCGGCCCGGACGAATACGATTTTGATGCCGCCCTGGCCGGAGTTACCTGGCTGCACGTCACCGGGATCACGCCCGCCGTCAGCGAGGCCGCGTGTCGGGCCAACCTGGCGCTGACGCGGCAGGCAAAAACCGCCGGGCTGGCCGTCTCGTGCGATTTGAACTTTCGCAAAAAGCTGTGGAACTGGCGGCCGGGCACGGCGCCGAAAGCGCTTGCCCGCGAGTGCATGGCGGAACTATTGCCGCACGTCGATCTGGTGATCGCCAACGAGGAGGACGCGGCCGACGTGCTCGACATCCACGCCACCGGCGTCGATGTGGCCGCCGGGCGGATCGACGCGGCTGCGTACACGGGCGTTGCCCGCAAGATTGTCGAGCGGTTCCCCAATGTCGGCCGGGTGGCGATCACGTTGCGGCAAAGCGTCTCGGCCAATCACAACGATTGGGGCGCTTTGCTGTACGAAGCGGGCGATGACCAAGCGTATTTCTCGCCGCTCGATCCACGAGGCAGTTACCAGCCGTTTGAGATTCGCGACATCGTCGATCGGGTCGGTGCGGGCGATTCGTTTGCCGCCGGCTTGCTGGCCGCGCTCCACTGGCCCGACCTGGCCGCGCCGCAGCGGGCGATTGCGTTTGCCGTCGCGGCCAGTTGTCTCAAGCACTCGGTCCAGGGAGATTTCAACTACGTCACCCGCGAAGAAGTGCTGGCCCTGATGGCGGGCAACGCCACGGGCCGCGTGCAGCGATAATGGCGCCGGCCCGGTAAAGATTGGGTGCCACGTCCCACGCTTGCGTGGGCGTGCCCGTGGAGCAGTTCACATGCCCACGGCTGAGGGTCGAATAGCAATTTAACGACGCGAATGCCGTGGGCGTGGCACCCGAATTTGCGGCATTGGCCGGCTAGTCCCGCGGCGCAGAAAGGGGCACAATACGGCAGCCCTGGCGCTCGATCCTCGGCCTGACACCTTCCGCCCGACACCCTCGGCCCGGCACTTTTCAAAGGAACCTCGCGTGCGCTCACTCCCTCTCGTGTTTGCGGCCGCTTCGCCCGCGTCCTGGACAACCTGGTTCGCTTCCGATTTTGGCAACGCCGGCGTCGGCGGTGGTGGAGCAGGGGGCGTCAATCCGTATGCGGGGGGCGCCTTCGGACAAACCCCACCGCCGCGCCGTTCGAGCAAGTGGCCGTGGATTCTGGGCATTATCGGCATCGGCGGCCTCTTGTTGTGCGGCTGCTGCGGCGGAACCACCTACTTCTTTTATTCGTTTGGAACCGGCGTGATGACCGAGGAGCTCAAGAAGGAGGTGGCGGCCGATCCCAACGTGGAACAACACCTTGGCGAAATCCAATCGCTAACGATCGACCTTTTCGCCTCCGCCGAAGAAGCGGAAAAACGGGGATCGAGCCAACAAGTGCTGCTGATCAAAGCCAAAGGGAGCAAGGGTTCGGGCGAGTTCATCGTCGAGCAATCCGCGAACCCTCAACCCGGCGCGATGTTCGACAAGATCGACCTGCGGCTCCCCAGCGGCGAAGAGATCTCGATCAAGTGACGGGTGACTGCCGCATTCACTCTGCCGCAGCTTCCGTCCGCTGACGTGAGGATTGCGCGCCACAAAAAACCGGAGCAGGCGGTGCATCGCCGCGCTGATGCCGATGCGGGCCGCAGCAGAGGCGCTCTTGGCCCAAACCGCCGATATTTGTTACAAGCGTGCAGGCCCGCAGTGGTTCGGCCCGCAGCTACCTCGGCGTGCTAGCATCCAGACAGTCCTGCCCCGCTCGGCGTTCGCAGCCGCGAACCAGATTTTCGACCCGCTATGAGCAATTTTCTCCGCATCGTCTGGCTTACCTTGCGACGTCGGTACACGTTTGCGGCCGCCCTGCTGTGTTCGTTGGGCGTAGCCGTTTTGTGGGGCGCGAACCTGGGGCTGATCAAGCCGATCGTCGAGATCGTCTTCAGCGACAAGCCGCCACACGCCTGGGCCGATGCCAAAGTCGATGCGGCCCAGAAAAAGCTCGCCAAAGCGCAACAAGCGGTGGCTGCCTCCGCGGCCGCCCAGCGGCAGGCCGTCGGCGAGGAAGCGGGCCGGCTGAAGGTCATCGGCGACGGCCTGGCAACCAAGCTGTATGCGGCCCAGAAAGAGCTGGAAGCGGCCCAGTTCATGGTGCCGATCGTCAAACGCTACTTGCCCAATGGAGCGTTCGCCACGCTGGCCTTGTTCGTCGGCTTTCTAGTGGTGGCAACGCTGCTGAAGGACGCCCTGTTGGTCGGCAATCTGATGCTGATCGAACGGATGACGCAGCTTGCCCTGTACGACATGCGGAAACAACTCTATCGCAAAACCTTGAGCATGGAACTGGCCCATTTCGGCCAAGACCATACGAGCCGGCTGATGTATCGCTTTACCGGCGACATCAACTGCGCGTTCGCCGGCGTCAACATTCTGATCGGGCGGATGATCCTCGAACCGTTGAAAATGCTCGCCTGCCTGATCGGGGCGGCCCTGATCTGTTGGCGACTGTTGATCGTGTCGCTGTTGGTCGCGCCGCTGGCCGCCTACATCATGCTTCGGCTGTCGCAATCGCTGAAACGGGCGAATCGGCGGGCCATGGAGGAAATGGGCAAGCTGTACGAGATGCTGTCTGAAACTTTTTCCGGCATTCAGGCGGTAAAGGCCTTTGGCATGGAGCGCCACGAGCGACGGCGGTTTCACCAGCGCGGCAAGAACTACTACGGCAAGGCGATGCGGATCATGTTCTACAACGCCATGGGCCGGGCGAGCGCCGAGTTCATGGGGATGACGATCATCTGCGTCGCCATCACCGCGGGGGCCTACCTGGTGATCAACCAGCAGACGACCCTGCTGGGAATCACCATCATGGATCGCCCCTTGAGTCTCGGCTCGCTGCTAGCGTTCTACGCCCTGCTGGCCGGGGTGAGCGACCCGGCCCGCAAACTGTCGGAAGTGTTGAACACGTTGCAACGGGGCGTCGCCGCGGCCGATCGCGTGTACGAAGCGCTCGACCGGGACGCCAAAATCAGCAATCCCCCACGGCCGCTGACGCTGCCGACCGCGCGGCCCGACCTGGTGTTTGAAAATGTCTCGTTCCACTACACCAGCGGCCAGCCCGTTCTACAAAATGTGAACTTGACGATCCCCTTTGGCGAAACCGTGGCGATCGTCGGCCCCAATGGCTGCGGCAAGACAACCCTTTCGAACCTTTTGCCGCGGTTTTACGATCCGACGAGCGGAGTCGTGCGGCTGGGAGGAATCGACCTGCGGCAACTGCGGGTCAAAGACATCCGCAGCCTGACAGGGCTGGTTGCCCAGCAGGGGATGCTGTTCGACGACACCGTCATGTGCAACATCCGCTACGGATCGCCCAATGCCACCGACGACCAGGTGATTGCGGCCTCGGAAAAGGCGTATGCCCACCGGTTCATTGTCGAAAAGTTGCCAAGCGGCTACGCGAGCAGCGTGGGCGAGCGCGGCGGCCGGCTGTCGGGCGGCCAACGGCAGCGGATTCTGCTCGCCCGGGCGATCCTTCGCGACCCCCGGTTTCTGATCCTGGATGAAGCGACCAGCCAGATCGACCTCGAAAGCGAGCAGCTCATTCACAAGGTGCTCGAGCAATTCATTCGCGGCCGCACGACGCTGCTGATTACGCACCGGATGTCGTCGATCGCCTTGGCGGATCGAATCGTGGTGATGGATCAGGGGCGAATTCTGGACGCCGGCACTCACGATCAACTGGTCCGCCGCTGCGAGTTGTACGGCCGCCTCTATCACCTGGGATTCAAGGAAACGGCCTAGGTACTGACCACTGACAACTGACAACTGACATTACTCTCGCATGGACGCGACCATTGCCATTTGCACCTGGAACCGGGCCGAGCTGCTCGAACAGACGCTGGCGCATATGCGGCAGTTGAAAGTTCCTGCCGGGGCGACGTGGGAGATCGTGGTCGTCAACAACCGCTCGACCGACCAGACCGACCAGGTGCTGGCCCGGCATGCACAATGGCTTCCCCTGCGGCGAGTTTTCGAACCGCAACAGGGGCAGTCGCACGCACGCAATGCCGCCGCCCGCGCGGCCCGGGGCGAGTTGATCCTGTGGACCGACGACGACGTGCTGGTCGGTCCGCGCTGGCTGGCCGCCCTGCTGGCGGAAGCCCAGCAGCAACCCGCCGTGGCCTTCTTCGGCGGCCCGATCGAGCCCTGGTTCGAGACGCCCCCTCCCGAGTGGCTGGCGCGCAACTGGCGGCAATTCGCCAGTGCCTATGCGGTGCGCGATCTTGGTCCCGAGCCAATCCAGTGCGACGCAAGCCGCCTGCCGTTTGGGGCGAATTTCGCCGTTCGCCGCGCCGTGCAAACTCAGTTCCTTTACGACGGCCGGCTGGGCCGCGTCGCACACTCCGAAGTTCGGGGCGAAGAATCAGAACTGCTGCTCCGGTTGCTGGCCGACGGCCAGCGGGGCCAGTGGGTTCCGGCGGCCAAGGTCCGGCATTTCATCCCTCGCCAGCGGCTGACGCAGCGGTATCTGCAAGGGTTTTATCGCGGCGTGGGACAGGCCGAAGTCATCCGCCAAACGCCGCGCCCGGCAGGAAAGCTGTCGTCGCTGCGCCGGCGAGCCTGGCTGTCCCTGTCGAGCGCGGCCAGCGCGCATTGGTTCGCGGTGCTGCAGGCCGCCGGCGGACACGGGGGCAAACCGTGGGCCAAAGCGCTCATTCGCAGCAGCGTACAACAAGGAAGGCTCGCCTCGTAGGGCCAGGATCAACATGGACGTCAGCATTGGCATTTGCACTTGGAACCGGGCGGACTTGCTCGATCAGACGCTCGAGCACATGCGGCATCTGCACGTTCCTAGCGAGGTGAGCTGGGAAATTCTGGTCGTCAACAATTGTTGCACCGATCGCACCGACACGGTGATCGCCGCCCATGCAAGTGCGCTGCCGATCCGCCGCATCTACGAACCGCGCCAGGGGAAATCCCATGCTCTAAATACCGCGACGGAGCAGGCCCGCGGCGAGCTGATTCTCTGGACCGACGACGATGTGCTGGTCGATCCCCGCTGGCTGGCCGAAATGGTCGTCGCGGCGCGAGCGTATCCCGAGCATTCGTTCTTCGGCGGGCCGATCGATCCCTGGTTTGCCCATCCCGCGCCCGGCTGGCTGGCGGACAATTGGCCGCTGGTATCGAACGCTTTTGCAACCCGCGACTTTGGCCCCGAGACGCTCGAGTTCACCCCCGATGCCCTGCCGTTTGGGGCGAACTTTGCCATTCGGACCGCCGCGCAGCGGCGCTTCGAGTATCACACTTCGCTCGGCCGCGTCGGTGCCAGCGAAGTTCGGGGCGAGGAGATCCAACTGCTGGTCGAAATGCTGGCCGCGGGCGAGCGCGGCCGCTGGATTCCCCAGGCGCGCGTCCAACACTACATCCCGCCCGAACGGATCGGCCTGGACTACCTGGTGCGGTTTTATCACGGCATCGGCCAGACGCAATGTCGGCGCGACGCCCTCCGCGGCAAGCCGATTGGCCAGAGAGACCTCCGCCGCAAGCGACGCCGCGCCTTGCGGCGCTGGGTCGGCTCGACCCTCAGCCGGGCCATTCCCATCCACGGCAGCGGCTGGCTCAAGCAGCGGCTCGAAGCGGCTCGCGACCGGGGGTACTATGAGGCGGGCCTGGCCATGCTGAAAGAGCCGAACGTGCCCGCCGCCGCGTAGTTGCTCGCCCCAAACTTTCGGTGCGTCCTACGCTCAGTGCCCCGCTCTGGGGAAGGAGGACGGCGGTTTGCTTCGCACTTCTGCTTTAAGAAATCGGCGATAAGTGGCCCAGGCGCAGAATAGTGCTCGGCTTGAACCAGCGTACGAACTGCCGGCGGAGAAAATTCGACTGCAACCGCTCGCAGCACTGTAGCAACGTTCCGTGAATCCAGTATTTCGTCTTGCGTCGGTGGAGTTCCCAGGCGCGCCATAGCAGCGGCCGCGATCGGCTCGGGTCGGCCGTGGGATCTTGGTGCCGGCTCGTTATTGCATGACACCAGGCGGCACTGAAGTACATCCGCGCGACGAGCGAGGAGTAGTCGCGAGACGCGTTTTGGAACGTCATCTGGTGGCGGTCAAGGACACGGGCAAAACTTTCAGTGAGGCGGCAAGTACCCGCTGTCTGCGCGTCGGAATGATTCTTTCGATAGAGCACATGGCAGCCCTTTACGTGGGCAAACTTCATACCGACCGCCGCGCAACGAATCCAATAGTCGAGATCCTCGCACGGGCAGAGAGTCGTTTCAAAACCACCGACGCGATCGAAGAGCTCGCGATGAAAGACGACGGCAGAGGGAGCGATGAAAGATCGCCGAAACAAGCTCTCTGGGAAATTCTCCAGATCCTTTTTTGTAGGGCCCCAGATCCCGATCATCAATTCGGTTTCGTCGTCGTACATGACAGTCGTTGAGTAGGCCAAACTGGCCTGCTCGGCATTCAGCACGGCTAGCGATGCCGCCAAATGCGAGGGCTGCCAATGATCATCCACGTCGAGGAGTGCAATCCAGGTTCCCCGCGCCGCCTCGATTGCCGTGTTCCTCGCGGCAGCCTGGCCCCGATTGGCCGGATGACTCAAGTACTCGACGCGATGTCCGGGATGCAGATCGGCAAATTGACGAACGATAGATTGGGTATCGCCATGTGAACCATCCTCGACGACGAGAACTTCCCATTGTGTCCAGGTCTGAGCGGCCACATTCGCCAGCGCGGTGGCGATATATCGATCGCCCCGGTAGGTTGGAATGACAACGGAAACAAGCTGTGGAGAATTGTGGTTAAACAAGGTGCCTCAATGCGCCCTATCAGGCGGCTTGGCGTGAAGTGAAGCTGCGGCGCTGGGCACTCCCACATGGCCGCGTTTCACATGAACCTCTGGATGCATACGCTGGTGGAACTGTGGGCCTGGAAGCGTTCTCATCCGCAACTCTGCGACCGCAGCGATTCGTCGTGGGACAACAATCCCCAACGTCGGTCCTTCTCACGCCAACAGCCGTAAAGCTTTGCGACAACTCATCATCCCAACCGAATTATCGGCAATTACCCGCGTTTGGACGTTGCCGGGAAAAATCCTGAAACTCACGCAACGCCTCACCAAACTCGCTATATAGCCAATCTCAGACTCGGAAAGTGCAGTTCTTTAATACAAACGTTGAATTTGCTCGCGAGCCGCGAAGATTTTCAGGGCCACGAAAAACACCAGGAGGCACAAAAAAGTAACCAGCCTACGGTCATAGGCATCTTGTGGCTCTTCTCGCTTTTCGTGGCTATTGCCTCCTCCCCATCCGCGAACTGGCGTGTGATCCGCGGTTGCTCCCTGATTCATCCGTAAGATTCGTATGATTCGTGGTTGTTTACTTTGGTTCCGGCTGCGCCGGGCTGTGTTTTATCCGTGGCTTCCGATCCTCGCTTTGCGATGCGCTGGGGGTAGATCATTTGGTGCT
>JBBDYF010000282.1:0-12069 GCA_040901775.1 Pirellulaceae bacterium | reverse complement strand
CTTCCAAATGAGCGGAAACGGGAGTACCTTCCATGACACGGGCCCTGTCTTGCGGATGCGAGCTCGCGCTGTTGCGCGGCTCTGACGGCTGTTCGGGCTAGATGTAAGGAGCCGACGACGAGGAGTGCTTCTCTCCGGCCTTGGTTGTGCCGCGAGTAGAACGATCTGCCGCCAGCCGCTTCGTCGTGGGCTATCGAAGCCCCGGACGAAGCGAGGTCGATTGAACTGGAAACTCCACTCTGAGGAAACATCCAAGAGGAATCCGTAATGCCTTCCGCCATTCGATTCATTTCGTCGCTCTTTTTGACTGCCTGGTTGGCTGTCATTTACTCGGAATCGGTATTTGCGGCTGAATTTGATCCCGCCAAGCTTGCCGCCATCGCGCCGCGGATGCAGCAATTCGTGGACGAGAGCGCGGTCGCCGGCGTGGTGACGGTCGTCGGCAATGCGCAAGGCATCGTCCATCACGAGGCGGTCGGCCTGCTCACCCTCGAAGGAAAAGCGCCGATGCCCAAGGACGGACTGTTTCGCATCGCCTCGATGACCAAGCCGATCACCGCCATCGGCATCATGATCTTGCAAGACGAAGGGAAGCTGTCGGTCGAAGATCCGGTTGAAAAGCACCTGCCCGAATTCAAGGGGCAAATGCTGATCGAGCGGCGCGACGGCGAGCGGATCATCCTGAAAAAGCCCCCCCGCCCGATCGCGATTCGTGACCTGCTGACGCACACCTCGGGCCTGCCGGGTGGTTTTCCGGCCGGTTATTCCGATCTGTACTTCGCCCGCAACCTGTCGCTGGCAGAGGCCACGCTCCTGCAGTCGCAGCGGCCTCTCGATTTCGAGCCGGGGAGCAAATGGTCGTACTGCA
This sequence comes from Pirellulaceae bacterium, assembly GCA_040901775.1. Taxonomy (GTDB): domain Bacteria; phylum Planctomycetota; class Planctomycetia; order Pirellulales; family Pirellulaceae; genus CAYLLN01. Next base: position 11,201 of record JBBDYF010000282.1, on the reverse strand, counting down.
ATGCGGGGATCGACACGCTGGGCAGAATCATCGAGGTGCGCAGCGGACGAAAGTACGAAGACTTTCTTGCCGAGCGAATTTTCAAGCCGCTGGGGATGAACGAAACCACGTTTTATCCCGACGACAAGCAACTCGCCCGGCTGGCCGGCCTGTATGGCCAGAAGGACGGAAAGCTCGTCTTTGCCGACTACGCCTTGATCGGTCCGACCAAAGGGGCCAGACATCCGATCCCCGCCGGCGGCCTGTTCTCGACCGGTGGCGATCTGGCCCAGCTTTACCGGGCCATGTTGCAGGGCGGAAAGCTGGGAGACGTGAAACTTCTGTCGCCGGAAAGCTTTCAGCAGATGACCACGCTGCAAACGGGCGACCTGCAATGCGGCTTCACGCCCGGCATGGGGTTTGGCTTCGGCTGGGCGGTGACCAAAGAGCCGGCCGGCGTGCATGCCATGCTGTCGAAGGGGGCGTTCGGCCACGGCGGGGCCTTTGGCACCCAGGGGTGGATCGACGTGCCCCAAGACCTGTTCGTCATATTGCTGATTCAGCGAACCGGCCTTCCCAATGCCGACGCCAGCGACCTGCGTAGCGAGCTGCAACGCCTGGCGGTCGAGGCCGTGAAGCCCTGATCGCGCTGGTATTTGACGCAAACCTCTTGCTGGAAGCGACTTGTGGAATCGCACCAAGGCCGCTTGCTGCGCGCGAACCCATACATTACTTTGTGTGTCATCTTAATGATGATTGTGTCTCCCGGCCGATAAGTTAGTGGTCTTCGCCCACGCCAATTCCTCGAACGTGTAGCAATGGACCACTTCTGGAACCTGATGCCGTTTGGCAAGGCCGAGTTTTCGCTCGGCCTGGTCCTGGCCTTGTTCGTCTTGCTGACAGTTAGTTCGCTGGCACCCGACATCATCCTGATCCTCGGAGTGGTCGTGTTGCTCGCGTTGGGTATCCTTTCGCCGGGCGATGCGCTGGCCGGGTTGTCGAACGAAGGGATGGCGACGGTCGCGGTGCTGTTTGTCGTCAGCTCGGGAGTGCGCGAGACGGGGGGCGTCGATTGGATCGCCAAAACCTTGTTTGGTCGGCCGAAGACCATGCTGGGGGCGATCGTGCGGCTGGTGTTTCCCGCGATGGGCCTATCGGCCTTCATGAACAACACGCCGCTGGTGGCCATGCTGGTGCCGGCGGTGGGAGACTTCGCCAAAGCGCAGCGAATCGCGCCGTCGAAATTGATGATCCCGCTTAGCTATGCGGCCATTCTGGGCGGCACGATGACGCTGATCGGCACCAGCACGAACCTGGTCGTGCAAGGAATGATCATCGAGACGTTGGGCGAAGAGCACAAACTGGGGATGTTCGACATTGCCTGGGTCGGCGTTCCCGCGGCATTGATCGGCGGGGTGTACATCGTCTTTGCCGCCCGGTTTTTGTTGCCCGATCGCCGCCCCGCGCTCAGTTCGCACGACCCGAAAGAGTACACGGTCGAAATGCAGGTCGCGGCCGACAGCCCGCTGGTCGGGCAGTCGATCGAGAAGGCCGGCTTGCGGCATTTGCCGGGCCTGTTCCTGGCCGAGATCGACCGCGACGGCAACGCCATGCCCGCCGTTTCGCCGCGCGAGGTGCTGCGGGCCGGCGACCGGTTGCTGTTTGTCGGTGTGGTCCATTCGATCGTCGAGTTGCAGCGGATTCGCGGCCTGGTGCCGGCGACCGACGACGTGTTCCATTTGAAAACGCCGCGGCCGCAGCGCTGCCTGATCGAGGCGGTGGTCAGCAACACCTGCCCGCTCGTCGGCCAGACGATCCGCGAGTCCCGCTTCCGCACGCACTACAACGCCGTGGTGGTCGCCGTCGCCCGCAACGGCGAGCGGCTACACCAAAAAATCGGCGACATCGAGGTCCATGCCGGCGACGTGCTGCTGGTCGAGGCCCACCCCTCGTTCGCCGATCAGCAAAAGGACAGCCGCGATTTCTTCCTGGTCAGCAAGGTCGAACAGTCGAGCCCTCCCAAGCACGAGCTGGCCCTCATGGCGGTCGTCATTCTGGCCGCGATGGTGCTGGCCGTGTCGGGACAGGATTTGTTCGCCGTTGCCGCCGGTGCGATCCCCGCCCTGCAACCGGCGGTTGAATGGGTTCCCTCGTACTCGATGTTCCTGGCCGCACTGTTGGCGGCGGCTGCCATGCTGGCCACGCGGTGCGTCTCGCTCGAGACGGCCCGCAAGAGCATCGACTGGGCGGTACTGCTGGCCATTGCAGCGTCGTTTGCCTTGGGGACGGCCCTTTATAAGACGGGCGCGGCCAGCATGATCGCCGAAAAGACGATCTCGCTGGCGGGAGGCAACGAGTGGGTGACGTTGGCGCTGATCTATTTGATTACGATGGTCGCCACCGAACTAATCACCAACAACGCCGCGGCAGCCCTCATGTTTCCGCTGGCGCTAGAGGCGGCCGAAAAACTGGGGGTTAGCTACCTGCCGTTCGTGATCGCCGTGATGATGGCCGCCTCGGCCGGGTTCGCCACGCCAATCGGCTACCAGACCAACCTCATGGTGTATGGCCCGGGCGGCTATCGGTTCAGCGACTACCTCAAAGTCGGCATTCCCTTGGATCTGCTCGTCGCCGCGGTCACCATTGCGATTGCGCCATTGGCCTTCCCGTTCCGATAGCAGCAAAACCCGCTGGAATTGTGGCGGTTGTGCTACAATTGTGTTGGTGAAGGGTTGCGTATTTGGGAAACATCATGCGCCTAGCGTGGGGCTCGATAAGATGCCGCGATTTTGCTCGTTAATAGTCGCTTGGATCTGCCTGGCCACCGCTGCAATGGCTGCCGAGCCGACGGTCGATTTCAATCGCGACGTGCGACCGCTGCTGGCAAAAAAGTGCTTTGCTTGCCACGGACCGGACGACGAGCATCGCGCCGCCGGCTTGCGGTTGGATCAGCAGGCGGGCGCGACCCAGGAACTCGAAAGCGGCGTCACTGCCATCATCCCCGGCCAGAGCACGGCCAGCGAGTTGGTCCGCCGCCTCACCAGCCAAGATGAAAGTGAGCGGATGCCGCCAAAAGAGACCGGCATCACGCTGACCGAGCAGCAGATCGGCCTGCTAAGGCGCTGGGTCGATGAGGGGGCGTCGTATGCTCCGCACTGGGCGATGGTCAAACCGGTGAGCCACCCGCTTCCCCAGGTGCAACAGCAATCCTGGCCGGCCGGAGGCATCGACCATTTTGTCCTGGCCAAGCTTGAAGCGGCGGGACTGACCCCCTCGCCGCGAGCCGACAAGTACGCTCTGATTCGCCGCCTGAGCCTCGATTTGCGCGGCCTGCCGCCGTCGCCCGCCGAAGTCGAACAGTTCGTGGCCGACCCCGATCCCGAAGCGTACGGCCGACTGGTCGATCGCCTGCTGGCCGACTCGGCCTTTGGCGAACGGTGGGCCCGGATGTGGCTCGATCAGGCCCGCTATGCCGACTCGCGCGGCTACGGCAGCGATCCGCTGCGGCCCAACGCCTGGCGTTATCGCGATTGGGTGATCGACGCCTTCAACGCCAACCAGCCGTTTGACCAGTTCACGGTCGAGCAGATCGCCGGCGATTTGCTGCCCAATGCCACGCTCGATCAAAAGGTGGCAACCGGCTTTCACCGCAACACGATGACGAACACCGAAGGGGGGACCGACGACGAAGAGTTTCGCGTCGCCGCCGTGAAGGATCGGGCCGACACGACGATGCAGGTCTGGATGGGGATCACCCTGGGCTGCGCGAAGTGCCACAACCACAAGTTCGAGCCGATCTCGCAGAAGGAATACTACCAGTTCTACGCGATATTCAATCAAACGGCCGACGCCGACCGGGGCGACGACTCGCCGAACCTGACGGCCCCGACCCGCGAGTGGGCGACCCAGGTGGGCCAGATCGACCAGCAAATCGCGGGCCTCAAGACCAAGCTGGAAATGCCTTCGCCCGAGGTAGCTGCCGAGCAGGCAAAGTGGGAAGCAGCGCTGCGTCAGCCGACAGCGTGGCAGACCCTCGAACCAACCGAAATGAAATCGGCCGGCGGAGCGTCCCTGAGCAGACAAGCCGACGGGTCGATCCTCGTTTCCGGCGAGAATCCGCCACAAGACACGCTGTCGATTGCCGTGCCAACCAGCCTGAGCGGCATCACGGCCTTTCGCTTGGAGACGATCCCCGATGCATCGCTCCCCGCCGGCGGCGCGGGTCGCTCGCCCAGCGGCGATTTTCGCTTGACGCATTTGTCGCTTACCGCGCAGCCGGCCGGGCAAACCAGCCCGGCTGCTACGGGGCGCTTCGTCCGGATCGAATTGCCCGGCGAGAAGAAATACTTGTCGCTGGCCGAGGTGCAGGTGTATGCAGGGGAAGAGAACGTCGCCCTGAACCGCGCTGCGACCCAGTCGAGCGTCAGCTTTGGCGGTGCGGCGGAGCTGGCGATCGACGGCAACTCCAAGGGCAACTTCTTTGAGTCCAAGTCGGTCACGCACACCAACCAGGAAGCCAACCCGTGGTGGGAAGTCGATCTGGGGCAGGATCGACCCATCGAGCGAATTGCCGTGTGGAATCGAACCGATGGCGGCGGGACCATTGGCAGCCGCCTGGCCGGTTACAAGGTGCAGATCCTCGATGCCAAGCGAAACGCCGTCTGGCAGGAATCGCCTAAGGGGGTTCCCGCTCCGAGCAGCGAATTGAAGGTTTCCGGCGTTGTCGATGTCGCTTTCAAAAGCGCGCTGGCCGATTTCTCGGCTGAGGAGTCGCCGGTCGCCAGCGCGATTAAATCGCCGCCCGATCCCAAGGCGGGCTGGGGCGTCGGTTCGCAAGCGGACCAGCCGCACTGTGCGGTCTTTGTTGCGGCCAGTCCGCTGGCCCGATCAGAACCGACGCTCCTCAAATTCACGCTCGACTTTCAGTCGCCCGAGCCACAAATGTCGCTGGGCCGCTTTCGGCTCTCGGCTACAACCGACGCCGCGGTGGTCGAGCTAAGCGTTCCCGTCGAAATCTTGGCAATTCTCGACATGCCAGCCGAAAGCCGTTCCGAAGCCCAGCAGCAACAATTGGCGGCCCACTATCGGACACTCGCCCCCGCGCTTGCGCCGCTGCGCGAACAGATTGCGGCTCTCGAAAAGTCGAAGCCCGCCGCGCCCACGGTTCCCGTGATGCAGGAGTTGCCCGAAGACCAGCGGCGGAAGACGTGGCTGATGGTCAAGGGAAACTTTCTCACCAAAGGGGAAGAGGTCTCGCCGGGAACGCCCGCGGCATTCCATCCCCTGCCCGCAGGCGTGCCGGCCGATCGCCTCGGTCTGGCCCAGTGGCTCGTGCATCCCGACAACCCGCAAACGGCGCGGGTGGCGGTCAATAGGTTCTGGGCGCAACTGTTTGGCATGGGGCTGGTCGAATCGGAAGAGGATTTTGGCATTCAGGGAGAATTGCCGAGCCATCCCGAATTGCTCGATTGGCTGGCGACCGAGTTTCTCGCCTTGAAGTGGGATGTGAAGGCCCTGCTCAAGCAGATCGTGATGTCCGAAACGTATCGACAGACCGCGCAGGTTTCCGTCGATTCGCTGGCCAAAGACCCGCGCAACCGGCTGCTGTCGCGCGGGGCACGCTTTCGTTTGGAGGCCGAAATGGTTCGCGACCAGGCGCTCGCCCTCAGCGGCCTCTTGTCTCGCAAGTTGCGCGGGCCCAGCGTCTTTCCGCCGCAGCCAGACGGCTTGTGGCAGGCGGCGTTCAACGGCGAGCGAACGTGGCGGACGAGCGAAGGGGAAGATCGCTATCGCCGCGGGCTGTACACGTTCTGGCGGCGGACGATCCCGTATCCTTCCATGACGACGTTCGATGCCCCCAGCCGCGAGACGTGCGCCTTGCGGCGGTTTCGCACCAACACGCCCTTGCAGGCGTTGGTCACGATGAACGATCCGGCCTTTGTCGAGGCGGCCCAAGCCCTCGCCCGCCGAATCATGAAGGACGGGGGCTCGTCGCCGGCAGAACGAGCCACCTACGGCCTGCGGCTCTGTCTGGTGCGGCCGCCCAGTGCGGAACAAATCGCGGCAGTGGCAGACCTGTATGCCAGCGAACTGACGCACTACCAGGCCGATCCTGCTGCAGCGGCCAAACTGGCCATCGATCCGCTCGGCCCGCTGCCCGAGGGGATGGACGCCGCCGAGGCCGCCGCCTGGACGGTGGTGGCCAACGTGCTGCTCAATTTGGACGGCGTGCTGATGAAGGGGTAGGCGATGAAGAGCCGCATGCTGAAAAAGCACAAGCAAGCGCCGCACGAGCAGCCACTGGCGGAGGACACGCTGCCTGAAGCGCGCCAAGCGCTCGTGCGCGTTTATCAGCAGATGCCGCCCGAGCGGAAGGCGACGATCGTCGGCGACTTGCGGCGGATGTCGCGGCAACTGTTCGACGCGGGCTATCGCGCGCGCCATCCCGGCGTCACGGAGGACGAGTTGATAGTTGCCTGGATGCGCCACACGTTGGATCCCGAACTGTACGAGAAGGCGAGGATCGTTCGCGATGAATACACCCGAAGACGCCTGGCGCGAGGTGCGCAAAGCGGTGCGATTGCTGGAGCGGATGGAGTTGCCGTACGTCCTGGCGGGATCGCTGGCCAGTTCGGTCCAGGGAGCGCCGCGGGCAACGAATGATGCCGACATCATGGTCGCGCCGTTTCCGGGCCGAGAGGCGGAGTTCGCCGCCGACTATGGAGCAGAATACTATGTGAGCGTGCCGGCGATTGCAGATGCCAACCGACGCCGCTCGTCGTTCAACATCATCAACACGCTGATCGGGTTCAAAGTTGACTTTTTCGTGCAGAAACCGAGAGAGTTTGATGCCTGCGTGATGTCTAGGCGTCAGGCTCGATTTGTTCCTGAAGGAGCAACGGAATCCACTGCGGTCTTGTCGGCCGAGGATTCGATCCTGACGAAGCTGGAATGGTATCGGCTCGGCGGAGAAGTCTCCGATCGGCAGTGGCGCGACGTCATCGAGATGCTCGAGGCGCAGCGCGAGCGGTTAGACCGACTCTATTTGACAAAGTGGGCGAAACAACTCCACGTCAGCGATTTGCTGGATGCGGCTGGCTTGCACGCGGACGGCGATTCAAAGCAATAACAAGGTGATCGATGGATACTCGTTACGAAGTGGCCAGGCTGGCGACGCGGCGGCAGTTTCTCCGGCGCTGCAATCTGGGGCTTGGCGCGGCGACTCTGGCGGGCCTGCTCGGCCCAACGGTTGCCGCTCGCGCGCCCCTTCCCGACCCCGACAACCCCCTCACCCCCAAAACTCCCGCGCTGCCGGCCAAGGTCAAGCGGGTGATCTATCTGCATATGTCGGGCGCGCCGCCGCAGCACGACCTGTGGGACTACAAGCCCAAGCTGGTCGAGCACACGCTGCAGCCCTGCCCGGACGATTTGCTAGAGATTCTGAAGCAAGAGCGGTTGCCCTTCATCGACCTGAAGGCCCGCCGCCCAAAAATGCTGGGCACGCCGTACAAGTTTGCGAGGCACGGTCAATCGGGTCTCGAAATGAGCGAGCTGTGGGTCAACTTGAAGGAGGTCGCCGACGACCTGTGCGTCATCAAGTCGATGCACACCGACCAGTTCAATCACGCGCCGGCCGAACTTTTTCTGTACACTGGCTCGGCCCGCAACGGCGGCGCGGCAATGGGCTCGTGGATCACGTATGGCCTGGGGTCGGAAAATCAGGACTTGCCGGGCTTCGTCGTGCTGATCAGCGGCGGCACCGATCCAACGGGCGGCAAGGCCCTCTGGAGCACGGGCTATCTGCCGTCGGTTTATCAGGGCGTGCAATGCCGGTCGGTCGGCAATCCGATCCTGTATGCGAGCAATCCCGCGGGGATGAGCCGCGACGTGCGCCGTCGCAGTCTCGACGCGCTGGCCAAACTGAACGAACTGGAACTGCAAGAGTTCGGCGACCCGGAGACGCTCACCCGCATCAGCCAGTACGAGCTGGCTTATCGGATGCAGATCGCCGTGCCGGAGGTGATGGATATCTCGAAAGAATCGAAAGAGACGCTCGAACTGTACGGCGCGGAGCCAGGCAAGGCCTCGTTCGCCAACAACTGCCTCTTGGCCCGCCGGCTGGCCGAGCAGGGAGTCCGCTACGTGCAGCTCTACGACTGGGGCTGGGACACCCACGGCACCGGCGCGGGAGACGACATCATCACCGCCCTGCCGAACAAGTGCAAACAGACCGACCGGCCCATTACGGCTTTGCTGAAGGATCTGAAGCAGCGCGGCCTGCTGGCGGACACTCTGGTTGTCTGGGGGGGCGAGTTCGGCCGCACCGCCTTGAACGAAGAGCGCGGCGGATCGAAATTCCTGGGCCGCGACCATCATCCCCACTGCTTCACCATCTGGATGGCAGGCGGTGGCGTGAAGGCTGGGCACGTGCATGGCCAGACCGACGATCTGGGCTATTTCATCACCCAAGACAAGGTCGGCATTCACGACCTGCAGGCGACCATCTTGCATTTGCTCGGCATCGACGCCAAGCGATTCAGCTATCCTTATCAGGGGCTCAACCAGCGGCTCGTCGGGCCGTCGGACGAGGCGCAGCTCATTCGCGGCATTTTAGCGTAACGGCAAAAAGCACGAAACCCTCGGCAAGTTGCCGAGGGTTTCGCAATATTCTGATTCGCATGTCGGGCTGGCCGCAGCGGTGTATGCGTCGGCCTGAGGATGCGCGAACGTGGCCAAGCTTATGCGCCGCAGCCGCAGCCATTCATGACCGGGCCGCCGCAGGTGTTCTGGCAGCCACGATTGCGGTGGCAACGGGGCTCGCGGCAGCAGCGCTGCTTCTTGCAGCGGGGCTCGCGGCAGCAGCGCTGCTTGGGGCAACGATTGCGGCCGCAGCCATTGTCGCAGCCACAGGCATTCTCGTATCCGCAGCTCGGGGCAGCGGCGCACGAGGGCTCAAAACCGCAGCTCGGGGCCGGAGCGGCACAGGTGGGGGCGGCGCAGCTCGGGGCGGCAGCGGCGCAACCGCAGTTGTTCTCGCCGCACCGATTCCGGTGGCAGCGATCTTTCCGGCAGCGCTGACGGCCGCAGCCGTTGTCGCAACCGCAGCTCGGGGCGGCGTCGCAGCCGCAACCGTATCCACCGCCCATCATCGAGAACAGCTCGAAGGCGCTGGCTTGGGAAGCCAAACACAACATACCGACGGACAACACCGCAGCAATCACGCGAGATTTCATCAGAGGGCTCCTCGAAAAACCGGAAACACGAAGGGAGACGGAAACGGAAACAACGGAACAACGTGTCGCCGGAACCGCCGGCCCCGCAATGCTCGTCGGCAATGGCGGTGGGCCGTAAAGGGACGCTCAGCGACCGCTCAGCACGCCTGGGTGCTGTATCCTGGCAGTGCTATCGTCGCCCCCATTTGCCAATCTTCACCCAGCGGCAAACTCTCTCCGGTTTTTCCACCTTGCCCGGCCGGTAGCGCAAGGAAATCCGAATGCGTGGGACGTAACGGATGTCCGTCAACCAGCCGGAACCAAACCTGGTTCCGGTGTGCTTGGGTGGATGCCGTGCAGGCAGTTCTCCGGGAGCAGGTTTGCTCCCGGCTATTGGGCCGCTCGCAGGGCCACCAGATACGGCACGGGCTCGGCCCCCAAGGCATTCAGCACGGTCCCGCCCGCGGTAAAGCAATGCGTGACCCACTCGAGCCGGCCGTACTGTTCCAGGGCGGTGCCCCCTTCGCCTCCGCCCACATAAACGCTCAGGCCCGCATCCTTCATCCGCTTGAGCTGGGCGATAAAGGCCTTGGTGCCGGCTGCGAACCGCGCGTCCTCGAACATGCCGAACACGCCGTTGTAAAAGACGGTCGCCGACTGCCCGCGGTTCGCCTCGATGAACCGGCCGACCTTCTGCTCGAACAGGGCGATCGTCTGGGGACCAATGTCGAACTGCTGATCCGTGGGCGCGAGCACTTCGACAACCCGCTCGTCTTCCAGCTTGAAATCGACCGGCAGCACGAACTCGATCCCCTGCGTCTTGCCAGCCGCCAGCATCCGCCCAGCCTGTTCGATCCGCTCGGGGCCGATATAGAACGACTGCCCTTCGTTGGCCGGATCTTCGGTCGCGCCGAGGCAAAATTTCCGGCCGGCATTCAGCGCCTCGGCCTTCTTCAAGGCCATCGCCAGCGAGCCAGCCGAGAGGACCGTCCGAATCGTGCCGCGGTCGATCATCGCTTCCAGGTCGTCGAGCTTGTCGATTTTGATTCCGCTGAAGACCACCAGCTTCGCTTTCATGCAGTCGAGCAGGGGGCCTTCGAACTCGCGGGCGATGTACTTGCCCAGCACGGCCCGCCGCATCGCCAGCGGAACCACCGTGCTCGAAGCGTCGAGGCTGCCCGCCGAAAGCGCCTCGTTCACGTAATGCACGGCGACCTCTTGCGCCAGGCAATTGGCCAGCGCCGCCAACCGCGACGCCAGCGCCGGCAACTCTTCTTCCGTGGCCTTCCACAACGCGACTTCCAGCGCGTACTCGCGCACGTTTTCGAGCATCAGCACGCTGCCGGGCGCCGCCGCGCCGATCTGCTGCTGGACGTGCGGCTTGACGTGTGGATTGGCAGGGCCGCTCGCTTCGTCGAGCCAGTCGCGGATAAGGGGGACTTCGCAGCCCAGGATCTGGCCGAGACGCTGGGCAACTTTCGTCAGCGACTTGGCCGGCTTGCCTTCCTGCTTGCGGCCCAGGTGGCCGAAGACGATCTGCTTCCAACCTCGGCTGCGGCCGAACTCCAGCGTTTCCTGCATCGACCGGAGGCGAATGTCGCCATCGCCCAGCTTCTCGCCGACTTTGGCATCGACATCGCCGCGGACCAGCACCGGCGTGCCGTTGCCCAGATCGGCCAGCGAATCGAGCCGCGGTATATCTGCCAGATAGGCGGTCAACGGCCGGCGCTCGTGCGGGTCGAAGCCCTTGAGCGCGCGGGTGATTTTCAAAACCTGTTCGGCCGAGACGGACATGATCGGGCAGCTCCCTGCGGAGAGAATCTTCGCTTTTACGAACCGGCAGCCGCCGGCGCGATTCAGGTTAGCAATGCCGTCGATTCTTTCCCAGGCCCGGTTCGCGGCTGGCGGTCGGCAACGGCGATGCCGGCCAGCACCATTTGCGGGATGAAGGTCGCCTGCGAGTCGAACAACCCAGCGAGCCGCTGCAGATCGCCGCCGGTGACAAACACC